>CALJFR010000001.1 GCA_938073745.1 uncultured Flavobacteriales bacterium
TGCCAGTACAAAGAGTGGTGCAATTTTTAGTTTTAAAGCTTGTTTATATCATGTAAAAGTTAGAAGGTGCGCAATCCTGCTACCCCGACACTTTTCACCCCTAAAATCACCTTTTTTAGGAAGTAACACACTGATTTACAACTCTAAAGATAATTTTAATGAGTATTTCAGATTTTCAAAACTCTTAAGTTTTGCTTCAATTTTACCAGCCCATATTAAGGTTTCAACTTTCACAAGTAGATGGTTTTTATCATTAGAAATCCAAACCTTCATTTTTTCACCATTTTCAAATACTCTACCTTCTTGCATAAGTGGCTTAAATACTAAACACTCGATGTATCCAAAATCTGTTTTTAATGTATCTTTTTCTAAATAAATAATCTCTAGAAAATAATTTTCCTCGTCCATGAAAATGGGAATTATAAACTTGTCATTAACTTTCAAATCTTTTGCTTCATATGTTCTCGCTAAAAACAATGCAGATAGCATGTCTTGACTTGATTTTAATATTTGGTATAAAGTATCCTTAACATATACTACAGAGTCAGTATGATTGAAATCATAAAGTTGTTGTTTATTAAAACCTCCTTCAGAAATATTCCTTTTAAATCTAGCTGGAAGAATTGTGGTTGTATCTAGAAAAGTTTCATAAGTATCCCTCACTTTAAAAAAAATATCAAAAAAAGGGGAAGTTTTTCCAGATCCAATAATATGAAAACAATTCGTATTATTAATTTTTTCATTTGATGAAATCAATAGATTAGCTTCACCAACATTAATTCCTAAAAAAGAAATGTCATAATTAAGATTTTCACCTAATTGATATGGAAGTGCATTTTGAGAAAAACAAATAAAAGATTTTGAAAATAAAACTAGAAAAATGATTTTTTTTATGAAAACTAATCTCATTATTTATTAAAGTTTATTAAAACTCTATTAATAATCCTATACTAGGAAGTACAGTACCTGAATTATTTATTATTTCATATAAGGGGTAGCTATTTTCATCTACTCCAGTCCCCTCTACTATGGTTCCTAAATTTGGATCTATGCCATATTGTGAAGGTAATTCAGTTTTTGAATTTAAAATATTTTCAATATCAATATAGGCATTTAATCCCCAAGATTTAAAGAACCATTTCTTGTCAATTCTTATGTCAAGTACATGAGAGCCATTCAATCTTTGAGTATTTAATAAATTATAATCTAAAACAGCTTGTTGATTTATATCCCATATAATTTTATTGCTAGAATTTATTATATCGATAGGAGTGTAGGGAGATCCGCCAGAATAACGATACTTAAAACCAAGTTCAATATTATTTTTAAATTTTTTGCCTGCAGTCATATTTAGTATAAATCTATTATCCCATGAAGATGAGATGAGATTTCCGCCTTTATCTTCAAATCTACTAATATAATAAGTGGCTGATAAAATACCATAGATACTTGAACTCATTTTTTGTTGTGCCAAAAGTTCTAAACCATAACTATTACCTTTAGAAATAGAAGATATGTCCTCATTTCCAATTACTCCAAATTCATCACCTAAATTTGCTAAAGATATACTATCAAGTATTGAGAATGGATAATTGTTATAACTCTTATAAAATGACTCTAAAGTAATTTTGCTGTAACTTGAAGGATTATATTCAATTCCTAATACTGCATGGTCACATGAAATATACGAAGCATCTTTGTTGAGATAATTACCATTATTTTCAAATCCTAATATTGTATATGATGGTAATTGATGAAATCGACCAATATTTGTATTTAAGCTAGTTTTACTATTAATATTATAAGCCAAAGATAATCTTGGTGAAAGATTTGTGGAATTTGTACTTTCAGTAAAACTATTACCATCTATTCTTAAGCCAAATGAAGTGGAAAGAGTATTAGCAAGGTAAGTTTTACTAATCTGAGCAAAAAGGCCATATTTTATAAATTTTAAATTGGAATTATTAATTCCTGTAATGATACTATCTCCAACAGTAAATAATTGTGTAGTATTGTTTGTATAATTTGCATCCTCAAGATTTACACCAATATTAAATGAATAATTCTTCTTAAGAAAATTATATTCTAGACGTGATTTATTTTCAATTTCTTCAGATTTGTAGTCTAGTATCTTTTGAGAATTCTCATCAGCATAATCTAAAAATTTTAAAGCTGTATTATTAAGATGATTTCTGCTTATTACAAAGAAAAAATTGGAATTGTTAAAAAAATGTCTCCATGTTCCCCCTAGTGTGTAATTCCATTGCTTATTGATAACTAAATTATTTAAATTATAATTGTTTAGTGCAATTTGCATAGAATCTTCTTCTTCTTCATTGATTTCTGTATTAAGCGAAAAATCATCAATTGTTGCTATTCCAAGAATATTAAATTGATTTTTCTTACTGGGTTTATAAGAATATTTAAACTGCATATCATTATAAGTAGGTAAAAAAGGTAATTTTAATACTTTAAACAAAAATTGTAAATATGATCTTCGAATTGATAATAAGAGAGTAGATTTATTTGATAATGGAGTATTTAATGTAAAACCTGCATCACTTGAGCCTAGCGCAAAAGAACCGCTTATTTCTTCTTCATTACCTTCAATTAGTTTTAGCTCCATAACTGAGCTAAGCGCATTGCCTCTATTTGCGGGGAAGGCTCCAGTGTAGAAATCAACTTCTCTAATTAAATTTACATTTAATATTCCTACAGGACCGCCTGAAGATCCTTGTGTTGTAAAATGATTTATAGTTGGAATTTCAATTCCATCTAAGAAAAATTTATTTTCTGATGGTGAACCTCCTCTAACTATAATGTCATTTCGAAAACTTGCAGATGAAGCAACTCCTGGTAAATTTGCTACTACTTTTGAGATGTCTCTATTTCCTCCTGCACTCTTAGAAATCTCAGAAGCATTAATTGTTCTTAAACTTACAGGGCTTTCTTTTGTTTTGTTAAAAGTATTTCCTTGAACCTTTATTTCACCTAGTAATTCTGAATTTTCACTTAAAGAAAAATCAAGTCTTAAATTCTTATTAGAACTTACCATTATTTCTGCTTTTATATTAGTATCATAACCAATATAACTACATTTAAAGTTATAAGATCCTGCTGGTAATTTTAAGATTTCATAGTTCCCATTAATATCAGATATTGTTCCAATTGAAGTTCCTTCAATAATAATGTTTGCAAATGGTATCGGCTCGTTATTAAGAACGTTTGTAATTAGCCCATAAACTTTTACACTTTGAGAAGATAAGTTGATAGAAAATACGCTTACGCTTAAAAATAGAATAATAGTTCTTATAATTCTAGCATTTTTCATTTATTACTTTTTAAATTTAATTTTATAAATACTTGGTTTTCGAGTAAAAACTAGTACAAACATACTATTTTAAATTTATGTATAACTAATTTGGTAAAAAATTATACATTTAGTGATAATTTAGTTCAAAAATTAGATTTTATAAAATTGATTTGTTAATTAACTAAGCCAAAGTATTAAGTAGTTAACCAAACTTATATATGACGATCCAACAGTAAATAATAGACTTTTTATTTTTAATCTATTGTTTACTTGATTTTATGTTTGATATTACAAAATTAATTGAGTTCACCTTAATTAAAGTCATACCTGAAATCTCAAAATCATCGCCCGCACTATAAATTTTTAATCCATTTCCATTTGGAGGCATACTCATTATAGATAATTTGGTTGGCGCATTACACATTAAGCCCCCATTATTTGAGTAAAAATTAAGAGCTCCATTAACTTTATTATCTAAAGTGAAATTAAAATCCTTGAATAAAATATTATCTTTAGATTGAATACTTATAGTTGTCATTTCATTTAAAGAAACGTCTTTTCCAGAATTTGAAGTTAATTCAGAGTTTTTAGAAGTTACACTAAAACTAATTATTGCATTAGAAGTAGAATCTTTAGATTTATTTTGAGAATCATTAACACAAGAACTGAATAGTAAAGGTAGGCATAGTAATAATAGTAGTGTTTTTTTCATTTTCTATTAATTAAATAATACCCAATACAAATTGATAAAATAGAAATGCTAAATAAAAGAAGGTCATTTGGTGTTGTGAAATTATAAGATAACTTTAAAACTTTCTCAAAAAATTTAACAATTAAAACAATAATAATCACTTTAATTATTTTGTTTTTAAGTTGATCTAAACTATTTATTTTTAATGTAGAGTCAGCAAATTTATCTTTTGCAAAATCAATTTCACTAATAAATAATTCATAAACTCCAAATCCAAAAATTAATAAAACTATTCCAATTAAAAATAAATCAATAGAAGAAATAATTTTAAATAATAAATCATTACTGTTATTAATATCTTGATTAAATATAGGGTTGTTAAAAATGGTTGCTTGAATTATATCCCATCCTCCAATTAAGAATAATGAAATTGATGAAATAATTGATAATATTACTGCAATTATTACTATAAATCTAGTATTCCATAAAACGTTTTCAAATTTATTGTTTGACATTTTTTTTGAATAAATATTATATCAAATATATAACTTTATCTTATTTTAAAACAACTTAATTTTTAGTAGTTCTATTCATCTATATTTGCATTTATTAAAATTAAAATATGAACACACTTGAAATCAAATACTTAGGTGATTTAAGAACTTCTTCAAACCACTTAGACTCTGGATCTATTATCAATACAGATGCGCCTAAAGATAATCATGGGCTAGGTGAAGCTTTTTCTCCAACTGATATGGTGTGTTCTGCTTTAGCAAGTTGTATCATAACTATTATGGCTATTGCTGTTGAAAAGAATGGTGTTGATATTAAAGATACAAAAGCAATAGTTAAAAAAACAATGGGAAATAAACCTAGAAGAATTGCTAAAATTGATATTGATTTAACTTTCCCAAAACATTACGATGCTAAAACTAAAACTATTTTAGAAAGAGCAGCTTATAATTGCCCAGTTCATCATACATTATCTGAATCTGTAGAGAAAAATATTTCTTTCAAGTATTTAAATTAAATAGAATAAATAATCTGTGAATTTATTATCAGTTGATAAACTAGAGAAAAATTTTGGTGAAAGAATTCTTTTTGAGAATATAAATTTTGGAATTGATAAAGGTGATAAAATTGCCTTAATTGCTAATAATGGAACTGGTAAATCTTCTTTATTAAAAATTCTTGCTGGACAAGACATAGCTGATACTGGAAAGGTTGTTTATAGAAATAATTGTAAAGTGTCTTATTTGCCACAAGAATCTATTTTCGATGATAATATCACGATTAATGATTTAATTAATAGTAAATACAATAAAATTAGTTTGATTGTTAAAGAGTATGAAAAAGCTCTTGAAGAGCATAGTAAACTTTCTAATGCAATTAATCAAAAAGCATTAGAAAAATCTACTGCAATGATGGATCAAGAAAATGCCTGGGATTATGAGAGAACAAGTAAGCAAATACTTTCAAAATTTAACATAAGTAATTTTTCTCAAAAAGTTGGTGAATTATCTGGTGGTCAGAAAAAAAGACTATCAATTGCTTTATTATTGCTTGAAAATACAGATGTTCTTTTGTTAGACGAACCTACGAATCACTTAGATATTTCAATGATAGAGTGGTTAGAAAAATATCTTCAACAGCAAAATATTACACTTCTTATGGTAACTCATGATAGATATTTTTTAGAAAGAGTATGTAATCATATTTTTGAATTAGAAGGAGGAAATTTATATCATCATAAAGGAAACTACTCTTATTTTCTTGAGAAAAGAGATGAAAGAGAAAGTAATTTTAATGTAGAAATTTCAAAAGCTAAAAAGCTTATGAAAAAAGAGTTAGATTGGATAAGAAGATCACCAAAAGCTAGAACAACTAAATCTAAGGCTAGAATTGATAATTTTAACAATATAAAGAAAAAGGCTAATTCAAAAAAAGTAAAACAGGAACTCAATATTGATGTTAGAATGGGTAGAATTGGAGGTAAAATTCTAGAACTTATAAATATCAATAAATCATTTAATGAGTTGAATATTCTAAAAGGGTTTGATTATACTTTTAAAAAGGGAGAGCGAATTGGTATTTTAGGAAAAAATGGTGTTGGTAAGAGTACTTTTTTAAATATTATAACTGGTATTGAACCTCCTGATAGTGGAAAAATTAATTTAGGAGAAACAATTAATTATGGTTATTTCACACAAAATGGCTTAAAGGCTGATGAAGAAAGAAGAGTAATTAATGTTTTAAGAGATATTGCGGATTTTATTGTTATGTCAGATGGCAGAAAAATAAGCGCATCTCAGTTACTAGAACATTTTATGTTTACTAGAGATTTACAGTATTCTAAGGTAAAAAGTCTTAGTGGTGGGGAGAGAAGAAGGTTGCATCTTCTTACAGTTTTAATGAAGAATCCAAATTTTTTAATTTTAGATGAACCAACCAACGACTTAGATTTACTAACTCTTACAAAATTAGAAGAGTTTCTTTTGCAATTCAAAGGTTGTTTGATTTTAGTTTCTCACGATCGGTTTTTTATGGATAAATTAACTGAACATCTTTTTGTATTTAAGGGGGATGGGATTATTGAAGACCATTATTGCTCATATTCAGAATATAGAGCTAAGCAAATTAAAGAGGAAAAAGAGTTTAAAAAAATTCAACATTTAGAAAAGGAAAACTCTAAAGTTAAATCTGATGTTAAGAAACTATCATTTAATGAACAGTATGAATTTGACAGTATTGAGAAGGAGTTAGTTGATTTAGAAAATGAAAAGAAAAAATTAGAGGAAAATCTTCAAAAGGCTAATGTTGCAATTAACGAGATGGTACAAATTACTAAAAGATTAGCAAATGTTGTTGAGATTATTGATGTTAAAGAACTAAGATGGTTAGAGCTATCAGAAAAACAATAATCCTAACAGAGAATAAATATGTATTATTGTTACATCAAAAAATCATTACTTTTTTTAATTATTTTGTTTTTCATGCATAGTCTTGTCTATGCTTCTTTCCCAATTGAAGAAATTAATGAGAATGCAATTAATTCTTTTTTTTCTGAAGATAATAAAGATGATGAGCCCTCCCTTTCTATCTATATTCTTCGAGGAGTTTTATTTTTTTCAATTCTTATTCCTGCTTTATATTTTTTATTTAGACCATGGTGGAGAGCATGGCGAAATCAAGTTAGATGGGTAAGAATATTAACTTATGTTGTACTCGGGATCCTTTCTTTAGTTTTATTATTAAGCATTTTCTTTGCTAGTGTTGGCGTTTATAACCCTGGTGGTTAAAATTAAAATGGAATTAAATAAATTAAAAATTATATAATTTTTATATGAAAATAAATTTTCTTTTTGTTTTAATGATATTAGGTAATTTAAGTTATGCTTCGTTTCCTGTTAATGAGAAAGATATAGTTTTAATTACTGAAAACATAGAAGCACCAGCTTATGCTGAAGAAAAAAAAATTTGGGGTAACTTGTCTTTTTACTTATCGATATTAAGTTTACTAATCCTTCCTGATCTTGGAAGTTCATTACTATTATCAATTTCAGCTATTATATTTGGAATAATTGGCTTGACAAGAAAAGTTAATTGGAAAGAGATAACGGGTTTAATTATTGGATTAATTTCTGCTATAATTGGTGTTTCATTAATCATTCTGGTAATTTCGAGTGGTGGTCTTGGAGCTGCATTTGGAGGATAGACCTTTAATAAATATAAATCTATAGCATATAATTTTTTTATATTTTTTAGAATCTTATTATCTTTACAAAAATCTAATTTTTCATAAATGAGATATATATTTCTAAATCTATTTTTTTTATTATCAGTTTTTAGTAATGCTCAAAATTGGCAATCTTTTACAGATTCAATAGGCACATTCTCTTCTGCAAGATCTTCTGATTTGAATGGTGATGGAGTGATGGATATTGTAATTGGTGGTGGAGTTGATAGTTTGTTTAGTAATAACGGAGTAATGGCATATAATGGAGTTGATGGCTCCTTGCTATGGAAAAGATCTTCTAGAGATGAGTTATTTGGTAGTGCAATTTTTCAGGATTTGAACTCTGATGGTATTAATGATGTTATTATTTCTGGCCGTGCTGCTCAATTACTTGCTATTGATGGATCTAACGGCTCATTATTATGGGATTTCTTCCCTTATGGAACTAATCCTGCAGATAGTGGTTTATATAATTTTTATAATCCCCAATTTATTGATGACGTAGATGGTGATTCCTATAAAGATATACTTATTTCTAATGGTGGAGATCATTCTGCTCCATCTTTTCAATCCAATAGACCTCCAGGACATTTGATGGTTATAAGCGCTCAAAATGGAGGTGTAATTGAAAAAGCTGTTGTTCCTGATAGTTCTGAGATTTACTGTTCCCCTTTGGTTGCTGATATTAAAAACGATGGTAATCAATGGGTTTTATACGGAACCGGTGGAGAAAATTATGGAGGAAGTTTTTTTGCTGTTTTGTTAAGTGATTTACTTCTGGGAGATATTTCAAATTCTATTGTTTTAGATACTGATCCAAATAAAGGTTTTATAGCTCCAGCTGCTATACATCAAACTAGTTCAGGTTCTTATGATATTATAATACAATCATATGATGGATTAATAACAAAAATTGATGGACAGACGTTCTCTAATTTATGGACCTACCAAAAATCTGGTACCGAGTCAAGTGCAGAACCCGTTATTGGTAATTTTACAGGTGATTTAACCCCTGATGTGTTGTTGGTTTTATTTAATGGTGTTGCTCCAGCATATAATGATTATTTTCAAGTTATGCTTGACGGACAGGATGGTTCAGTTCAATTCATTGATAGTTTAGGTGCAATAAATTTTGCTTCTGCAAATGCTGTTGATTTAAATAATGACGGAAGGGATGAAGGAATTTTTTCTATTACATATTTTGATAATGGATATTTTGTAAATAAAGTTCAATCCATTGATTTTAATAATGATACCATTATCATGTTAGATCAAGTGAGAACTGGTGTAAATATTGCTTCTACGCCATTAATTGCTGACTTAGATGGTAATGGGCTACTTGATTTAGTTTATTCTGTGAGAGAAGACAGTTTAAACCCTGTAGGTTTGAAAGGAATAAATGTTTATAGACACGAATTAACTTCTGTAATTCCTAATTCTGGAATTGCTTGGGGCAGCTATTTAGGTACAAATATGAATGGTTCTTATAATTCTAATTTAACTGCGTGTTGGCCAGGAACTATTATCTCTAACTTTAACAGGGTTTTCCCTTCTTGTAATGGTTCTTCTGATGGAAATATTAGTTTAAATCTTGTTGGTACACCACCTTATACTTATTTATGGTCAAATCAGAGCACTGACTCTACAATTGATAATTTAAGTTCAGGAACATATTGGGTTCAAGTTACAGACTCTTCTGGTTG
Source organism: uncultured Flavobacteriales bacterium (assembly GCA_938073745.1). Lineage (GTDB taxonomy): Bacteria > Bacteroidota > Bacteroidia > Flavobacteriales > BACL11. The sequence goes on from CALJFR010000001.1 coordinate 9,444, forward strand.
TTATGAGTTAGTTACAATAAATTTACCTGATCCTTATGCTATTATTTTTGGTGAGATAGCGTCACCTACTTGCGTTGGAGATACAAATGGTACTGCTACGGTAGTTTCATCTGGATGTCCTTGTATGTTTACTCTATGTACATTTTTATGGGACAATGGTGTGACCTCAAAAACAAATTTATCTTTATCTCAAGGTTGGCATAGTGTTGCTATTACTCATGCAAGTGGCTGTGTGGTTGTTGATTCAGTTTTTATTCCTTCATCATATAATGGAGGTATGAGTGCTGCTAGTGCTTGTGATAGTTACACATGGGACAGTAATACTTACACTTCATCTGGAATCTATTTTAATACCTACACAGATACTTCAGGATGTGATAGTGTTCATACATTAAATTTAACAATATATAATTCAGATACTACAACAACCATAATTTCCTCATGTAATAATTACATTTGGAATGGAGTATCATATGATTCTACTGGATTATACAGTAATATTTTTACAAATGAAAATGGCTGTGATAGTTTAGCCTTTCTTGATCTAAGAATTTTTAATTCTGATACAAATATTATATCAATAATTTCTTGTGATTCTTATAATTGGAATGGTATTTCTTATGATAGTTCTGGAATCTATTCTGCTTTATTTACAAATGAAAATGGTTGTGATAGTTTAGTAGATTTAAATTTAACTATTGAATCTAGTAGTTCAACTTCAAGCTTTGAAACTTCTTGTGATAATTATATTTGGGATGGTATAGAATATATATCCTCTGGAGTATACACTAATACTTACTCAAATTCTCAAGGTTGTGATAGTATACATACTCTTAATTTAACTATAAATACATCAGATACAACAACGATAAATGTGATATCTTGTGAATCTTATTTATGGAATGGAACAAGCTATGATTCAAGTGGAGTTTATAGTTCACTTTATAATAATTCTTTTGGATGTGATAGTTTAGTTTTTCTTGATTTATCTATAATAAATACTATTGCAGAAATCATTGCACCTCTTAATCCAAACAATATTGATCTTACTGTAAATGTAATCTCAGGAATTTCACCTTTCACATATAAATGGAATACTGGTGAAACAACTCCAGTGATTACACCATCTAATAATGGGGAGTATTGGGTTATTGTTACTGATTTTAATGTGTGTATTTCTGATACAATTTATTTTAATGTTGATTGGATCCCTTCTAATGTAAGTGAATTTCAAATTGATAAGTTAAATGTATATCCAAACCCCTCAAATGATGTTTTTAATATTCAATTTAAAAGTATAATAAACCAATATATAAGCATAAGAATTATTAATGTAATAGGAGAGGAGATCTATACTGAATTCTTAAATAATTATGATGGTGAATTTTCTAAAAATATTAATCTTCATAATAAATCTAAAGGTGTGTATTATTTGGAAATTACTACACCTAATGGCATTATCAATAAGAAATTAATTCTACAGTAAATCTTTATTGATAATATCTTTGTTAAGAGTTTTTTAATTAAAAAAAAAATATGAATTTAAAGGGAAAGAATGTTATTGTTACTGGTGGAAGTCTTGGAATAGGAAAGGAAACGGCTAAAGCATTGGTAGAAAAAGGAGCTAACGTTTTAATTACTGGAAGATCTGAAGATAGATTGCTTAAAGCAAAATTATATTGTAATGCTGAAACAATTGAATTTGATATTTCTGATTTTGATAATATTCCAAAATTTGCAAAAGAATGCTTATCAATTCTTGAAAATAGAGTTGATGTTTTAATTAATAATGCCGGAATTGGAGTAAGAAGCTCAATAGAAGAATTAAACATTGATGATTTCTTAAAAGTATTTAATGTCAATGTTTTTGGATTATCTCTTTTTACTAAAGAAATTGTACCTCTAATGAAAGAAAATAAAAGTGGTACAATAATAAATATAGGATCAACAGCCAGTTTAAAAGGATATCAAACAGGTAGCATATACTCAGCATCTAAGTTTGCTGTTAGATGTCTGTCGCAGTGTTGGCAAGCAGAATTAAGACCTTTTAACATTAGAGTATGTCAAGTAAATCCAAGCGAAGTTACTACCGCATTTGGAAATACTTCAAGAATAGAGAGGGCAGAAGTTCATAATAAACTTACACCAAAAGAAATATCGCATTCTATTATTTCTGCAATTGAAATGGATGATAGAGGTTTTATAAATGAGCTTAATGTTTGGGCAACTAATCCATTTAACTAAATCGTAATTGATTTAGAAAATAAGAAGTTATAATATTTTTTACAATCTTGTGCAAGCATTTCGTTTTTAGGGCTTAGATTAAAATCTTTTATTTCATAATTATTAAACCCTTTACTGTTATGAACATTTTTGTACCAATACTTTGCCCAAATTCCATCTGCTTTTTTAGGACCTTCTGACCATTTTAGCATATTATTTGAATATGAGATTTCTAATTTATCACACAGGATAGTAAGTATTTCTTTTGGATTTTTTAATAAAATACTAGAGTCAAGAACTACAGGATTATTATTCGTTTTAATTAGATGATTATATAATTCATACTGCTGCATTACACCAATATCTTTAATAGTTGGATTAGGAATTACTTTATTGTAAGAGTTAATAATTTCTCTAGGGTCTCGAATAAATATTATGTTGCTTACTTTTTTTAAAAAATCTAGATCAAGATCAATCAAAAAATGTGTCATTAATTTATGAAAATTAATATCTTTTTTAGGTTCTAGAATAATTTGATTTATAACTTTTTCACTATCAGTTTCCATATTATTAATCACCTCCATGTATCCTGGATGTTGCAATCTAGTTTTATGTAAGTAATATCCATATAGAGCTTCATCATAAATCTCTGTATCTTTTCTATTACCAAAGGAATACATTAGTGCAGTAGAAATATTTCTTGGACATGACCAAAGACATATTATTTTTTTCATATTTCAAAAATAAAAAATCTCCACTTTTAATTAGAAAATTAAACTAGAATAGTGTTGTATATTTGTTTTAAGTTATTGAAAATAAATCATACAAAGAAGCTTCAGAAATACTAGATATTTCAATAAAGGCAGCTGAATCTTTATTTAGTAGAGCAAAAAAAAATTAAAAAACTCTTAAAAATTGAAGATAATTGAATTTTTTATCGTCTAATTAATATAGTGTAAAAAACATGAAAATTACTGAGAAAAGTTGATTGCATGAGATTTAATTTCCTTTTATCATTAATATTTATAATATCATTACAAACTTCTGCTCAAAAAAGATGTTCAACTAATGAGCATGTTGAAATATTAAAAAATAAATATCCTGAATATGAACTACAGAGAGAAAAAATAAATTTTGAAACAAAAAATTGGATAGAAAATCATTACATCTCAAATTCAAAATCTATTATTACAATTCCTGTAGTTGTTCATGTTGTTTGGAACACTAGTGCAGAAAATATTTCTGATCAACAAGTTATCTCTCAGATTGATGTTTTAAATGCTGATTTTAGAAGAACAAATATAGATGCAATAATGACACCTAATGTCTGGCAAGGAATTGCCGCGGACACAGAAATTGATTTCTGTCTAGCTACAGTTGATCCCAATGGAGCACTAACTACTGGTATTACAAGAACGCAAACTAGCCAAACATCATTCTCAATTCAAACAGACAATATGAAATCTACTGCCTCCGGTGGTATTGATCCTTGGGATCAAGATAAATATCTCAATATTTGGGTTTGTGATTTATCAGGTGGTATATTGGGATATGCTACTCCTCCTTCTAGCTTTAACAATCCAGATGATGGTGTTGTAATTGGCTACAGATATTTTGGTACTATGGGAAGTGTACAAGCTCCATATAACAAAGGAAGAACATGCACACATGAAGTTGGTCATTGGCTAAATTTAGACCACGTGTGGGGAAATGGAGGTAATTGTGGCAACGACAATGTTAATGACACCCCTACCCAAGAAGAAGAGAATTACAATTGTCCTGCTTTTCCTCATAATGCAAATAGCTGTGGCACATCTAATTCTAGTGGAGATATGTTTATGAACTATATGGACTATACAAATGATGGGTGTATGAACTTATTCACATTAGGTCAAAAAGCAAGAATGATCGCTGCAATTAATCAATATAGACCAGACCTTTTAAGTCATAATTTATGTAGTACTGTCCCGCCAGTTCCATCTTGGAACTGTGTAAATGGTAATTGTGTAGACCCTTTAAATGGTAATGGTATATATTCGGACTTAAGTAATTGTCAAGCATCATGTTTTTGCGCAGCAGAAACTCCACCTGTTTCTGAAGATTTTCAGAGTGGACTTCCAAGCTGGACAATAATTAACAATGATGGAGGTGATACTTGGGAAATTACAAATTCTGCAGGTTACAGTAGCACTTCTTCTATTTATATAAATAATGCAGAATATTCTGCAAATGGTCAATATGATGACCTTGTACTACCAACTCTTGATCTCACATCATATTCTAGCATATATCTTACTTTTGATTACGCATACAGTTTATGGACAAATCCTGCTTCTGCTCAAAACTGGTCAGATACTTTAATCATATATGTTTCTGATGATTGTGGCAACACTTGGACTAACGTCTGGGAAAAAGCAGGATTAAATCTTGTAACTACTAGCCCATCTTACAACGGTTTTAGCTGGACACCTAGCAACAATAATGATTGGAAATCTGAAGTAATTGATCTCTCTAGCTATACCAACCAAGATGATTTTGCCATCAAATTTAGAAACGTAAATCAATATGAAAACAATTTATTTTTAGACAATATTAACCTGTGGGATAATAATACTAGTGTTAATCAATTGCCGTTAAATAGCAGGAAATTGATTAAAGTAATTGATATTTTAGGAAGGAAAAAATCTTCGAATTCTCAAGCGGTATATCTTTACATCTATGATGATAATACAGTTGAGAAAAAAATTATTATAAAATAAGTTAAGGGTTTTAGTCTATAAAAGATGTAACTTTATAGTGGGTTTCTTGTCCTCCACCAGCCACATATTGTCTTATTTTCTTGACATTTTCAAACTCTTTATGCTTTATACAAAATGTTTTAAATGAGTCTCTATTTTTTAAAAAAAATATTTCTTTAAAATCTTCTTTTACATATTTATGTGATTTTAATCTGGTGTCTAATATATTTCCATTACTAATGAAGAAAAAAAGATTAAAAAAAATTTCAATAATTAAGACAAGAAGGATTGATTTCATGCTTTAAATATACTAAATATTTGTAAATCAGATATTTAGAGAATTTTTATTAACCAAGTATATTCCTGAAAATATTAAAGCTACACCAATAAAATATTGGCCTATTAATTCCTCCCCATCTAAATATCCCCAAAACAAAGCAACGATAGGAATTAAATAAGTAACAGATGTTGCAAAGGTTGGGGATGAAATTTTAATGAGCTTATAGAATATTACTCCTGCAAGTGCGGTACATATAATTGCTAAAATAGCTATGTAAGCAAGTGATTCATAAGCTTTATTATTATCAAATAGAATTATAAAATCTGTACTAAAAACATAAACTCCAGAAAGTGGGCCAACAACTAAAAAAACAATAGTAGTTATATCAGTTGAATCTAGATCTTGAAGATACCTTTTAATAACATTTGCACTAATTGCATATAGTAAAGAGGCAAATACAATAAGATAGACGTAAATATTAACACTAATACTTTGATTAAGAGTATTTAATGAAAGAAAAACAGCCCCAACTAGACCTATAAAAACTCCCAGCAAATTCATTTTATGATATTTATGATTAAATACTATAACACCAATCCCAAAAGTGAATAAAGGGGTTAAAGAATTTAAAATTCCTACAAAAGAACTATCTAGGTAAGTTTGAGCAAGTGTAAATAAAAAGGCCGGTATTCCACTTCCAAAAAGTGCAGCAATTATAATTGGAATATAATGTTTCCTTTTTATTTTTTTTAAAGCAGGAAAAACAAAAGGTACTAAAACAATAGAAGTTATAAATAATCTTAAAGCTGCAACTTGTTCATATGAAAAAACCTCTAAACCCTTTTTCATTAATATGAAAGAGCTACCCCATATTAATGATAAAATTATAAGATAAATATATCGGATTGAAAATATATTCAAAACTCTAATCCCATCTTAAAGATTCAATTAAAACTTTAATATCCTCTTTTATAAAATTATTAACTGGAGCTATAGAATCATTTATTTGTGTGTTAAAATAAAAAGATCCTCTAAAAAAATGATTAAGGCTATCTGTTAGATAAAACTGAGAAGAAGTTGCTGTAATGCCTTGGTAATCATAAAGCATTCCAAAAACATTATTTTCATCATTAACATATACTTGCTCACTAATCATATCTGCCTGCTTATTATGTTTATATGCTAATGATCTTGATTGTTCAATATGTGCATTCAAATCATCATTTAATTTCGCATAGGTGAGATGTAATTTACCTGAAAATTTTTTAAAATTAATATTTAAAAAATTAACATTTTTATCTCTTTCAACTTTGGTATATTTTGGATACAAAAATGAAAACATTAATTTATCATCACTAAAAGTCTGATATTCTTTTTCAGGAAATTTAATCTTAAAAAAAGCTCTTGGCTTAGGAGTATAGTCACTTCCACAAGCAAATAAAAATAAGAACAATAGGCTATACCTCATCTAGCGTTATTTTTACTCTTTTAATCCTCCTTAAATCAACAGATTCAATTTGGAAAACAAATCCTTTAATTTTTATTATATCTCCAATCTTTGGAATTATACCTTGATGCTCCAAAATCAATCCAGCTAAAGAATCCGACTCTCCTTTTAAATCATCAAAAAAATCTAAGTCAACTTTAACAATTTTTAAAAAATCTATTAATAGAATTTTACCTTCAAAAACATAATTTTTATCATCGAGTTTTGAATAATTGTGATCTTCATCATCAAACTCATCATTAATCTCACCAACAATTTCCTCTAAAACATCTTCTAAAGTAACTATTCCAGAAGTACCTCCATATTCATCCACAACAATAGCAATGTGATTTTTCTTTGCTTGAAACTCTTTGAGCAAATCGTTAATCATTTTATTCTCTGGAACAAAAAAAGGAAGTCTACACAAATCAATCCAGTTAAAATTATTGTCCTTGGAAAGGAAAGGTATTAAGTCTTTTATATATAAAATACCTAAAACATTATCAAATTGCTCGTCATAAATAGGTATTCTCGAGTAACCCGATGATGTAATAATTTTAAGAAGATCAGAGTATTTAGTATTTTTATCTACGGCTACAACATCAACTCTTGACTTCATAATTTCTTTAACATCTGTATTACCAAACTCAACAATACTTCTTAAAATTTTACCTTCTTTCCCATCATTTTCTTGATCAGTAAGCTCTAATGCTTTTGAAATTTCATCAATATTAACATTTGATTCTTTTTTAATCAATCTATTTTCTATAAAAGATGTTGTTGAAACTAACAAAAAACTAAATGGATACAACAACTTATTTAAAAATGTAAGTGGCTTTGCCATTGACAAACTAAATTTTACAGCGTTCTGATTAGCATACACTTTTGGAGTTATCTCACCAAATAGGACCAATAGAGAAGTAATTATAATAACTTGAAAAACAAACTCTAATATTGACCCTTCCGGAAAAGTAAAAGAAATACTTGTTAGATATGCAGATATGATAACAATAGCTACATTAATAAAATTATTAGCTATTAATATTGTTGCTAATAAATGATTTGGTGATTTTAATAGTTTAAAAATCAATTTGTTTTTGGGATTATCTTCTCTCAATTTTTCAAGATCAGACATACTTAAAGAAAAATAAGATATTTCAGCCCCAGAAACAAAAGCAGAAAAAGTCAATAACAATACTATCAGAAAGAAAATTAAAACATTTTCAATTTGAAAAAAATGAATATCAACTTGAGAAAGTATATTTAGAGTAATGGGTAAAGGATCTTCTTTCAAAGGAAAAATATTAATTAAAAGGGTAAGTCATCTTCAGTAGATGGAGTAATATTATCTTCCGAATTCCCTGATCTTCCAAGCATATTTAACTTATCTGCTAGTATCTCAGTTTTATATCTGGTATTTTCATCTTTATCAACCCATTTATTTGTTCTAATCTTTCCTTCAATATATACACTAGAACCTTTTTTCAAATATTTCTCAGCAATTTCAGCTAATCCTCGCCAAAGAACTACATCATGCCATTCAGTTTGACTAACACGGTCTCCCTCTTTGTTTTTATAGTTTTCAGTAGTAGCAATTGAAATGTTTGCAACAGCTACCCCATTATCTAAGTATCTAACTTCTGGATCTTTTCCCAGATTTCCAATAAGAATAACTTTATTTACTCCAGACATAAACTTTTTTAATTTCCATGAACAAATTTAAAAAAAAACTATCAAACAGCTGATTGACTAAGATAGTTCTCTAAAAGCTTAGATACAGGAAGATCTAATAATTGGTCTTTTTTAAAGAGTTTATAGGCATTACTCTTTACTTTATTACATTCTACATGAAAAAACTTAATATGTAATTTTTGATGAGATAGTTTATGTATAATAGTTGAAGAAACATTATTAATTTGAAAATTATTTTTAAAGAAAAAATTAGTCCACTGCTTGCTTTCAACAACTTTATTAACTGAAAGATCTTTTTTAAATTCTAATGAAGGAAATTCATATAAACCAGACCAAATCCCTTTAATTTTCTTTTTTAAGAGAGTAGATTCTCCAATGTAGATAATTAAAAAATTTAGGTATCTATTCTTAACTTGAATTTTATTTTTTTTTCTAGGAAACATTTGAACTTCTGAACTGCTAAACGCAAAACATTCGTCTTGAAAAGTACAGCTAATACATTTTGGTTTTTTAGGTGTACAAACTAGGGCTCCAAACTCCATTATAGCTTGGTTATATGTATAACTATCTTTTTTTGGCAAATTAAAATCAGCAAGTTTTTTAAATTGCTTTTTCCCAACAGAAGTATCAAAACAACTATCTATACCAAAAAATCTACTTAACACTCTAATAACATTTCCATCCAATACAGCATATCTTTTATTAAATGCAAAAGATAAGATTGCTGAAGCCGTATAATCTCCAATACCTTTTAATTTTAATATATCATTGTAATTTTGAGGAAAATTACCATTGTATCTAGAGCAAATAAATTTAGCTGTATGATGTAGATTTCTCGCTCTAGAATAATAACCCAGTCCCTGCCAAAGTTTTAAAACTTTATCTTCACTAGATTTAGCCAAATCAAAAACAGTAGGAAATTCTCGTATAAAATTATTAAAGTACGGCAATCCCTGTTGGACTTTTGTTTGTTGTAATATAATTTCAGATAACCAAATTTTATAAGGATCATTAGTTTGCCTCCAAGGCAGATCTCTACTATTGGTTTTATACCATGTAATTAATTGACTAGAAAAATTCATTAATAAGAAAAGTATTTATAAAATATGAATTAAGGGGATAGATAAAATTTGATATATTTGCAGTCAAATTTAGTAAAATATATTAATGACAAAAGCAGAAGTTGTAAGTAAGATAGCATCAAAAACAGGAGTAGAAAAAGTAACAACTCTTGCTATAGTAGAGTCATTTATGAGTGAAATTATGAGTGCTGTTTCAGAAAACGAAGCTGTATTTTTAAGAGGATTTGGAACATTCAAAGCAAAAAAAAGAGCTAAAAAAACCGGTCGTAACATTAAAAAAAATACAACTATTATTATACCAGAGCATCATATTCCTTCATTCAAACCTGCGAAGATTTTTGTGCAGGACGTAAAAAATAAAGTAAAATAAAACTTTAAAAAATATTTAAGATGTCAGGAGCTAAGAAAAAGAAAAGATTAAAAATTGCTACACACAAGCGAAAAAAGCGCTCAAGAAAAAATAGACACAAAAACAAATAGTTTGTTTCGTTAATCTATTTTTTAATCAGAAAAAAAAACCATGAAATTCGACCTTATAATCGATTCAAGGTCTTCTGAAGTAGTAATTGCATTGTTATGTGATGGACAGTTAATTGAATTACATAAACAAAAACACGATAATAACTTCTCAGTAGGCGATATATACTTAGGGAAAATTAAAAAAGTTGTCCCTGGACTTAATGCAGCTTTCGTTAATGTTGGATACGAACGTGATGGATTCCTTCACTATTTAGATTTAGGAAGTCAAGTAAATTCTCTTAAAAAATTTACTGAAAAAGCAATTCAAAATAAACTCAATACTGCCTCTTTAAAAAACTTTAAAAACGAAAAAAATATTGAGAAAGATGGAAAGATTGTTGAAACTATTAAGTCAGGTGATCATCTTTTACTTCAAATTGCGAAGGAACCTATTTCTACTAAAGGCCCAAGACTAACTGCAGAACTGTCACTAGCTGGAAGATATATGGTGCTAACACCATTTTCTGACAAAGTATCTGTTTCGCAAAAAATAGCTAAATCTGAAGAAAAAGCACGTCTTAAAAAACTTATAAGAAGTATAAAACCACCTGGTTTTGGTGTTATTATAAGAACAGTAGCTACTGGAAAAAAAGTGGCTGAATTAGATCAAGACCTTAAGAATCTATATAAAAAATGGCAAGCAATAAGTAAAAAGTTAAATGGAACAAAAGCTCCTGCCAAGATATTAGGTGAACTAAACAGGTCGTCAACAATTCTTAGAGATTTGCTTGATGCAAAATTTAACAATATTATTGTCAATAATAAAGATATTGCTCAAGAATTAAAAGACTATCTTTTAAGAATATCTCCAGAACAAGAAAAAATCGTAAAAATTCATAAAAGTGAAACTCCTATTTTTCAAAAATATAATATTACAAAGCAGATAAAAGGAGCCTTTGGAAAAAACGTTACAATTAAAAACGGAACATATCTAGTTATTGAACATACTGAAGCATTACATGTTATTGATGTAAATAGTGGAAAAAAAGTTGATGCTAAAAAAAATCAAGAAGAAAATGCCTTAGAAGTAAATATTGAAGCGGCTAAGGAAATTGCTCGTCAATTAAGATTAAGAGATATGGGAGGTATTATTGTTGTTGATTTTATTGATCAAAAACTGGAGAAAAATAGAAAACTTCTTTTCGAAAGCCTGAAAAAAGCGATGAGTACTGACAAGGCCAAACATAATATCTTACCTCCAACAAAATTTGGATTAATACAAATAACCAGACAAAGAGTCAGACCTGCCCTTACAATTGATACTTTAGAAAAATGTCCAATGTGTGATGGTGGAGGAAAAATAGACTCTAGCTTATTGCTAATTGATCAAATTGAAAATAAAATTGCTAATTTAACTGTTATTAAATCCAATAAAATTCAAATTGCTACCCATCCTTTTGTAGCCAGTTATATTAACAAAGGGTGGTTCTTTTCTTCAATTAGACATAAATGGGAAAACAAGTTTAAGAAATCCATTAAAGTTGTAGGTGATGATAGGCTACACCTGCTACAATATAGTATTGTAAAAAAATAGCTATTTTTTTCTAAAATATAGTGCAATTAATATACTGATAGAAGCTATCATCATAGCAACACCAATTAAATAACCCCATCTTATATTATCACCAAAATCAAAAAAAGGTAATGACAACAAAGAGATTAGGGAAATTCTTACAATAATATTTAATGAGCTAAATACAGAAGTTGCTCTTCCAATTAAATTATTTGGAATATGATTAAATAAATAAGTTGTTCTTAAAATTCTTATACCAGCATTTGTTATTCCTAATACTAAACTACCAACAAAAAATACAATTAAAGATTTATAAAAGGTCATTGCAAAAAAAGCAATTGAAACAATCAACATCAATAAGATAACGGAAATATATGTGTCAAAATTTTTTAACAATCTTAAAATAAGCACTCCTGAAAAAATTGCTCCGATAGAATAATAAATTTCTGCCGAAGCATATACGTTTCCAGAAGCCAAAAGAAAGTCATGTACATAAGATGGTAATATTACATGCAACTCTACTAAAGTAAATGCAAATAACATGTATGATGTAATTCCAAAAATAAAAATTTCAGGATTTTTCTTGAGATAATTAAAACCTATTTTCAATCTATCAAAAAGACTACCAGTATGAATTTTTTCATTTACAATAGGGGTATATTTTATTAGTGAAAAGATTACAATAACAGCTAGATATGTTAAAGCATCCATTAAGAAAATATCATAAATTTCCCAAGGCTTTACATCAAAAGGAAGTGAAAAGTTAAATCCAGCAATTTCTAAATTTTTATTTTTTGTTCCTGTTAGTAAAATCGCTGCAAAAGCACCAGCAAGCACACTAGTTGTTTGGCCTTGAACTTCTATATAAGAGTTTAATTTACCATACTTACTCTTTTCAGTTATTTCTTGACCAAAAGCATATAAATTAGGATAATGAATATTATAATTAAATATGGTAATAGCAAATACAGAAACAACTAAATATTCTGACAAATAGCCATTGACTGAACCAAAAAAAGCAACACTACCGATAAATAGGCCACATATAATATTTGTTAAAATAAAAATTTTTTTTCGAGAATACCGATCAATCAAAGAACCGGCATAAATCCCCCAAAACAATGTGGAAGTGGTAATTATAATATAAGAAAGCGCAAAGAATTGTGGTTTATCTATAATCTCAATGAAATACCATGGGATTGCAATCATACTAATCCCCTGTGCTAGTCCAGAAATAATATTTGACAAGAAGAGAAGAGTTATCGCCTGCTTATTTTTCATTCGTGCAAATTTAAGATTATTAAGTAGAATACGTACATTTGATTTTTGTCAAAAAAAACAAAATATTGAATTTAAAAATCACTATTAGTAAGTTAGAAAAATATTGTTCTTACTCAGAAAAATGCAAGTCTGATATAATTAAAAAATTACATCAATGGAAAATATTTCATGACCATGATGAGATAATCAATCATTTAATAGACCATAATTATATTAATGAAGAAAGATATGCGTTATTATATTGTATGGGAAAATTTAATACTAGAAAATGGGGGAAAGTAAAGATTTCTAACTATCTTTTACAAAAGGGCATAAAGCACGAATATATTAAAAATGCTATTGCGCAAATTTCTGATGAAAAATATAACAAGTCCTTAACTGAATTAATAAATCATAAATCAAGTCAGATTAGTGACAGTAATATTTTTAATAAAAACTCTAAAATTGCTAAATATCTTTACCAAAAAGGGTATGAGTCAGATTTAATATGGAACAAAATCAAAATTATTTCTAAAGATTATGATTAACCAGGAAGTATTAACAAACATTTTAGAAAGAAGGGATCAGCTAGCTAAATTTTTAGATATTAAAACTAAAAAAGAAAAGCTAGATTTATTAGATTCAAAAATGATGCAAAATAATTTTTGGGACAATCCAAAAGAGGCAGAAATAATATTAAAAAACAAAAAAGAAGTAGAGCAATGGATAAATCTTTATTCTAAAATCGAAAATAGTATTGAAGAATTAAATATTTTGATAGAATTACAAGCTGATGAGAAGGAAGTTTCAAATCAATATCAGAATACTATAAAATTTCTTGAGAAATTAGAATTTAAAAAAATGTTAAATTCTAAAGAAGATAAATTAAATGGGATAATGACTATTAATCCTGGGGCTGGTGGAACAGAAGGTCAAGATTGGGCTGAAATGTTAATGAGGATGTACTTAATGTGGGGTGAAAAAAATGGATACAAAGTCAAGCAGCTAGATTTACAGAATGCTGAACCTGTGGGTATAAAATCTGTTACATTAGAGTTTGATGGAGATTATGCATTTGGAAATTTAAAAAGTGAGAATGGAGTACATAGATTAGTTAGGATATCTCCATTTGATTCAAATGCTAAGAGACACACTACATTTGCTTCTGTATTTGTATACCCTTTAGTAGATGAAAGCATTGATATACAAATTAATCCATCAGAGATCAGCTGGGATACTTTTCGTGCTGGAGGAGCTGGGGGCCAAGGAGTAAATAAAGTAGAAACAGCAGTCAGATTAAAACACTTACCATCTGGTATAATTATTGAAAATTCTGAAACAAGATCTCAACTAGAAAATAAAGAAAAGGCAATTAAATTGTTAAAGTCTCAACTTTATAAAATTGAAATTGAAAAACAACAAAAAGAAAAAGAAAAAATTGAAGGAGAAAAGAAAAAAATTGAATGGGGATCTCAAATTAGAAACTATGTGCTTCACCCTTACAAACTAGTAAAGGACTTAAGGACAAACTATGAGTCTACTAATCCAAAAAATATTTTAGATGGAGACATTAACGAATTTATTAAGGCTTACTTGATAGAATTTGGATAAAAAAAATAATAGTAAATTTGTTAGGCTAGTCGGGAATCTGACTTTGTTCAAGTCGGCCTTCTCTAAGCCAAACATAGATAAAATAAGGGATTACACTAGCCAGAAAAAAGAGACACCAAAATGCCATTAAAAAGACGAAAAGAAAAGCTAAAAAACCTATAAATTTCATAATTATTATTTAAAACAAAGAAACAACAACTTATTAAACAAACAAAATATTTTAAGATGAAATATAGAATAGAAAAAGACACCATGGGTGAGGTTAAGGTTCCTGCGGACAAATTTTGGGGAGCTCAAACTGAAAGAAGTAGAAATAACTTTAAAATAGGTCCTGAATCTAGTATGCCATTAGAAATTATTTATGGGTTTGCGATATTAAAAAAGGCTGCAGCTCATGCAAACTATGAACTTGGTGTTTTATCAAATGAAATAAAAGAAGCAATTTCAAAGGTTTGTGACGAAATATTAGATCAAAAGCATAATGAGCAATTTCCTTTAGTAATTTGGCAGACTGGTAGTGGAACACAAACAAATATGAATGTAAATGAGGTAATTGCTAATATAGCTCACATTAATGAAGGGGGGGAGATTGATGACATAAAAAAAATAGTCCACCCCAATGATGATGTAAATAAATCTCAAAGTTCTAATGATACATTTCCTACTGCAATACATATTGCAGCCATGAACGTAATTCTAAATAAAACTATCCCTTCTCTAGAAAGTTTAAAATCTGTATTTGAAAAAAAATCTAAAGCTTTTGATGAAATAGTTAAAATTGGAAGAACTCATTTAATGGATGCTACTCCACTAACATTAGGTCAAGAATTTTCAGCATTTGTTGCTCAATTAGATTTTGGAATAAAAGCTTTAAAAAATACTTTACCTCACTTATCTGAATTAGCTATTGGTGGAACTGCTGTTGGTACTGGATTAAACACACCTAAAGGGTATTCTAATTTGGTAGCAAAAAAAATATCTAAATTTTCTGACATTAATTTCTTAAGTGCTAATAATAAATTTGAAGCACTATCAGCTAATGATGCCATAGTTGAATCACATGGCGCTTTAAAACAAATTGCAGTTTCTTTAAATAAAATTGCTAATGATATTCGTATATTATCTTCGGGACCGAGATGTGGGATTGGTGAAGTATTAATACCTTCAAATGAGCCAGGATCATCAATAATGCCTGGCAAAGTAAATCCAACTCAAGTAGAGGCTTTAACAATGGTATGTGCGCAAGTAATTGGAAATGACACTACAATTTCAATTGCAGGTATGCAAGGTCATTTACAGCTTAATGTTTTTAAGCCTGTAATCGCAGCAAATTTTTTACAGTCAGCAAAACTATTGGCTGATGCTTCTAAGTCATTTGAAAAAAATTGTGTGGTAGAAATACAGCCAAATTTTAACAATATAAAAAATAATCTCAAAAACTCATTGATGCTAGTTACTGCACTTAACACTAAAATTGGATATGACAAGGCATCTGAAATTGCAAAAAATGCTTACAACAATGGAACAACTTTAAAAGAGGAAGCTTTAAAACTTAAATATCTTTCTGAAGAAGAATTTGATAAATGGGTAAACCCATTTTTAATGTGCTAAAAATAAATTATTGATTACTTTTTAACTTAGATGTAAATTTCTTTATCTCTTGTTCATCGGCTTTATTGCAGATTAATAAAGAATTATCACTTTCAACAACAATGTAGCCTGTCAATCCATTGATAATACATTCTCTACCACTTTCAAGAATAACAATATTATCTTTTGAATTATGCAATTGAATATCCCCTCCTCTTATTGTATTATTTTCTTCATCTTTGGGCAAATGAGTATCTATTGACCCCCAAGTACCTAAATCACTCCAACCAAAACTAGATGGGTATACGTACACAATATCAGATTTTTCTAAAATCCCATAATCGATAGAAATATTTTTACATGAAGAAAAAATTCTATTAATAAAATCTTTTTCATTAACAGTACCATAAATTTCCTCTCCGCTTTTGAAAATATCATACATATCTCTTAAATTTTTTCTATAAGAATCAATAATAACTCTAGAGGTAAATAGAAATATACCTGCATTCCATAAAAAATCTCCGCTGTCCAAAAATTGTAAAGCTAAATCTCTGTTAGGTTTCTCAGTAAAAGTTTTTACTTTTTTTATATTTATATTTGAATTAATAAGGGTTGTATCTTCATATTGAATATAACCATATCCTGTATCAGGTCGAGATGGTTGTATTCCTAAAGTTACTATTGTATCATCTTTAGAAATAGCATCAAATATTTCATTTACAACACGTACATATTCAGAATCATTTGTAATTAGGTGATCTGATGGAGCAACAACCATACTTGCTTCTGGATTAATTGAATGAATTTTAAATGCCGCATAAGCAATACATGGCGCTGTATTTCGCATTACAGGCTCACAAAGTATTTGATCATCTGAAATTCCATTTATTTGATCTTTGCATAAGTTAAAATACTCGTTATTAGTAACAATAAAAATATTTTCCTTTGGACATATTATGGAAAGCCTTCTAAATGTTTGCTGTATAAGAGTTTCTCCAACACCTAAGATATCTAAAAATTGTTTTGGCATCTCTTTTTTACTAAGAGGCCAAAATCTAGAGCCGATACCTCCGGCCATTATTACTGCATATTTGTTTTTATTCAAAATACTTTTTTTTGCAAATTTAAACTATATTTTCAAATCAATTTTTTTAATCTGTGTAATTGGATTAAAAAGGTAAATTCTATTATTGTCTAAATTGAGACATTTTATCCTTTTTCTCATTTTTTGATATTTTATATACTTTTTTCCTGAATACATAAATTGATCTCCATCATTAATCTCTGAAATAGTTAAAAAAATTTCACTATCATATTTTCTTAAAATTAATGATAAAAACTCATCATTAGCTGTGCTTGCTAGTGGATTAATTAAGTATCTAGAAAGTGCAGATAAAATTTCATCCGGAAAAATATTATAATTAAAAAAATTCAGCATTAATTTTTTAAAATTTTCTTTCCATTCTATTGAATGAGGTTTTATGGTTTTTCCAAATTTATCAATAGTAAAAGCATGTGCGATTTCATGAGTTAATGTAATTAATGTAGCATATTTATTTAAATTATTGTTAACTGTAATAAAATGCTGATTATTTCTAAATCGATAATCTCCTAATTTAGTTTTTCTAGAATTAACAAATTGAACATCAATATTTAATTCATTAATCCATTTTGAAATATAGGGGTATGCACGGTGAGGAATATAATTTTTAAAATCCAATGTATGTAAAACTTAATAATTATTAGAATCCTATTACTAATGCTAAGTAAGCTACAACTAAAGCAATTACTAATCCAAGTAAAGATACAATAAACCCATCTTTTCTATTCTCTGCAAGTAAAGGGAAAATTCCATCCCCACTAGTAGAAATAGCAGCTGCAATTAATGCTGCCATAGGAAAATTAGGAATGGTAATAAATGCTACTGCAACAGCAATTACTCCCCCACAACCCGGTGTTACACCTATTAAAGCTGCTATTAATATAACAAGATGAACAGAGGATGTCATCCATGCATCAAATGTATCAGCACCAACAAGAACATCAATAACGTAGTTAGCAACAAATAATCCAATAAAAACATACGTTACGACCATAGCTACATCTAAAATTGCGTGTAACATTGTTGATTTAACATTACTATAAGAGAAATAGCAGTCATGATCTTTAAAAGTAAATTTATTTATGTAGTAAAAAATTATACACGTAATAGTCAGCGATATGGAAAGCCAATATGTTAGACTTGAAATAGCTTCAATCTCTCCTCCCCATAAAGCCATAATTGAACCAGGAGCTAAAAATATAGCCATTACTAAAATAACGTAAAAACCAAGTTTTTGAACAAATATACTTACTGAGGTATTTTTTGTTTTGCTAAGATTTAAATCCTCATTATTTTTTTGCTGAATATTTTCAGATTTAGCTCTAAAACCAATAATATCAAAAAAATATCCAAAAACAACTCCTGTAACTATTCCAAAGATGGTAATTATTATGTATGCTTTTAGATTGCCGGCTACAGAAGCCTCATTAGAAGCTCCTAACAACACAAAAGAGCCTTCTCCTAAGGTACTAATAAAAGTGGCTAATAAACCGCCGAATGATATGTTTTTATTTTTATATATTGAGGCAACTAAAATTGTTGCACCACAGCCAGGAATTGCTCCCAAAAAAGATCCAATAATAGGATGAGTCCATTTAGGCCCAATCTGAACAGATACATTATTGTTTCTTTTTTTAATTGCAAAACTAATTAAGGCAAAACCAATAATTGACAAAGACACATAACCACCTATTGCACCTGCAGCTTCAAGATTATCTAAAAAAAATGAACTAAAATTAAATTCCATATTTATACTTTAATTACAATTTGAGTCAAAACATCAGCATCACACAATTTATTAGAAAAGAATTTATTAGAAAATACTATCTTGTGAGCATTGTTTTGTTCTGATAAATTTTGCATCTGCAAATATATTTATTTAGATTAAATCTAAAGTAAATTAATACCTAATTTTTTGAGTTTTGAGCAGTAAATTCAGGACAATCACAATTGCTCTTTTTGATAATATTACATGAAGAGCATATAAAAAATATCAAAATTAGAAGAATAATATAATATCTTTGTATTTTCATAAGAGATTACAAATTTAAATAAAATACTTACTTTTAAAACTAATGAAATCTGTCTTAACACAAATCGGGCAATATTTTTTAATGCTAAACAAAACATTTAGCTTTCCTGAAAAGAAAAGTGTTTTCTTAAAACAATTCAATCTTGAATTAGAAAAAATAGGTCTTAACTCTCTTGGGATTGTGACTATAATCTCATTTTTTATTGGAGCAGTTGTTAGTATTCAAACAGCATTTAACTTTGAAAGCCCAATATACCCTAAGTATTTAATTGGATATGCAACCAGAGAATCTTTGATTTTAGAATTTTGCCCAACAATGTTAGCTTTAATATTAGCTGGTAAAGTGGGATCCAATATTGCATCTGAAATAGGATCCATGAGAGTCACAGAACAAATTGATGCATTAGAAATTATGGGTGTAAACTCTGCGTCATTTTTAATACTCCCGAAGATTTTTGCAACAGTACTTTTCTTCCCAATTTTAATTATCCTTAGCATAACTATTGGTTTAATTGGTGGATGGGTTGGATGTCAAACTGCTGGAATTACTTCAGCAAGTTTTATGTATGGAATTAAATATGAATTTAATGCATTTTATGTTACTTATTGTTTAATCAAAATAACTGTTTTTGCATTTATCATTTCTTCGGTATCTTCTTATTTTGGATATTATACAAATGGTGGAGCGTTAGATGTTGGAAGGTCAAGTACAAAAGCAGTAGTATACAGTAGTATTATTGTTCTGATTTTTAATTTTCTTTTAACAGATTTACTATTAGCATGATTGAAATAAAAAATATACATAAATCTTTTGGAGACAATCATGTTCTAAATAACATTTCTTTCAAGTTTGAAAAAGGAAAAACCAATTTAATAATTGGAGAGAGCGGCTCTGGTAAAACAACACTTCTAAGGATATTAATAGGTTTGCACAAAATTGATCAAGGAGAAGTTTTATATGATGGAAGAGATTTTAATCAATTAAATTCAAAAGAAAAGAGAAAATTAAGACAAGAAATTGGTGTATTATTTCAAAGAGGAGCATTATATGATTTTATGAATGTTGAAGAAAATATTATGTTTCCATTAACAATGTTTACAAATCAATCTTATGAAGAAAAAATTGAAAGAGTAAACAATTGTCTTGAAAGAGTAAATCTTCAAAATAACAATAATCTTAAAATCAGTGAACTAAGTGGCGGAATGATTAAAAGAGTATCTATTGCCAGAGCAATAGCTATGAAGCCAAAATATTTATTGTGTGACGAGCCAAATTCTGGACTTGATCCAAGAACTGCCATCATTATTGACAATTTGATTAAAGAAATTTCTATTGAAGATGACATTACAACAATTGTCAATACTCATGATATGAATTCTGTAATGGAAATAGGGGACTCTATTGCCTATATTAATAATGGTCAAATAAGTTGGACCGGAAACAAAGACGAGTTACTACAAAGCAATAATAAGCAGCTAAATAATTTTGTATTTGCATCAAAATTATTTAAAAGACTAAAGAATACATAAATGAAGGCTGTTAGAGCTAAGAAATTTTTAGGACAACATTTTTTAATTAATGAGGAAATTGCAAAAAGAATCACAGATTTAATTTCGCATAACAATAATATAAATATTTTGGAGGTAGGGCCTGGGATGGGAGTTCTTACAAAGTATTTACATGATAAAAATATTAATCTTAAATTAGTAGAAATTGACAGAGAATCTGTCTTATATTTAAAAAATAAAATCCCTCAATTAAAAGACAATATTTTTGAAAAAGATTTCTTAAAAATAGATCTAAATAAAGTTTACAGCAAGAATCTCTCAATAATTGGAAACTTCCCTTACAATATCTCTTCACAAATTCTTTTTAAAGTTTATGAAAACTATCAAAAAGTAGATACTGTTGTGGGCATGTTTCAAAAGGAGGTTGCTGAAAGAGTGGCAAGCCATTCTGGTAGAAAAAAAGGTATTTTAAGTATCCTCCTTCAAACATTTTACGAAATAGAATATTGTTTTTCTGTTAATGAGGACCAATTCTCCCCACCTCCTAAAGTTAAATCAGCGGTAATAAGACTTGTCAGAAATAAAAGAAAAAAAATTGATGTTGACTTAAGATCTTATAAAATGATTGTTAAGGCAGCATATAATCAAAGAAGAAAAACTATCAATAATGCATTAAAAAGTTTTAATTTAAAAAAAGACGATAAAATACAGCACCTACTAACTTTAAGAGCAGAGAACTTATCCGTAAATGATTTTATAAATTTAACTTCAAACATTCAATAGCTTGAAAATAATTTTTATTGACTCCACTCACCCAAAGTTAAATGAAGATCTTAAATCTAGAGGATTTATTTGTGACCAAGCATTTGATAAGAGCAAGTCTGAAATTTTAAAAATAATAATGAATTACGATGGCTTAGTAATTAGGAGTCGATTTAAAATTGATAAAACTTTTATTAATGCCGCAAATAAATTAAAATTTATTGCTAGAGCTGGATCTGGAACTGAAAATATAGATATTAAATATGCAGATAAAAAAAACATTAAATGTTTTAACGCTGCAGAAGGTAATCGGCAAGCTGTTGCTGAACATGCACTTGCAATGATTTTAAATTTACTAAATAACATTAGAGTTTCTGACCAAGAAATGAGAAAGGGTATTTGGAATAGAGAAAAAAATAGGGGATTTGAACTCTCAGGTAAAACTATTGGTATAATTGGCTTTGGTAATACAGGAAGTTCATTTGCAAAAATTCTTGAAAATTTTAATGTTAAAATACTGGCATATGACAAATACAAGAACAATTATAAGTTTAAGTCAAGTTTAGGTGAAATACTTGCAAATTCTGATATAATCAGTTTACATATTCCACTTACAGATGAAACAAAATACCTAGTTAATAAAGATTTTATTGATAAAGCAAAAAAACCATTTTATATAATTAATACTTCAAGAGGGCAATGTATTGAAACAAAAGCATTAATTAAAGGAATAAAAAATAAACAAATATTAGGTGCATGCTTGGATGTATTTGAACAAGAAAAAAATTCGTTTGAAAGAATAAGGGGAAATGCAAGCTTGAAATACTTAATTGAATCTAACAAAACAATTCTTACTCCACATATTGCAGGATGGACATTTGAAAGTAATTATAAGATTGCTGAAAAATTATCTGAAAAAATAATTAATCATGTTGAGAAAAGTTAGCCTTTATTAAAGAATCTAATTTGTTAGATATATTAGCTAAAGAGGATTTCTTTTCTTCAATTTCACATAAAATGGCATCACTACTTTGATGAAATTGAAATTTAACATTACTAAATAAATCTGAATAATAATTAATCCCTTCATTAAGATTATTTAAAAACTTAGTAAAATACTTCTCTTGTTTTTTACTAAACTCATTAGTTGATTCATCAAGTTTGTCACTAAAATACTTAATATACAATTCCAATTCTTTAACAAAAAAATGTGGTCTATCAAATCTGGTAATACTTTCTGCCATTCCATATATTTGTTTGGACATTTCTTGAAGACTCATATATTTAGAAAAATAAGCAAGATTAGGACCTGGACAAATGGAAACAGACTGACTTTCTTTTACATCAATTTTATTATTTAAAACTGCTGGTGCCGCAAGTCCCATACACAAACAAGTCTTTTCATAAACTTTATTTAGATTAATTGTATTATCTAAGCCAGACTCTTTAATCTTTATTTTTTGAAATTTTCTAGATGCAGAACAAATCCCTTGCTTATCATATGCTTTACTAAGAGCTAAAAATCTTCTTGGGCAAGAACTACCAGGTTTACCATTACTGATTTTTTCATTTCTTTCAAGATCTTTGGAATTATTTCTCAAATTATTAAATGGCACACCTAACGGCGAAACATTACTTAAGTACAAATCTTTTTCTTTTGCTTTTAATAATTTATCTCTAGTTTGATCATCAACTGTGGTTACTTCCGGCACAAGTAGAAATGGAGTTCCCCATCCAACAGAATCTAAGTTATAATGATCAATTAAAAAACTTTGCTCATCAGGTGTTCCAACTCCTCCTTGAGCAGTAATCTTTATAGGTAAAATGTTTTTTGGAATGACTCTTTCAGCAGAAGCTAATCCAGATAATAACACCTCATATGTTTGTTTTATCAACTCATCTTTATTGTCACGAAACTCCGACAAAATTGGACCCATTAATAGGCCATCAGTTGCAAAAGCATGACCTCCACAATTTAAACCAGATTCAATCCTATATTCAGATACCCATAAACCTTTTTTTGCTAAAAACTTTCCTTGAATAATAGCTGATCTGTAATCGCTAACCTTTAAAACTATTTTTTTCTTTATGTAACCATTTTCATTTGGATAGAAATCATCAAAATTACTTATATATCCATATAGTCTAGGATTCATTCCGGCAGAAAAAATAACTGAAGAAGCTAAATTACTTTTTGCATAGCCTCTTAATGCTGCATGGGCATCATTATACTCAACAGATAATTCTTCATTATTGAAAAAATTTGATTTATCAACTTTAGTCATAATATTAACATCAATACTTCCTAACGTCAAATTTTCACTCAACCACTTTTTTAATTCTTCGAAACTAAATGAGTTATCAATTAAAGTGTAGAACTCAGATTTTATATCAGAACTATTTGGGAGTAATGAAAAATATTTTTTTATTTCATCAAATTTTTCTTTTGTAGATTCTGTGAACTCCTCATATTTCTTTTGAGTGAGCTCATTTATTAAATTTAAATAGGATGTTATTCTATTTGCTCTATGATCCTTAATGGACTTTTTTATCTCGGTATAATCAAAGCCATGCTTCTCACTATATACCTTCCTTAATCTCTCAAGCAAAACATCATCAACAATTGAAATAACCGAGTCTATTCCATACTGAGCGACTTTTAATGGAGTATCGGCAGTGAAGGCAGTTCCCATTACAGGAATATGAAAAGTATGAGTTTGTTTCATTATTTGTTATCTTGGCAAATATATCATACTTAATTTAAGAAGTGATGAACTGGACTGTATTTCTACTCTTTTGCTCAAGAAATATTTTTTTATCACTTATTACTTTTGAAATAGATTCATCATCATAATAACGAATAGTATATAAATTCAAATCCATATTGTAGTAGACACTAAATTTTTTTGATAGTTCTTCAATTAACAATGGAATCTTATGATTATGATTATCAACACATATTGAAAAACTAACTGCAGAATTTTGCATTAAATTTATTGTAATGTTGAACTTAGATAAAAGCATAAATATATAGCTTAAATGCTCTTCTATGATAAAAGACAAATCTAAATCTGAAATGGATATAAGAACCTGATTTTCTTTAACAATATATGATGGCTTTTTGTTATTATTAATTTCACTATTAATAATAGTTCCTGATTTATTTACGTCTTTAAAAGATCTTACATGTAGAGGGATTTTTTTTTCTTTTAAAGGTTGAATCGTTTTTGGATGAATAACCTTTGCTCCATAATAGGCAAGCTCAATAGCATCTGTAAAAGATAGTTGTTTAATCAATTGAGTTTCAGAAAAAAATCTTGGATCTGCGTTTAAAACTCCCTCAACATCCTTCCATATAATAACTTTTTCTGCATTTAAAATATTAGCTAAGACAGCAGCTGTAAAATCAGACCCTTCTCTTCCTAAAGTTGTAGTAAAGTTTTCAGATGTACAACCAATAAAACCTTGGGTTACCACTGGAAAATCTTTTATCTTTTCCTTAATACATTTATCAGTTAATTCCCAGTTTATCTTTGCGGATTGATATTGATTATCTGTTTTAAAAACATCTCTTGCATCCAGTAAATTATTACTAAAATCATTTAATTCTAAATACGCACTTAAAATATTAGTTGATAATAGCTCGCCTACGGAAACAATTTGATCGTAATTATAAGAATATTCATTGTTATATTCTTCTTCTAATACCCATTCAATTTCTAAAAATAAATTATTTACCGTATCAAAAATAATGTGTTCTTTTTCAAACAAGTCAATTAAAATATTGTGATGAAGTTCTTTTATTTGATTTAAAGTGACTAAAGGATTTGAGTCTTGCTTAACAAATTCATAAACAACTTTTTCAAGCATATTAGTAACATTTGCAATTGCCGAAAATACAACAACTAATTTTTGATTTTTAAAAGACTGGATAATTGAAACAACATTTTTTATTGAACCTACATCTTGAATTGAAGCGCCTCCAAATTTTAAAACCTTTGTCATATAATAAATTTCCCATAACAAAGTTAACAATTGTTTTACGATTTAATTGAGGAAAATATTGGATATTTGTAACAATGAAAGTAGCATTATTAACTTCTGGTGGAATAGCACCATGTTTATCCGCTTCAATTGGAAGACTAGTTGAAAATTATATTAAAAAGTATCCTAATATTGAAATTATTGGCTACCTCAACGGATACAAGGGCCTTTTGCAAGGCAAAAAAATTTCATTTCCAAAAAGTATTATTAAAAACATCTCTAGTTTTTACACATTTGGAGGCTCTCCTTTAGGAAATAGTCGCGTAAAACTTACTAATATAGAAGACTGTATTAGTAAAGGTTATATAAAAAAAGATCAAAATCCTTTAAAAATAGCTGCTGATCAGCTCGTTAAAGATAAAATCTCAATTTTACATACTATTGGTGGAGATGATACAAATACAACGGCTGCAGATCTCTCTGCATACTTGAAAGAACATAACTACAGCTTAACAGTTGTTGGACTTCCTAAGACTGTAGATAATGACGTTTTTCCTATATCTCAAACATTAGGAGCTTGGACCGCTGCAGAGCAGGGCGCGATTTTTTTTGAAAATATTGTGAATGAAAATACAACAAGTGATCGACAATTAATCATACATGAAGTGATGGGCAGACATTGTGGTTGGCTTACTGCTGCAACTGCACATGAGTACAGAAAAAGATTAACCAATTTTTCATTTTTAAATGAAATAAATGTTTGTAAGAAAAAATGGGATATTCATTCAATTTTAATTCCTGAAAAAGATATTGATTTTGAAAAGGAATGCAACAGATTAAATCAAGTTATGGAAAAATATGATTGTGTAAATATTTTCTTAAGTGAAGGTGCTGGCCTAAATACGATAGTTAATGAAAAGGAAAAACTAGGAAATAAAATTGAAAGAGATGCTTTTGGGCATGTAAGGTTAGATGATTTGAATCCTGGGAAATGGTTTGCAAAAGAATTTTCTAAAAGATTAAAAGCTAATAAAGTACTTATTCAAAAAAGTGGCTATTTCAGTAGATCGGCTAAGGCTAATGCAAAAGATCTAAAGTTAATATTTGATTGTGCTGATCTAGCTATGGTTAGTGCTATAAATGGTAAAAGCGGGGTAGTTGGTTTGGATGAGGACAACAGCAATCATTTGTCATGTATAGATTTCAAAAGAATTAAAGGCGGTAAGCCTTTTGACATAAATCAATCTTGGTATACCCAAATGATTGATGAAATAAATATCATTTAGAAACAAATTTTTTAACAGTACAATCCAAAAATATTTTCAAAATAATAGGGTTCTAAATGAACTGAAAGATGCTCTGGATTCAGAGTACAACAATATTTCTTTTGAAGGAGCTTATGGCTCATCATTAGCTGTTTACTCTTCCTTGGCTTTAAAAACAACAACAAAACCAAATATTTTCATTTTAAAAGATAAAGAAGAGGCCTATTACTTTATAAATGATTTAGAAAATATTTTAGAAAGAAAAGTGCTTTTTTTTCCCGAATCTTATAGAAGAACGTATCAGTTTAGTGAAACTGATAATTCTAATATTTTACTTAGAGCAGAGGTTTTAAATAAATTAAATAGCAATAAGAAACCCATAATAATAACTTACCCAGAGGCTTTGTCAGAAAAAGTTATCAGTAGAAATGAGCTTAGAAAACAAACTATAAAACTTCATATAAGTCAAACTTGCGACATAGAAAATCTAATTGAAGAATTAGAAAAAATGAATTTTAAACAAAGTGATTTTGTTACAGATCCGGGACAATTTTCAATTAGAGGAGGTATTGTTGATGTATTTTCTTTTGCAAATGAATACCCCTATAGAATTGAATTCAATGAAGATGAATTAGAAAGTATTCGAACATTTGATATTAACTCTCAACTATCAATAGAAAACCATAAGAAGGTTACAATCATCCCAAATACAGAGGCTAAGAAAACTAATTCTAAAAAAACTAGCTTTATTAATTATCTACCAAGTAATTCCCAATTATGGATAAAAGATATTGCTTTTATAAGTGGTAAAATTGATGATATTTTTCGAAAATCACAAAATGAATCTGAAAGAAAAAATGAAAATATAAAATTAGATTTTAACGATTTATTTTTTAGTATATCAGATTTTATTAATGAAATAAAAAATTATAAAATAATTGAGCTTGAAAGACCAATACTTAATCCTTTAAAAATTGTTTCACTAAACATCTCTCCACTTACAATATTTAATAAAAATATAGAATTGTTAATAGAAAAATTAAAAATTAACATTCAAAAAAATACTAAAAGCATTATTGCTTGCTCTACAAAAGAACAACAAGAAAGGTTTTTTAGTCTTTTTGAAGAAAAATTTGATTATTCTAAAATTGATATAATTCATTTTTCAATTCATGAGGGATTTAAGGACCATGAAAATAAAATAGAAATTTTCACAGATCATCAAATCTTTAATCGATTTCATAAATTTAAATCTAAGACTAAATTTAGTGATAAGCAAATCATAACATTAAACCAACTAACTAATCTTAGAATTGGAGATTATGTCACTCATATTGATCATGGTATTGGGCAATTTAGTGGCTTACACAAGATGACAAACAATGACAAACAACAAGAGGTAATTAAGCTTACTTATAAAGGGGGAGACATCTTGTACATAAGTATTCATTCTTTACACAAAATTTCTAAGTATTCTGCAAAAGAAGGACGTGAACCGAAGATTAATCAGCTTGGCACACCTAGCTGGACAAAAGCAAAAGAAAAAACAAAAACAAAAATTAAAAAAATTGCATTTGATTTAATCACATTATATGCAAAAAGAAAAAAAAATAAAGGATTCGCTTATTCTCCAGACACCTACCTGCAAAACGAATTAGAATCATCATTTATATATGAAGATACACCGGATCAAAATAAGGCTACCATTGCTATCAAAAAAGATATGGAAAAACAGATGCCAATGGATAGATTAATCTGTGGTGATGTTGGATTTGGGAAAACAGAAATTGCTGTTAGAGCTGCATTTAAAGCTGTAGCAGATAATAAACAAGTTGCTATTCTTGTTCCCACTACAATTCTTGCCCTACAACATTATAAAACATTTGTTAAGAGATTAAGTAAATTCCCCTGTGAAATAGATTATCTGAACAGATTTAGGTCAAAAAAAGAACAAAACAATATAATTAATAAGATTTCAGAAGGAAAAATTGATATTATAATTGGTACTCATAGAATTGTCGGAAAAGATATAAAATTTAGTGATTTAGGTTTACTTATTATAGATGAAGAACAAAAATTTGGAGTAAATATTAAAGATAAATTAAAATCTTTTAAAGCAAATATTGATACTTTAACATTAACAGCAACACCAATTCCAAGAACATTACAATTCTCTTTGTTAGGTGCTCGCGATCTTTCAATTATAAATACCCCTCCTCCAAATCGACAAAGCATTCAAACAAAAATTATTGGACTAAATGAAGATATTATAAGAAATGCAATCATGTATGAGATATCAAGAAATGGTCAAGTATTTTTTGTCCATAATAGAATTGAAAACATAAATGAAATTGCGAATTTTTTAAATAGATTATGTCCTGAGGCTAAAATTAAAATTGGGCATGGACAAATGGAGGGCAATAAAATTGAATCTTTGATGAGCGAATTTGTCGAGGGAGAATTTGACGTTCTAGTCTCAACAACAATTATTGAAAATGGGGTAGATATTCCAAATGCAAATACAATAATTATTAATAATTCTCAAAATTTTGGATTGAGTGATTTACATCAAATGAGAGGAAGAGTTGGTAGAAGTAATAAAAAAGCTTTTTGCTTTCTAATAAGCCCACCAACTCATCAGATCTCTGATGATTCAAGAAAAAGATTAAACGCTTTAGAACAATTTTCAAATATTGGAAGTGGATTTAAAATTGCAATGAGAGATTTAGACATTAGAGGTGCTGGTGATTTGTTAGGCGCTGATCAAAGTGGATTTATAAATGAAATTGGTTATGAAATGTATCAAAGAATACTTGATGAAGCTATTGAAGAGCTTAAAGAAGAAAAATTTCAAAATCTTTTCAAAGATGAAAAGAAAAAATTCACAGTAAAAGATTGTCAGCTTGATACTGATAAAGAAGTTTTAATTCCAGATGACTATGTATCTAATATTGAAGAAAGACTTAATCTATACAAAGAACTAAACCAAATTAAAGACAATGACAATCTCATAAGTTTCGAAAAAAAACTAATAGATCGTTTTGGAAAACTTCCTGATAAAATATCAATTTTATTTAATGCAATAAAATTAAGATGGGCTGGTAAAAAATTAGGTTTTGAAAAGATTGTGCTAAAAAACAATTTCCTAAGAGCATTTTTTACGACTGATAAAAATTCAAATTATTTCGAATCTGTTGAATTCAAAAAAATAATGAATTTTCTAAGAGAAAACCCCAAAGACTGTCAAATTAAAGAGAACAGAGGTAAGCTTTCATTAAGAAAAGAAGGTGTAATGGAAATTAATCAAGCATTAGAATTATTTAATAAATTAATAGGTCAGAAAGCTTAATTTAGAACGATCTTAACAAAATAATTAACTTATCAACAATAAGTTTATTTAGTTTTAAATGTCTTGAAAATTTTAGAGGATTTGGGTAAAATTGCATTAATAACTTCATCATATATGAATCATAAAATAAAAATAAAAAACGCTATTATTTCTGTTTTTAATAAAGACGGATTAAATGAGATAGTTAAAACACTTGCAGATTTTAATATTGAATTATACTCTACTGGAGGTACTGAGAATTTCATCAAAAGTTTAAATGTTAATGTAAATAAAATTGAAGATCTTACTTCTTACCCATCTATTTTAGGTGGAAGGGTAAAAACTTTACATCCTAATGTTTTTGGCGGAATTCTATCTAGAAGAGCTAATAATGAAGACAAACAACAACTTCAAAACTATAATATCCCAGAATTTGATTTAGTTATTGTAGATCTGTATCCATTTGAAGAAACCGTAAAAAATAATTTATCACATTCAGAAATAATAGAAAAAATAGATATTGGAGGAATTTCTCTAATTCGTGCAGCTGCAAAAAACTTTAATGATGTAATTGTAGTTTCTCAGAAAAAACAATATAGAAAATTACTTGAACATCTTAAAAGAGAAGGCCCATACACATCTTTAGAAATGAGGAAAGAATATGCCGCTTCTGCATTTAATATTTCTTCACATTACGACACAATGATATATCGATATCTAAATCATGAAGAGAATAAATTCTTCAAAGAAAGCATACTTGAATCTAAAGAGCTTAGATATGGAGAAAATCCTCATCAAAAAGGTTTATTTCATGGAAATATTAATGAAGTGTTTGAAAAATTAAATGGAAAAGAACTTTCTTATAACAATTTACTTGACATTGATTCAGCTGTAAATCTAATTTCCGAATTTCAAGAACCAACTTTTGCAATATTAAAGCATAATAATGCTTGTGGATTAGCAAGCAGAAAAATACTTAAAAATGCTTTTATTGATGCACTTTCTGGCGATCCTGTTTCCGCGTTTGGTGGTGTATTAATAACTAATCAAATATTAGATCTTGAAACTGCTACAGAAATTCACAAACTTTTTTACGAAGTTTTAATTGCTCCTGATTTTTCGCAAGGAGCTCTTGATCTTTTAAAAACTAAATCAAAAAGAGTATTATTAAAACAAAAAAAATTAAATTTACCAAAGACGCAATATCGAACCATTTTAAATGGTGTTTTATTTCAAGACAAAGACCTGATAACAGATGATAGTTCAATTATGAAAACAGTTACTAATACTGCACCAAATGAAATGGAGTTAAGAGATTTAGTTTTTGCTTCAAAAATTTGCAAACACACGAAGTCTAATACTATTGTTTTTGCTAAAAACCAACAATTGATTGCAAGCGGTGTCGGTCAGACTTCTAGAGTAGACGCCCTAAAACAAGCAGTTAAAAAAGCAACGAATTTTAACTTAAATTTAGTTGGCTCAGTTATGGCTTCTGATGCATTCTTCCCATTTCCTGATTGTGTTGAACTAGCAAAAAAATCAGGAATAACATCTGTTATTCAGCCAGGAGGGTCAATTAAAGATAATCTTTCAATAGAATTTTGCAATAATAATGATATGAGTATGGTAATGACTGGAACTAGACATTTTAAACATTAAAAATTAGAACAATATGGGATTTTTTGACTTTATGCAAGAATCAATTGCTATTGACTTAGGCACTGCAAATACTTTAATCATTCACAATGATAAAGTAGTAGTAGATGAACCCTCAATAGTCGCAAAGAATGTTCGTACTGGTGAAGTTATTGCTATTGGTAAAAAAGCTCAACAAATGCATGGCAAAGCTCATAAAGATATTGAAACTATGCGACCATTGAAAGATGGTGTAATTGCAGATTTCCAGTCATCTGAGCAAATGATTAGAGGCTTCATAAAAATGATTCCAAGAAAAAGATCCTTATTTTCTCCAGCCTTAAAAATGGTTGTTTGCATACCCTCTGGAGTTACAGAAGTTGAAAAAAGAGCGGTTGTTGATTCAGCCGAACATGCAGGAGCAAAAGACGTATGGTTAATTATGGAGCCAATGGCGGCAGCAATTGGGATTGGCATCGATGTTTTAGAACCTAAAGGAAATATGGTAATTGACATAGGTGGAGGAACAACAGAAATTGCTGTTATCTCTCTAGGTGGAATTGTATGTGACAAGTCTATTAGAGTTGCAGGTGATGAGTTTACTGATAACATAAAAACATATATGAAAACTAGGCATAATATTGCTGTTGGAGATATAATGGCTGAACAGATTAAAATTAACGTTGGTTCTGCTTTAACTGAGCTTGATGCCCCTCCTCCAAACTATGCTGTACACGGAAGAGATTTGATGAGTGGTATTCCAAAAGAAATTATTGTTACATACAAAGAAATTGCAGGTGCTTTAAATAATTCTATTGAACAAATAGAAGAAGCTGTAATGG
The DNA here is from genome assembly GCA_938073745.1 of uncultured Flavobacteriales bacterium. Classification (GTDB taxonomy): domain Bacteria; phylum Bacteroidota; class Bacteroidia; order Flavobacteriales; family BACL11. The sequence continues at coordinate 41,897 of CALJFR010000001.1, forward strand.
CTGCATTATTCCAAACACCTCCTGCTCTATCTGCAGATATTTATAATGAAGGCCTATACCTTACAGGTGGAGGCTCAATGTTAAGAGGTTTAGACAAAAGAATAGCAAAAAAAACTAAGCTTCCCGTATATGTAGCTGAAGATCCTTTAAGAGCTGTAGCACGAGGAACAGGAATAGCTCTAAAAAATACCGAAAACTATACTTTCTTAATAAGATAGATTAATATGCAGAATCTTATTCGATTTTTTAGAATGTATAATGTTCTAATTATTTTTCTATTATTACAAACCTATTCAATTAATTTATACCTCAACAAAAATTCATTTCAGAATTCTCTTTTCATAAATCATGTAAATAATTATAAAGGCAAACTATATTCTATTTCTAATAATATTTCTGATTACTTCAATCTAAAAGACATTAACAAACAACTCTTAGAAGAAAATAATAAATTATACAATTTACTAAGTAGTCAAAAAAGTATTTTTTTACAAAATGAAAAAGAAACGAAATTTATTTCCGGTAAAATCGTAAATAACTCAGTAAATAAAAGAGATAATTTCATTACAATAGACAAGGGGAAAAAACATGGTATTAGTGCTGGAATGGGAGTTATATGTGAAAGTGGAGTATTAGGCATAGTACATTCAACTACTGAAAATTACTCATTAATTATCTCAATTCTGAATAAAGAATCTGCTATCAGTATTTCCTTAAAAAGACAAAATAACTACGGATCTCTAAAATGGAATGGCTTTAATTACAAAAAAGCAAACATTGAAAGCATTCCTAATCATGTTAAAATTCAATTTGGCGACACAATTATAACAAATGGATATAGCACCATTTTTCCTGCAGGAATAAATATTGGTACAATTGACAATTTCAAAAAAAATGATAAGACTGGAAATCAAGACATCACAATAAATCTATTTACAGATTTTAATAATATCAAATATGCATACATAGTTAATTCAGAACAGTCAAAAGAACAACTAAACTTAGAATCTTTAATTAATGAGTAAAGAAATTAAATATATAATCTTATTACCATTATTTTTATTTGTGCAGGTATACATTCTTAATGAAGTTATGTTTGCATCATATATAAATCCATATTTATATTTGATAATATTATTTGTAATGCCATTTAAAACTCAAAAATGGTTTCTCTTAATTTATGCATTTATTTTAGGTTTATCAGTTGATATTTTTTCAGATACTTTAGGAATGCACTCAAGTGCCTGCTTAATTATTGCATTACTTAAACAATCAATAACAAAAATTACAATTCCTCATAATATCATTGAAGAAAATGATGAATTAATATCGCAGAAAATTGGAGTAAAATCTTTTATTTTATTTACATCAATTCTAGTATTTATACATCATTCAATTTTATTTATTTTAGAGCATGCTTCAATAGATCATAGAATATTATTAAAGATAATTTTAAGCACAATCATTAGTTCAATAATAATTACTATTTGTCAGTTTTTCTTTTTTAGAGTATGAATAAGTTTCAAGGAAGATATCAGGTTGTTTTAATTTTATTTTTTTTGGTTGCTACAATATATACAATTCAATTATTAAGAATTCAAGTCATTGACGATAATTATAAATTTTCAGCTAACAACAATGCTTTAAGGTATGATGTTTTAACTCCTGTAAGAGGATTAATATTTGACAGAGACAGTAATCTAATTGTTTCTAATACTCCTTCATATAATTTAATGGTAATACCTAGAGAAGTAAAAAAAATGGACACCATTAACTTATGCAAGCTAATTGAAATTGATATTTATGAATTTAGAGAAAAACTTAATGAAATAAGTAGTTATTCAAAATATAAATCAAGTATTTTTCAAAAACAGATAACATATTTACAAGCAAGTAAACTACAAGAGAAACTTTTTCAATATCCTGGATTTTTTCTTCAAACCATTAACACAAGAAAATATTTAACTGAGTCAGCCTCTCATTTAATAGGATATTTAGGTGAAGTAAGTAAGCAAAAAGTTAAAGAAAATAAATACTATAATAATGGAGATTTATTTGGGGTTAAAGGGATAGAAGCAGGATATGAAAAAGAGTTAAGAGGTGAAAAAGGAATGGCCATAACTCTTGTTGATGTTTATAATCGAAAACAAGGCAGATTCCAAGATGGAAAATTTGACACTTTACCAATATCTGGGAAAAATATTTATTCTACAATTGATATTGAATTACAGAAATACGGAGAACATCTTATGCAAAACAAAACTGGTGCAATTGTTGCTATAGAACCAAATTCTGGAGAAATTTTATCACTTATATCATTTCCTAATTACAACCCGCAAGAACTTTCAGGAAGAAATAGATCAAATAATTTCAAAAAATTACTTGACAATAAAAACAAACCTCTTTTTAATAGAGCATTGTCAGGACTTTATCCGCCAGGATCAATTTTTAAACTTCTAAATGGTTTGGTTGCTTTAGAAGAAAATATAATCAACAACGAAACTAAATACAATTGTAATGATGGTTTTGAATATGAAAAAAATAAATTTGTAAAATGTCATCCACACTCATCTTTAACTGATCTTCAACAAGCTATAACAATTTCATGTAATACATACTTCTGTAAAACATTTTCAAACTTATTTAAAAAATATACTTCAAATCAAGAATCATATAATATGTGGAGAAATCATATTAGAAGTTTTGGTATTGGAGAATGGATGAATAACGACTTTGTTAGTGGCACAAAGGGTATGCTGCCAAAGCATGAATATTACAATAAATATTATGGAAGAACTAGCTGGAACTCATCTACAATAATTTCGATGGCTATTGGTCAGGGAGAGCTTTTACTAACGCCTATTCAAATGGCAAACATCTCAGCCATAATAGCAAATAGGGGTTTTTATTTCACCCCCCATATTGTAAAGTCTATTGAAGGTAATGAAAAAATTGACTCTACTTTTTTAGAAAAAAAATATACCACAATAAGCCCCAAACACTTTGATATAATTATTGATGGCATGGAAAAAGTAATTAAAAAACCTGATGGAACCGCACATAATATAAAATCTGATAATATCTCTATTTGCGGAAAAACAGGAACAGCGCAAAACCCTCATGGAGAAGATCATTCAATTTTTATTGCATTTGCTCCAAAAGAAAAACCAGAAATAGCCATTGCTGTATATATAGAAAATGGAGGATGGGGCTCAACTTGGGCGGCACCAATAGCAGGCTTAATGATCGATAAATATTTAAAAACAGATATCAATTTAGATCTAGAAAAATTTATTACAAATGGTATAATTAATAACAGATAATGAGAAAAGCTAAAAACATATTTGCCAATATTGATAGTCTTAGTATAATCCTTTATCTAATACTTATTTTCTTTGGATGGTTTAATATATATGCTTCTCAATACAATGATGATATACAATTCACGCTTGATTTTTCTAATAGATATGGCAAACAACTATATTTTATTGGAATTACACTTCTCTGTGCTTTCATAATATTAATCATTGATTGGAAGTTCTATTATTCACTCTCATATATCTTATATGCTCTCATCATCTTAAGTTTATTATCTGTCCTTCTTATTGGTGGAGTTACGAATGGTGCAACATCATGGTTTCAAATTGGAGGCTTAAAAATTCAACCATCTGAATTTGCAAAGTTTACAACCGGATTAGCTTTGGCTAAATTTTTTAACATGCAATATAGTAAAAATCAAAATTTTACTACACGAATACTTTCATATCTAATTATTTTAGTTCCATGTCTTTTAATTATACTTCAAAATGATCTTGGAACTGCACTAGTTTTTTTATCTTTTATATTAGTACTATATAGGGAAGGTCTTTCAATTAATATCCTATTTACAATTCTTATTTTAGGAATATTATGTTTACTTAGTCTACTAATTAGCCAAAAAATTCTTGTATATATTTTTTCATTTCTTGCTTTAATAAGTTTACTTTTCTTTAGATTTAATAAAAAAGACATTTTAACAATTATTATATGCTGGGGATTTTCAGTTTTTTTTGTTTTAGGAACAAATTTTTTTGTTAATGACATTTTATCTCCTCATCACACAAAACGTATAAATGTACTTCTTGGCAAAGAATTTGACCCTTATGGTGCAGGTTATAATTTAATTCAATCTAAAATAGCAATAGGATCAGGTGGTAGTTTTGGAAAAGGCTTTCTTAATGGTACGCAAACAAGATTTGATTTTGTTCCTGAACAAAGTACTGATTTTATTTTTTGCACTATTGGTGAAGAGTGGGGCTTTTTTGGAAGCTTGCTTTTTATCTTAATATTTATTGGTTTAATAACTAGAATAATATTATTAGCTGAGAGACAAAGGTCTAGTTTCAGCAGGATTTATGGTTATAGTGTAGCGTGTATCTTATTTTCACACTTTACTATAAATATAGGAATGACTATTGGACTATTACCAACTGTTGGCATTCCGCTTCCATTTATTAGCTATGGAGGATCGTCTTTATTAGGATTTACTATGCTATTATTTATCTTTCTTAATCTAGATTCGTACAGATTAGATATTCTAAGATAAATTAATAGATATCAGATCTATTATCAATGAGATTAGCATCCTTCTCCAAAGATTTAAATGAAGCTGTGGCAGTATAGGATTTGATTTTTTCAAAAAGTGATTTCTGCTCAGCAGAAAAATCTCCTTCAGATCTATATTGATCTTGAGAAACGACAGAGATAAGGTTTACTGAACTTTGTGACTTTATAGGATTTGAAATTTGATTAACTCCAGTAGAAAAAACTGTTCCAATAACTTCAGGAACATAACCCAATTGATCTACACTCAAAGATGATAATTTTGCCTTTTGATTTCTAACAATGTCTAAACCAAACTTTGCCGCAACATCGTTTAAACTTGTGTATTCTCCCATTCTAGATATAATTTCTTCATATTTCTTTTCGTTTCTTATTTCTTGCCTTATGCTATTCTCTACTTCCTCGATAGGAGAAAAACCTCCTGAGTTTTCATTAATAAGCTTAGCTACAACATAAGAATTATCAAACTCAAAAACCTCAGAAACATCTCCTCTCTCTGATTCATTCATCCATCTAACAATAGATCTTGAATTAGGCAAACCAACAATATTTTGCTTGTTAGGTTTAACTTGAACATCACTTCTCTTAACCAGGTTTTCAGAACTAACTACTGAATCAAAAGGAAGATTATCAGTTACTACTTGGCTAACAAAACTTGCTGCTTGAGTATAATAGCTATTATATGTTTCTGTACTTGCAGATACATTTCTATCAATGTAAACTACTTTGAATTTCTTATTTAATCTACTTTTATTCATTACTTGAATTAAATGTACACCAAACTGTGTTTCAATAATATTTAATTCATTCTTTTTCGATGTAAAACATACTTCATTAAATAATTCAACCATCTGCCCTTCAGAAAACCAACCTAATTCACCACCTTTTATGCCAGATGATTTATCATCAGAAAAATTCTGAGCTAGTAGTGCGAAATCTGCACCAGAATCAATTTGTCTTTTTAAATCATTAATAACTGTTTTAGCTGAATCTAAACTTTTTGTTGCACTAGGTGAAATCAAAATATGTCTAGCTTCAACTGAATCGGGTCTATTTTGAACATCTGTTAGTTTTGTTAATCTGTATGCTAAATTGTTCAATTTATAGGGACCAATAACAGTACCTTTATCATTATTAATCAAGTTAGAAAATGCAGAATCATTCTCTAATTGTTCTTTCGTCTGAAAAGAAAATAATGCTCCATTGTTATCAGTATTTCTTCTAACAATAGTAGTATAATCATCATATGATTCAAAGTCTGATTTTAAATCTAATAATGATTGGTACGTTTCTTGATCATCTTCTTTTGTAGGAACAACAGTAAAAACAACATAATCAATATCTTTAGAAAGATCTTGTTTATAGTTTTCTTTATTTTCATTGTAATAGTTTCTAACTTCCTTACTGGTTACACTAACTGATGTATCATTAATTACAGATAATGGAATACTTAAATAATCATAAGTAACATTTTGAGTTCCTTCGTTATAAGAAATTTTTGCTTCTTCAGAATTAATATATGTACCTTTTTCTACTAATTTGTCGTACTTAGAATTACTAATAACATTTATTAGATAATCTTGAAATGAAAGCCAATTTCTTACAGACTCACCAGTCTGATCTTCTTCGACTTGTTGTAGATAACCTAATACTTTTGTTCTATCAAACTGTCCTGTATTTTGATTTTGAAATGCTTGTATTTTACTCACTTCCGGATGAACATTAACACCAGATATTCGTTCCATCCACTCATCATCAGAAATTCCTAGACCAAGTTTTTCATATTCTCCTTTCATTATCAACTCTCTAGTAAGCTGACTCCATGCTTGATTTCTCACATTCGAAATAACTGATTGAGTTACTATAGCACCTGGATTTTGAGATTTCCAGTTTTCAATACCCTGATCTACTGTTTTCTCAAAATTTTGTATCAAAATATTTTCTCCTAAAACTTCACCAACATAGAGAGTACTAGGTCCTGATGATCTTTTTGATTGCATAAAATCACCAAGAATAAATGCTAGCATAGCAAAGCCTATAACAGTAAGTAATAATCCCGATCTATTTCTAATTTTACCAAGTGTTCCCATAATTGTTAATTTATTAAAAGTTTGCGAATATACAATTGTTATTTAAGAAATAAAAACTAGATTAATTATAAACCTAATTCTTAACAAATAGATGTACTTTAATAACACTTCTGTCATCAACTTCTTTGATAGTGATTTTATAATCATCAAGGTCAATTACATCACCAACTGAAGGAATATTTTCTAAATAATGTAAAACTAATCCAGCAATAGTTTCATATTCGTCAGAATCTGGTAAATTCAAATCAAAATCTTTATTTATTGAAATAACGTCTAATCTAGCTAAAATTGAATATTCTTCATCATTAATTTTCTCTACGGATTTTATATTAGTGTCGTACTCATCATCTATTTCTCCAACTATTTCCTCTGTAACATCCTCAATTGTTAACATTCCGGATGTACCTCCAAATTCATCAACTACAAGTGCAACTCCTTTATTTTCGTCAATAAAATCTGAAAGAAGTTGCATTGCAGACATTGTTTCTGGGACAAAAGGCAATGGAAGTAATAATGACCTTATATTTCTTGGATTTTTAAACAAATCTGAAGAATGCACATATCCAATTATACTATCAATATTGTTTTTATATATTAAAATTTTAGATAGTTTAGTTTCAATAAATTTATCTTTTAAATCATTGACAGTTGAGTTTATATTCATTGCTACAATTTCTGTACGAGGAATCATACATTCTCGCACCTTCTTAGCTGAAAGATCTAAAGTATTTTGTAACATCTCAACTTCAACACTAGACGATTCTTGTGTGTTATTAGAGTTAATATGATCAAGATAATCATCCAAATCTGTTTTATTAAAAAATTGTTTGTTTTCGGTTAAGCTTTGACCAAAGAACAATTTTACTATAAGTTTAGAAATTTGAATAAACAACCATGCAAAAGGAGAGAATAAAATAAAAAAACAGAAGATTGGAAGTGAAAAAAACCTAAGAGTTGTGTTTGGATATATTTTGAAAATAGATTTTGGAAGAAACTCTGCAGTAACTAAAATTATACTTGTTGAAATAACTGTTTGTACAAACAACAATAAATATGAGTTTAGTTGAAAATAATCTAAATATGGAGATAATATTTTAGTCATTATTATACCATAAATAACTAATGAAATATTGTTACCTATTAACATCGTAGTAATAAAATTTGACTCATTTTTAGAGAAAAAAGCAATTACTTTTGAAGATATATTTTCACTTCCTTTATCAAGCTCCAGTTGCAATTTGTTAGAAGAAACAAAAGCAATCTCAATTCCTGAAAAGAAAGCAGATAAAACAATAGTAATTAAAGCAAGTGTTAAATACATTTTTTAATCTATTTCACTAATATACATTTTTCCACTAATCTTATTTAATGTATAATCATTAAAGTTTGGATCAGAACTAAAACCTTTAGCATAAATCTTTTCCTTTTCAGTAGTAATAATAACATCATTGTCTGTGTATATTTTATCTTTTTTCTCATCCCAAACTAGGTATTCAGTTTCTAATGTTTTTGTTTTATTGCTTAAAACAACACTGCTAGATGCTGTCATAATGTTATTAATTTCATCAACTATAGCATTCTTTGCCTTTAAATTGGATATAACATTTGAGGAATCATCATAAAAAATAACTTCAAAACCATCTGAAAATAATAATCTGGGAGAATCATCAATAAATCTTTCAATCTTATTAGCAATAATTTCAAGCTTTATCAAACCATTTTCGGTATGTATTAAGTTAGATTTTTCAATTATTTCTATTGGTAAGTTTTGATCTTCAAATAACTCACTCACTAAATGAGGATTGTTTGTACAAGAAATAGATAGAAACAATAGGAAAAGAAAAGCAAAACGCATATTTACTTAATCACTTGTTCTTACTGTTGTAGTTTTATTAACCCAACACTCAATTTTATATTTTGTGTTTTTTTCTACATTATTAAAAAAACATACTTCTGTTGAAGGAAAATACTTTGAATAAGTATTAATACTTTTTCTTGCTCTTGATGTTACAAACTCATCTTTTTGAGCTTTGTTAAACATATCAACAGCTATCCAATAAACAGTTTTTTGCTCGAAATCATTACCACAAGATTTAGCTCCAGCAACATATATATTGCCTAAATTCATATAAGCCTCTCCCCAATTTTCTTTTAAGTTTAAAGCCTCATAACAAGCGTTACGCGCATTTGAAAACGAACCAAAATTTCTATAAGCATCTGCTAGGCCTAAATAATACTTTGCCTTTACATCAGGATCTTGCTCTAAATCAATAGCTTCTTTACAATATTTTATGGCCTGAGTATAATCACCTCTAGAAATACTCATTTTTCCCATTTTAGAAGCTGATAATGCTGCTGGTTCAAGTTCATATAACTTTGAGGAAACCTCAAAAAACAAATTATCTTCAACACAATCCTTATTATCAAGAATCTTAACAATTCTTTTCAATAAATTAATATCTTCTGAATTTTGCTGAAATTTTATTGAGTAAATTTCAATTAAAGCCTTGCAATCTGCGTAAGGAGTGAATAAAGACTCTACATTTGATAGCGTCTGATTATAATATTTACTTTTTTTGGGGTTACTACTTAAATTATAATCAATCACGTCAGATAATTGTGCGTATAAAAATAATATATCTTCTTTTTGAAGATCTCCATTTTTTTCCATTAATGTTGCTGCCTTAAAATAAGCAGAAATTGCTCCAGCGGAACTATTTGACTGCTGAAGCTCAAAAGATTGTTTTAATACTTCATATGCAGCTATATAATTTTCTTTATCATACCTAAGCATATCTGCACCTTTTAAGCCTAAAACAAAACCTTCTTTCCCAAAGTAAGTTATTCTATTATCATAAATCTGGATTAAAGTGTCAAGATAAGCCTTGTTGTTGGCTTTATCTTTTTTCATTTTTGATTTTATAATTACAGGTCCATTTTTATAAATATTACCACTTGATCTTGGGCAATTTAAAAATGACCAGCGCCAAGGTTTCAATGCATCCTCATAATTTTTTTGTTTATAATACTCTCTGTATAGAGAAAGATTAGTAATACAATTGATACTATCACTACCCCATTTCGACTGTGCTTGTAGATCTTGACTTAAAAAAGTGACTAATAAAACTAATAAAATATTTCTCATTTCTAATTATATTTTTGTTTAACAAACCATATTCCTTCAAATGACATACTTAACCCAAATTTTATATAATTCTCTTTAAGTAAATTATTTGAATTTGTTCCTCTTTGACCTAATGTTACAGAGAAATCATATGTAGATTTATTTCTTTTAATTGGAATACCTATACCAAAACTTATGCTTTTATCCTCTAACTGGATATTATTTATTTGTAAAGGTGTAGTATTTAATGCTACTCCTATTCTATAATTACATCTCTTATAGAATTGTGTTACAGAATTAACATCAGGCGTATACTGCAATCCTGAGGAAATTTTTTTACTGTTGACTAGAGAGTCAGATTCTGAAAACAGCTGATAATCGCTCCAATTTTGAGTAGAATAATCACAAACAAAAAGCCATGAACCTTTTGAAAATGCTAAACCATAATTTAAATATTGAGGCAGAATCATATTACCCACTTCAATTGAATTTACAAAGGTATCTTTAACAACTTCATTAATTCCAGAATATTCAAATGTCTCAACTAAATTTAATCGTTTAGCATTAATATCTGAATTATTGGTGGCATTAACGGAAAGTGTGATATTAGAATTAGAACTTTCTATCTCTTTATCATAAATAACACCAAATTCATAAAAAACTCCATCTAAATTTATTAGAGAATTTGATCTAGAGTTAAATATAGTTTCATCATCAAACTCTAATTTTTTTCTTCTATTTAAACCCCCAAAAAGATAAGATGCATTAGCTCCAACAGAAATATTATCATGAACTTTTAATGCCGCTCCTAAATATACTTTGCTTAAACCACCATCACCAGAATATAACATATCTGCTTCGTACTGCTGATCTCTACTTTCTAAAGTGTATCCTATGTTACTAAAAGGAATAACTCCAAAACTTGTACCAATTCTTTTATTTAATGGAAAAGCAAAAACAATATGACTTAGAGAAACATTACTAACAGTCTGTTCGTCTGATAAAGATTGAATATTTAAAACATTATGATTTAGGCCAGTGGAAAACATAAATGAATTAGGACTAAATGCAGAATATGAAGCAGGACTATAAGGGTTAATCATATTTTCATTATAAATTGCGTATCCTCCTCCACCTAAAGAATTAAAAACAGGTGAAAACTGATTAGTTAAATCTCCAAGTCCAAATCTTGAATATGGTGAGCTTGTATTTTGCTGAGCAAAAATAGTCTCTGCAAAAATAAGTAGAAGAATTAAAAAACTAAACTTATATATTTTACTCATTATAATCTAAAATTTCATTCAAACCCTTTAGTACTAAAAAAGGGTCTGCAAATATGCTACTTTTTAATTCTTTTTCAAAGAATGATACATCTCCACCTGTAAATAAAACTATAAAACCTTTATTTTCTTTCTTCCACTCAGATATTAAGGTTTTTACTTCTGACAAAATACCACTTTGAACTCCTGAAACGATTGAATTCTTGGTGTTTTTTCCTTTAAACGGGGTGTAATCTTGCTGATTAATTAAAGGTAAATTAGAAGTATAATCACTTAATGCTTTATAACGCATTTTCAATCCTAATGTTATTCTGCCGCCATGATATTTTTTTTCTTTATCGATAAAGTCAGCAGTCAAACAACTACCAGCATCAAAAACCCAAATATCTTTATTAGGAAATAAGAATGTCGCCCCAACAACTGCGGCAATTCTATCGCTTCCAACGAAAGATTCATACACTGAAGAAATTGGTAATGGTGTATCATTATTTAGCTCTACACAATTAAGTGAAGAAAGTAGTTTTTTTTCTGAATCAGTTAATTTTCTTACTGTAGAATATATTGATGAAGATATAGTACTATTACCACAGAAACCAATCACTTCTTTTTTAGAAAATAATTTTATTGTTTTTGTCGCAACTAAGTCTTTATTACTAAATAGCGCAAGCTTAACTCGAGAATTACCAAAATCTATAACTAATTTCAATAAATTAAATTTTATCAAAGCTACAAAAAAGACAGTTCATGATATGAATAGTAATTTTATTTCTTAATATTAAAAATTCTGCTAAATTTGCACCCCCTAATGATGGTACCTTAGCTCAGTTGGTAGAGCAATGGACTGAAAATCCATGTGTCCCTGGTTCGATTCCTGGAGGTACCACTTAAAAAGCCCCTAAATTTTAGGGGCTTTTTAGTTTTACTATGCACTACATAGTATAGAGATTTCAATAGCATATATTTACATAGAAAATAATTTATTTACAAATGGACATTACTATTATTATCGATTTCCTCTCAAATGAATGGATGAGAAATATAGCTCTTACTCTTTTTTTTATGATTTGCTATTTTTTTATTGGTTTTAAAATTAAAGACAAGCATACAGGAATGTTTATGAAAATAAGTAGTTCTGTGGTTTTATTAATGACACTTTCTAATCATATTCTTTTGACAAGTCTTGATTCATGGACATTAAAAAGCAACTTACCTATACACCTTTGTAGTGTGTCTGCATTAATATGTTGCTTTATTGGTTTTACAAAAAAAAATCAGCTTCTTTTTGAATTTTTATTTTATGCAGGTATTATTGGAGGAATGCTATCAATCTTAACTCCACAAATCACATTATATAATGAGTATTATTTCTTTTATATAATGTTTTATTTTAAACATGCTGCTATTATTGCTATTCCATTATTTATGCGTTTCAGAGTAAATATGAAATTAACTGAATTCTCGTGGTTAAAAACATTTGGTTTAGTGAATCTGTTATTATTATTTGTTCTACCAATTAATGCATTAATTGATTCAAATTATTTATATGTTTCAAGACCTCCAATGGTAAATAACCCTCTTATTATTGAAGATTTAAACAAAGTTTTTGGAATACCAACTTATGTGTTCTATTGGGAAATAATTCTTATTACTCTAGTTATTCTATTTTATTATGTTTTTAGACATAAAACTATAAAAGAAGCTAAATAGCTGCTTTTATTGAGTGGAAAAATATTAGATCTTTATTCTAACAATAATTTATGAGTGAAATTATTGTTCTTACTTTTAATCTCTACAATATAAATACCAGAAGAATAAAAACTTAAATCAATTTCTTTTTTCACATTAATTATTTGTTTTTCTTCTAATACTTGTTGACCATAAATATTATTTACTATTAGATCATATGTATCATTAGTTAAATTATCAATTGTAAACTTTCCATTAGATGGATTAGGATATACATTATAATTTAATTGAAAGTCGTCATTAATACTATTAACAGTTCCAAAGTTCATCCTTATAAGTAATGCTTTTGAAATTGTATACCAACCTCCAAAACCTAAAGAACCACTATTACATCCGTTATCTTGCAAATACTTAACTGTATTTGGATTTTCAGTACTACTAATTAATGAGGTATCTAATGGATGTTGCGTTCCTTTTACTGCAGCCATATAAGAGGTTCCTGCAAATAATGGATATGGATTAAGTAAAGGTAATGTTACCCATGAATCAATATCCGCAGCAGTTAAAACATAAGAATCTGATTCCTCTAAAAAAATCTGACCATCAGTTTCATACAATTCAACATTTAATTCTGCTCCTGGAACAGAGTTATCATTTACATGAAAAGAAATTGATGTTATAGTGGTATTTTCATATATATCAAAAGCATTTGCTAGTACTTGCCCTCCGCAAGACCTTCCTAAAAAATATCCATTACCAGCATTAGCTCCATCTGAATTCCAATCATAATCAACACCATAAACTGTATCTGTAACAACGCTTCCTCTTATTAAAGTGTCTGTAGATGGAAAAGAATCAGAACTTGCATAAAAACTAATATTATGATACCCATATGTAGTTGGAGAAAAAACTGAGTTAGTAGCTAATGTATCAAGTGCATTAACTTGAGATGAAATAGGATTTGAAGAAGCATTCATAATTATATTGCCAAGCTCATCAGCAACTAATGTATTTAGTCTTGTATTTGTTTGTAAGTTGGCACCATTGTTTTTAACAACTGCCTCCATCCTGTATGGATTTTGATTAGTTTGATTCATTGGATTAAATGTGTAATCTATACCATAATCACCTAAAGCTTGATAACCTAGCCACCATCCCCCGTAAGTATGATCATATATTTCTAACCTATTTGGATCTGTTTCTACAATCTTAATATCATCAATCATCCAATAATAGCATCTTGCTACCCATCCAAACCTTATGTATACAGTAGCTTGATTTCCAGCAACACTTGAAATATTAATACTTGTAAATTCAGGGTTTGATGACTGAGTATTATTTGAAATACCACTATTCACTAAATAAGAAGTCCAGTTAATAGAATCTGTACTAATATACACTGAAGGTGGTGTGAAACTACCGTTTCCTAAATTATTGTATCTAAAAAGATGCTCAAATTCAAGACTTACAGCAGAATGTGTTGACAAATCAATAGCATTTGTTGTAACTAAAGATTCAATATATTGATAAGTTGAGCCAGAGGGCTGACCGTTAGCATAATGATTTGCGGAATCTGTATCACAAATTAGAAAACCATTACTAGCCGTTGTTGATGTAAGTGCATTTGAGCCAGCAGTGCCTTGATTTCCATTGTAATAACCCCATGTTCCATCAGTTGAATATGCCCAAGGGCAAGTTGCAAAACCACCAGCCATATTTGAAGAACTAGTTGACCACAATGCAGGTAAACCACCGGAAAAATCTTCTGACCAGATTGGAGTAACAGATGATGAATTAAAAAGTGAGGGCAGAATATTAGCTGATGGTAAATTTGTTGAAAGATTAATAGTTTCTGAGTCAGAATTATTATTTGCATGTTGACTAAAAACAACTAATGACGAAACCATAAAAATTAGAAGTGAGTATATGTTTTTCATACTTAATTTTTTATTGTGTGTAGACAAATATATAAAAAAGCCCTATTATAAAATAGGGCTTTTAAAATTGTAAAGATTGAGTAAGCTTATTCTAAAATCACTGATTTTACTGAGACTTTATTTTCATATGATAAAGTTACATTATAAATACCTTTATCAAATTTATTTAAATCAATTGAAGGAGAAGTTATCCCATTATGTTCTAAAGAAATAATCTTTTGACCAATAACATTAGTTATGCTAATTGTACAAGGCTTATTACTTTCTGTGATAATTGAAAACAAACCATTAGTTGGATTAGGATAAATCTGAAAATCATTATTTTCTCTTCTATCTTCAACGCTATTAATATATCCGAAATTCATTCTAATAGCCATTTTGTCTGTAGCAGTATACCATGTCCCAGCAGGATTTGCTGAGTTTAAATTACATCCATTATCTTGAATATAGCTAGAAGAAGCAGGGTTAGTAGCAACTGTAATTAAAAAAGTATCTGTTGGATGAGCAAAACCTCTTACAGCAGCCATATAAGATGTTCCTTTAAAAACTGGAAGAGGGTTAAGGAGTGGAATAGTAACCCAATTGCCAATATCAGATGCAGTTAATGAATAAGGATCTGATTCAGCTAGGAATATACTATTTGTTCCGAAACCTTCATATACTTCTGTAGTCATCTGAGCACCAACTACTGATTCAGAACCTACATGAAAAGAAATAGATGTTACTTGAGCATCAGCATATATATCATATGCAGACGTTCCAACTTGACCACCACAAGTTCTTCCAATCCTCCAAGCACTAGTTCCTAAATTTGCACCATCCGAATTCCAATCATAATCAATAGCATAGATTGTATCCGAAACAATGCTTGACATTGTGGCGGTATCTGTGTATGGGAAAGAATCAGATGTTGCCCAAATACTTATATTGTGAAGTCCCATGGCAGTTGGCGTATAAAAGCTATTCAATGCTAAAGTATCTGTAGATGAAATGCCAAGTGTAATTCCATTAGAAACATCTGAAAACAATACACTTCCTGCATCATCGGCGATATCTCCATGCAGAGTTACATTATTTTGAGCATTAGCTCCTAAATTTCTAACAACACCTTCAAGTCTATATGGGTTACCTAGTGCTTGAGCCATTGGATTAAATGTGTAATTACATCCTAAATCTCCAGTTGTTTGATAACCTAACCACCATCCTCCAAACATTTCGTCTTGACATTCCATTAAATGAGCAGGTGTTTCAATTAATTGAATATCATCAATACACCAAAAATAATAACCATAATAACTATTGTACAAAACAGTACCATCATAAATAAACTGAATATGCACACTCGGTTGTCCTGCAATATTTGGAGGAATATTTAACATTACTTGATAATCAGGAGTTGTTGCATCATTAACATCAATATCCGGATGTACTTCCATTTCATCTGTAAACGTCACCCCACCATCAATACTAAATGCGACCTTTGCAATTCCAGTGTATTCTCTGTAGAAACTGTTAAAAAGTAGAGAGACTGCAGGGTAAGCAGATAAATCTATTGATTCTGTAGTTAGTGTTCCTATGTGTCCATTTGGATTAGATGGATACTGACCAGTTCCGAATCCGCCTGCAACACCTAAGTTATCATAATAATCAGAATCAAAAATCATAAATCCATTTTGAGCAGTTGGTGATTGAATAGGCCCTTGATTAGTTCCATAGGCACCTTGAGTTCCAACTGTTGAGTTTGGAGATGTTGAAGGCCCTCTATAAGCCCAAGGGACAGAAGAGTTAATCCACGTAGAAGGAATTCCGTTTGTAAAATCTTCAGACCAAAAGGGAACGACAGATTTAGGAACTTTTACAGAAGAAACGTGTTCTGTATTATTTTTTGAAGTTAAAACATGCTTTGGAGTTATTTGAGCAAATGATAATGAGCAAATTAAAACCAAGCATAAAATTGAGTAAATTTTTTTCATAGAATATTTTTTATTGATTTACAAATTTAAGAAAAGATGTCTATAAATAGTTACAAAAGAATTGATTAATGTTTTACTAGAAAATCTTAAATATTTTTTCTACTGTTCCGTCACTGTAAATATAAAACAATACAGTATTATGTTCTTTAATAGTATTTCTTCCAATTAAATCAACAACCTTTATTAGTTCTTTATCATTACTAATTTCAGGAAATACTGAAGTAATCATAGTGCATGAATCAAGAATTGGGTTTAATTCAATTGGAACAGAAGGGCTCATATCTTTACCGGCAAAACCAGAATAATCAATGGGATATTTAGTACATCTAAAGACTGAATTACCAAGTCCATTTTGAGTAACTGGTATTGAATCACCTTGAGATAATATATATGTGTTTAATACAGGATTTACATATCTCCAAACAATATTCTCTAGCGTATCAATTTCAAAAAAATTCCCATGAGCACCATCACAAATTAAAGTATTTCCATTAGCTAATCTTTGTGATCCAGAAATATATGATGAATAAAAATTTTGTTGAGGAGATGAAGTATAAATCCAATCTGCATTTAATGGTTGAAACATATTTAAAGAATCTATTAAGTAACTACCATTAGAATCTATAGCTGGATAAACTATATCAACTGAACTATAGCCTCTTTGTTTTCCATTATTAAAAATTAACAATTTACCACCATCTAAGTAATCATCATCAATCCAATGTACATCATGTTGTCCAAATAGTTTTTGATCTGTATTAGCAGCATCATAAGCCTGTGGATTTCCCCATCTGTAAAGAAAATCTCCTCCCTTATTAAAATTACCCCCTAAACTGGAAGAAGCTTCGTTAGTTGTAGTACTATGATCAATGATATAAAGTTCAGATAAAGCTCTAGATCCTATTACAATTTGATCTAAATCTTCATTATAATCAATGGAGTTACAATGTAGCCAATCATTCTTACCGTTTCCAAAATAGTAATTAATATCTAAGCGCTGTGGATTTTGAGAAATTACACCAAAATTTTGTTTTGTAGAGTCAAAATCTTGTATCAAATGATCCCATAAGTGCCACTCCCAAATAATATTAATAGAATCAATTCCTATTGGCTCAACTTCTAAAATATATGTAGACCATAATTCATTATCTATCATTGAATTTGGATCTCTTCCAGCGTCAACTGCTTCATTAAATGATTTATACTCCCAACACAACACCAGTATATTACCATTTTTAAGTGGTGCAATATCATGATGTTGATGATGTAGGCTATCAGAAAAATTATAGGACCATTCTAAATTTCCATACCAATCTGTTTTTTCTATTCTCCCCCCACCTCCTCCAGCACTAAAAATTGGATTCTGAATTCTACATGCTCTAAGTAAACTTCCAGTTTCTAAAAGATACACTGAACTACCAGCATTATAACTACTATTCCAAGAATTAATTAATTTACCGCAATTATCTATTAAGTAAGTATTTGAGTTAGGAGAAAAAAGAGTGTAACCTTTAAAAGATTGAGCATCATTAGTAAATAATCCAACAGTTTGGATTTGAGATAATAGATTAAAATAATTTAAAAAGAAAAATAAAAAAATTACTCTTTTCATAACAAAAGCTAAAATAAAAAAAGCACAGCAAATGCTGTGCTTTTTTTTTAACATTACTTTATAATTATTCTATAACTACTTTCTTTGAATAAGTTTGTGTATTATTAGTAAACTCTATTGAATAAACACCTTTACTAAATTGAGACAAATCAATTGATCGATTTGAATAAGATGAAATCTTTCCATCAAATACTATTTGTCCAACTAGATTAGTTACTGTGAAGCTATATCCAATATTGTTCTCATTTCCTAAATTAATTATTCCAGATGAAGGATTAGGATAAACTGAAAGTCCCGATTTTAAATGTTCATCATTAACTGATGAAACGTAACCAAAATTCATTCTTATTAATCTAGCACTACTAGTATACCAAGCACCAAAACCATTAGAACCAATATCACATCCATTATCTTGAATATATCCAGATGTATGAGGATTTCCAGTAGAACTAATACCAACAGTATCAGTAGGATGTTGAGTGCCAAGAACACCTGCTAGATATGATGTTCCTGCAAAAAGTGGTGTTGGGGTTAATAATGGTAAGGTTACCCATTGTCCAATATCGGATTGCTGTAAAGTATATACATCAGACTCTGCAATAAAAATTTGCCCATCCGATTCATAGAGCTGAGCAGTAACATCACCACCAGCAACAGATTGATCGCTAATATGGAATGAGATTGATGTTAAAGTAGTATTAGCATAAATATCATAAACATTAGCAAGTACTTGCCCACACGCAGGACGAGACAAATAAGCATATCCCGAAGCATTAGCACCATCCGAATTCCAATCATAATCAACCCCATATACAGAGTCGGTTACAATAGTAGAAAATGTAGTTGTGTCAGTAGTTGGGAAGGAATCCGAAGTTGCCCAATAACTCATATTATATAAACCCATATTTGATGGAGCAAAATTTGTTGTAGTAGCAACGGTATCGTTCTGCAACATAGATAAAGATATTGGAGATGAAGATAATGATGTAATATTAGATGTATTATCTTCCTCTACTTCAACATGTAGAGTAATATTATTTTGAGTTTGAATACCAGAATTTCTAACAACACCCTCAATTCTATAAGGCATTGCTGATGCTTGAGACATTGGATATAATGTATAATCACATCCTAAATCTCCAGTAAGCTGATATCCTAACCACCATCCCCCAAAAGTTTGATTAGAAAGAATTA
The DNA here is from genome assembly GCA_938073745.1 of uncultured Flavobacteriales bacterium. Lineage (GTDB taxonomy): Bacteria > Bacteroidota > Bacteroidia > Flavobacteriales > BACL11. The sequence continues at coordinate 61,395 of CALJFR010000001.1, forward strand.
ATTCATTATCAGGAGTTTCAGAGAATGTTACATCATCTATCATTGTAGCATAATCCCACTCTCCTTCATAATGAAATCTTAAATATACATTTGGCTGATTTCCAGCTGATGATGAAATATTTAAAGAAACTAGTTCAGGATTTGGTGAAGATTCGTTAGTAGCAAGGGCAGGTTGAATTCTGTATCTTCCAGCAACAGTAGCAAAGTTATCTGTGCTAATTTCTACAAAAACTGAATCACGAAATACTCTGTGATAACATTCGAAGTTTATATTTATATATTGATATGCAGAACAATCAATTGTCCCATTATATGTAAGTGTTGCTTCTTGAGGTGTATATTGAGTATTTAAAGCATCTGAATCAAATAGAGCAAATCCATTAGCAGCAGTAGTTGAGTTTATTACACCCATCGTCCCAGAGTAAGATCCAACAGGTCCGTTAGTAGTAATTACCCAGTTTTGTAATCCACCATTCAATAAATCTACCATTGTCCAATCAGATTGAGTAGAAAAATCATTAGACCAAAAAGGAGCAGGCATAAATGAAGAAGCGCTTGATGATTGGGGAACAATACTTTCAATATGTTTGATATTATGTATTGTGTTTTCTTGAGGTGCTTTTTGTTGAGCTACAGAAGCATTTACAAAAAAAATTGTTAGTAAAGAAAGTAAAGTTTTTTTCATGTTTTGTTTTTTTACAAATCTACAAAATATAATCTCTTCCTATATATTTAAAAACTAAAAAAGGCACAGAAATACTGTGCCTTTTCAGTAAAATATTTTGCTTATCTATTCAATAACTAATTTTTGATTTGACAACTGATTTTCAATATCATATTCAATCGTGTATATACCTGAATTTAAATGAGACAAATCAACTTTTGAATTTGAAGTAGAATTAATTTTTCCTCTAAAAGTAATCTGAGCTAAAACATTTCTAATTGAAAAATTAATATCTTCTTGATAATTATTTTCAATTGTAAATATTCCATTAGAAGGGTTAGGATAAACACTTAGTCTAGAACTCATCTCTTGATTTACAGAGCTTACATTTCCAAAATTCATTCTTATAGCTAAAGCATCTGAAGCAGTATACCAATAACCAAATCCTTGTGAACCAATATCACATCCGTTATCTTGAATATAACTTGAGGTATTTACATTACTTGTAGCGCTAATTAATGATGTATCTGTAGGGTGTTGAGTACCACGAACAGCTGCCATATATCCTGTTCCAGCAAATAATGGGTATGGACTTAAAAGCGGAACTGTTACCCAAGAATCTATATCTTGAACTTGTAAAGTATATTCATCAGATTCTTCTAAGTAGATTTGACCATCTGCTTCATACACCTCAACAGTAACTTTTGCCCCTACAACAGAAGAAGCGCTTACATGAAATGAGATTGATGTAAGCTGGGTATTTTCATAAATATCAAAAACATTAGCAAGCACTTGACCTCCACATGTTCTTCCAAGATAATACCCTCCGCCAAGGTTCGTTCCAGTACCATCCCAGTCGTAATCAACTCCGTATACAGTATCGGTAACAATAGAGCTCATAACCATTGTATCAGTTGTTGGGAAAGAGTCAGAAGTTGCCCAAAAAGTAAAATTATGTACTCCCATACTTGAAGGAGAAAAATCAGCAGTGGTTGCAGTGGTATCATTCATTGGGTTTGGAGCTCCTACTAAATTTGATGGTGATGACATATATGAATTAATATTTCCATTCGGCTCTTCAACATCAACATG
>CALJFR010000002.1 GCA_938073745.1 uncultured Flavobacteriales bacterium
TTTTTGTAAAAAATTCTGATATTGCAATTCGTAGACTTCATAAAATTTTTAAAAGAATTCTTATCGTTACTAATCAACAGGGTATTGGAAAAGGAATTATGACTAAAGATGATCTTAATTTACTGCATTTGCAAATGCAAAGAAAATTAAGTGTTGATTTTGATTTAATAGATAAGATTTATTTTTGTCCATGTTTGGAAGATGATAACTGTAATTGTCGTAAACCCAAAACTGGTATGCTTGAAAATGCAAAGTTAGATTTTCCAGATATGAAAATTGAAGATTCTTTTTTAGTTGGAGACTCAGATTCAGATATTATTGCTGGTAAGAAATTTGGTTTAACTACAATAAAAGTTTCTTCTGAATTCACATTATTTGATTGGTTAACCAAAATAACAGAGTGATGAAAAGTATATTTCTTAGAATAGTACTATTTCTACTTTTAACTTTTGGTTTTAAAGCCTATTCTCAATATACAAATATTCCATTAGGATATGATTTTAATAATTTTTTAGGATCTGAACTTCATCAAAATGTTAATCATACTTCTTTTAAACCTTTAATTGCTAATTCCGTTAATATTAATATTGACTCATTATTAGAATCTAATTTTTATTCTAATAATAGGATATTAAGTCATCGTTTTTTTAATAAACATTTGATTTGTATTAAAGGGCAGGATTATCTTGTAAATGCTTCTCTTATATCAAATTTAGCTTTGGGTTATGAGTCTTATGATTCAAAAAATACTTTCACAAACACTCGAGGATTTTTAATTGACGGAAACATTGGCGATAAGCTTTCATTTCAAACCTCTTTTGTTGAAAATCAATCTATTTTCCCTAACTATCTTGATTCTTTAATAAGAACTCCAACTCAAGGTTATGTAATACCTGGACAAGGAAGAGGTCGCACATATTATAATGATGGTTTTGACTATTCTAAATCTTCGGGATTTCTCTCATTTGAGGCTTCTAAAAATTTCACTATACAATTTGGTCACGGTAAGCATTTTATTGGAGATGGTTATAGGTCTTTATTGCTTTCTGATAACTCTTTTAATTATCCTTTTCTAAGATTAAGAACACATTTTGGTAAATTTGAATACACCAATTTATATGCTGAGCTGCAGGATATGAAAAATTATTTGTCGTATGATAATGGCTATGATTATATGGGTTATGCTAAGAAATATATGAGTTCACATTTTCTCTCCTTTTCAGTTAATTCCAAATTAAGTTTAGGTATTTATGAGTCTGTAATATGGAAGAATAATCATTCTCTTGGTGCTAATGGTTTTGATATTAATTATTTGAATCCTATAATATTTTTTAGACCTGTTGAATTTTCTATTAATTCTCCAGATAATATGCTAATTGGATTTAATCTAAAATATAAGTTTACTTCAAAATCATTTTTATTCAGTCAGCTAGTTCTTGATGAATTTACACTTAATGAACTAAAAGCTAATAATGGTTACTGGGGAAATAAATACGGTTATCAAATTGGATACAAATGTTTTGATTTCTTAAGTCTTCCCAACTTAACAATTCATTTAGAACAAAATTATACTAGACCATTAACATATTCTCATTGGAACAATGCAAGTTACGGGCATTATAATGAAGAGTTAGCTCATCCATTAGGGGCGAATTTCATTGAAAATATTTTAATATTAAACTATAGAAAGAAAAGAGTAACAACGAATTTAAAATATGTTCAAGCGACATATGGGGCAGATTATTTAGGAGATACTATTTCTTATGGTAGTAATATTTATTTAAATTATAACAATAGGCCGGGTGATTATGGTAATGTTATGTTTAATGGTAATAAAACTGATTTGAAATTCACACAATTTAATTTAGGATATATACTAAACCCTACTACAAATCTTAAGTTAGAGTTTTCGTTGGTAAATAGAATTCTTAAGAGTGAAACGAATGAGTTTAAGACATTGTTTTATTCTTTTTCTTTAAGATCTGATTTGTTTAATCACTATTACGACTTTTAATGGATAACACTTATATTTTAAATGTTGAGACATCGACCAAGGCGTGCTCTGTATCACTTAATCTAAATGGAGATCTAATAAGTTGTGAAGATATTGTTGGCTCTGGATTTTCTCATTCTGAAAAATTATTACCATTTATATCCCAAACGATTGAGAAATCAGAAATTAAAATGTCTGATCTTTCTGCAGTTGCTATAAGTATGGGGCCAGGCTCATTTACAGGATTAAGAATTGGAGTTTCCACTGCCAAAGGAATATGTTATGCTTTAGGTATTCCCTTGATTGCTGTGTCAACACTACAAGCTATGGCATTTGGAATGGCCAAAAAAATAAAATCTGAACTTTACTGCCCAATGATTGATGCAAGAAGAATGGAAGTATATTCTGCTTTTTATGATTTAGAAAATAATCTTGTTAGAAAAATTCAAGCAGATATTGTTAATGAATCCTCTTATCTAAATTTCTTAAATAATGATGTGGTTTTTTTTGGTGATGGTTCGTTAAAGATTCAAGAAATTATCAAGCATAAAAAGGCAACTTTTGTTTCTGATTTTCATCCAAGCGCTAAATTTATTGGAGATTTATCTTATGAGAAATTCAGAAATTCAGATTTTGTTGACGTAGCATATTTTGAGCCCTATTATCTAAAAGATTTTGTTGGGGGTAAAAAAGCTTAGCGTCTTTTTCTTTTACTATCGCTAAACCTACTTTTAAAAGAATCTTTTCCAGTTGATTTAGTTGATCTTTTTCTTTTTACAGAGCTTTCATTTTTTGTTTTAGAATTTTTCCTATCTCTAAAACTTTTTCTTTCTTTCGATTGTTGTTTATCGCCTTTGCCAGTTGAGGATCCCGGAGCTTTTGATTTTTCGACAGAAACTCTCTCTCCGTTCCATTCAGTTCCTTGAAAACTTGATAGAATAGTATTTTCAAATTCACTGTCAATTTCAAAAAATGAAAAGTTTTTAAAGATATCTATTTTCCCAACTGGAATATTACGTTTTTTAGTAAACTCATTAATCATACCGATTAGATTTTGCGCTTGCATTCCCTTTTGTTTACCTAAATTTATGAAGAATCGTGAGTATCCCTCTTCTGCATGATTACTACCTTCATTTCTTTTTGAAGAACTACTGTTTTTCCGACTAGATCGAGATTCATTTCTTTTGTTTTCTCTGCCTTTGCTTGATTTGTTATTAGGGTCTACATTTAAGTTACCTGCATTTTTATAGAAGGCTAAAAACTTATTAAACTCTGTTGAAACAAAGTGTTTAATTAACTCTTCTTTGTCTAAATGAGATAATTTATCGTTGATGGCTGGTATGTATTTTTCAATTTGTGGACCGACTTTCGTATTAATAACCTTGTCTACTAATTTTAATAGTTGAATTTCACATATTTCTTCACCGGATGGAACTTTTTTTAATAAAAGTTCTTTTTTAAGCATCTTTTCAATGGATTGGATTTTTCTTCTTTCCCTACTATGAGCAATAATTATAGAAATCCCTTTGTTGCCGGCTCTTCCTGTTCTTCCTGACCGATGTATATATATTTCATTGTCATCTGGAAGATTATAGTTAATTACATGCGTTAACTCGTTAATATCAATACCCCTTGCTGCTACATCAGTTGCTACTAAAATTTGAATACTTTTTTGTCTAAATCTTTTCATGACATAATCCCTTTGGGATTGAGATAATTCACCATGAAGCGCATCTGCATTATATCCGTCTTGCATTAATTTATCTGCCACATCTTTTGTTTCTCTTCTTGTTCTGCAAAATACTATACCATATATTCCTGCATTAACATCGCAAATTCTTCTTAATGCTTGATATCTATCTCTAGCATTTACCATATAGTAGTGATGCTCCACATTTTTCGCGCCTTCATTTCTGCTTGCTACTTCTATTGTCTTAGGACTAAACATATAGTTTTTTGTAATTCTCATAACCTCTTTTGGCATAGTGGCTGAGAATAGTAACGTTTGCTTTTCTTCAGGAGTTTCAGCTAAAATTGTATCTAAATCGTCTTTAAATCCCATATTTAGCATTTCATCTGCTTCATCCAAAACAACAGATTGAATATCATTTAATTTAAGTTTTTTTCTTTTGATTAAATCAATTACTCTTCCAGGAGTTCCAACGATAATTTGAGAACCAGAATTTAAAGCTCTTATTTGTGTTTGAATATTTGCACCTCCATATACAGCTGTGATTTTAAGGTCCTTAGTATATTTTGCATAAGAATCCATATCTTTTGTAATTTGCAAACATAATTCTCTAGTGGGACAGAGTATAATCGTTTGAGGTAATCTTCGATCAATTTCAATTTTCTCAATTATTGGAAGTCCAAATGCTGCTGTTTTTCCAGTACCGGTTTGTGCAAGAGCAATAAGATCTTTTTCTTCACTAATTAAATAAGGAATTGCTTCTTGTTGAATGGGTGTTGGTTCTGTAAAGCCTAAATCTTTTATAGCTTTTTGAATGTTTTTATTTAAGCCTATATCTGAAAAAATCATTAATTTTTTTTTTGCAAAAGTACACTTTTTTACTTGTGAAGATTTAGATTAACTTTTTATTAAAAAAAGAAGTTTTTTTGAACAAAAAGTGTATTAAAATATATTTATCATTTAGTAAATTTGCAATTAAATCTTTTAGATGAAAAAATATAACTTTTGTGACCGTCACATTGGACCTAGAGACTCTGATGTTAAGCTAATTCTTGATGCTATTGGAGCATCTTCAATTAAAGAATTAATTGATCAAACAATTCCAGCCCATATTCAATTAAAATCTAAAATGAACCTTCCAAAGCCTCTTACAGAAGATCGTTTTATTGAGCATATGAAATCCTTAGGCGCAAAGAATAAAACTTATCGCTCTTACATAGGCATGGGTTATTATAATACAGTTTTGCCTGGCGTGATTCAAAGAAATATTTTAGAAAATCCAGGCTGGTACACTTCTTACACGCCTTATCAAGCTGAAATTGCTCAAGGAAGATTGGAGGCTTTACTTAATTTTCAAACTATGGTTAGTGATTTGACAGCAATGGATTTGGCCAATGCCTCATTATTAGATGAAGGAACTGCAGCAGCAGAGGCAATGATAATGTTGTTTAATGCTAGAACACGTCAACAAAAAAAAGATGGTGTAAATAAGTTTTTTGTTTCTCAGGATTGTTTGCCTCAAACTATTGATATTTTAAAAACAAGGTCAGAGCCTTTAGGTATTGAAATTATTATTGCTGATCATAATAGTTTTCATTTTGATTCTTCATTCTTTTCAGCTTTATTTCAATATCCAGCAAAATATGGTGAGATTTATGATTATTCATCTTTAATTGATATTTTAAAAGAAAAAGATATCACCGTTGTAGTTGCTGCAGATTTACTTAGTCTAAGTTTGTTAAAACCACCTGGAGAGTGGGGTGCTGATGTTGTAGTAGGTACAACTCAAAGATTTGGAATTCCTCTTGGATATGGTGGGCCCCATGCCGCTTATTTTGCAACATCTGAAAAGTATAAAAGAAATATTCCTGGAAGAATTATAGGTGTTAGTGAAGATGCTGACGGGAATCAAGCTCTTCGAATGGCATTGCAAACAAGAGAACAGCATATTAAAAGGGAAAAGGCAACTTCAAATATTTGTACTGCTCAGGCTCTGTTAGCTATAATGGCTGGTATGTATGGTGTGTACCATGGCTCATATGGACTAAAAGCAATTTCTACTGAAATCCATTCATTAACGAACATGCTCTCTGAAGGGTTAAAACAACTTGGTTTTCATCAGAAAAACACAAATTATTTTGATACACTTTTGATTTCTATTGGTAATATTAGTATGGATAATATTATAGCCACTTCTAAGAAGCATCATATTAACTTCAATATAATTAATGATGATTTGTTGTCAATTAGCTTAGATGAAAAAGATGATTTAGATTCATTGAGAGAAATTTTAGAGGTTTTTGCAGTTGCTTCTTCACATTCAGATTATAAAAATTTAATTAATGAAGTTCTTGATTCTGAGATTACTCCATTAACTTTTGAGCAGGGTCTATTCAGAGAGTCTAATTATATGCAACATGAAATTTTCAATAAATTTCATTCTGAAACTGAAATGATGCGATATATTAAAAGTCTTGAGAATAAAGATTTTTCATTAACAAGTAGTATGATTCCATTAGGCTCTTGCACTATGAAACTAAATGCCGCATCTGAACTCTTTCCGTTAAGTTGGCCAGAGTTTAATAATATTCATCCATTTGTTCCTTTAGATCAAGTCGATGGATATCAAATCATTTTTCAAGAATTAGAAAAGATGTTGTGCGAAGTAACAGGTTTTGATGCAATGAGTCTACAACCAAATTCTGGAGCGCAGGGAGAGTATGCTGGGCTGATGGTTATAAGGGCGTATCATAGAAGTAGAGGTGACAGCCATAGAAATATTTGTTTAATACCTTCTTCTGCTCATGGAACTAACCCGGCATCAGCTGTAATGGCGGGAATGAAAGTTATTGTTACTCCATGTGATGAAAATGGTAATATAGATGTAGAAGTTTTGAAAGAAAAAGCGATTGAACATAAGGATAATCTTGCTGCTTTAATGATTACCTATCCATCTACACATGGAGTGTTTGAAGAAAAAATTACTATTATAAATTCAATAATCCACGAAAACGGTGGACAGGTTTATATGGACGGTGCAAACATGAATGCACAGGTAGGACTAACAAACCCACGAATTATTGGTGCTGATGTATGTCATTTAAATCTTCACAAAACCTTTGCAATTCCTCATGGAGGTGGTGGTCCTGGTGTAGGTCCAATCGGAGTTGTTGAGCATTTAAAAGAGTTTTTACCTAATAGTTCTTTAATTTCTATGGGGGGTAAATCAGGCATGTCGATTTCATCTGCTCCTTGGGGAAGTGCTTTAGCATCTACCATTTCATATGCATATATAAAAATGTTAGGCGCAGAAGGTTTAAAAAAATCAACAGATATTGCAATCCTCAATGCTAATTATATCAAGGAAAGATTAAATGGTTATTATGATGTATTATATACTGGAGAGAATGATAGAGTTGGTCATGAAATGATAATTGATTTTAGATTTTTTAAGGAATACGGTATTGAAGTTTTAGACATTGCTAAAAGATTAATGGATTATGGATTTCATGCTCCTACTGTATCATTTCCAGTTGCAAATACAGTAATGATTGAGCCTACAGAGAGTGAATCTAAGCAAGAGTTGGATAAATTTTGTGATGCTTTAATTGGTATTAAAAAAGAAATAGAAGAGGTTATTGATAAAAAAGTCGATCCAATTAACAATGTGTTAAAGAACGCTCCACATACCATGAATTTGGCTTTAAATGATAGTTGGCAATTTCCATATTCAAGAGAAAAAGCTGTATTTCCTCTTCCATATTTAAAAGTTAAAAAGTTTTGGCCAACTGTTAGAAGAATAAATGGTGCTTTGGGAGATAGAAATTTAATTTGCTCTTGCCCGCCTTTATCTGATTATTAAATACTTAGTATAAAATTTCAGATAGTTTCTATTAAAAATTATATTTGTGGGACTAACTTATTACAAACACAAAATATGAAAAAACTTATACTTTTATTTATTGCATTATTTACTATTCATATAGTTTCTGCACAACAACAAAAAGCACCATTGATTAATTATAAAATGGAAGCTAAATCAAGTTTTGTTTTTACAAATCAAAATAACTCTACATCTTTAACTCAACCTGTACCTTTATGGTCCGATGATTGTTCGGATCCAGCTACTTGGGCTTTTACTAATTCTAGTTTACCTCCACTTGATTGGAATTGGACTACTAATGTAGATATACAATCTCAAATGGTAACCAACTTAACAGCTTCACTTCAAACCTTTAATAGTACAACAGCTAGTAATGGTTTTATGATTATTAATTCCGATGCGGCTACTGGAAACGTGGATCAAAATGGTACTCCAATAGTTGCTGAATTTACTAATGTTCAACCTATTGATTTGACAGGTTACCAAAATGTTCAACTCACATTCCAACATAGTTTTAGATGGTGGAACGACACAAGAGGTGTTAGAGTCTCTGGAGACAATGGTCTTACATGGACTGATTTTGAAATTTCAAATGCTACAACGTACAATACTCCAAATCAAGATTCTGATAATCCTCATATTAGTACCTATAACATTTCTTCAATTGCAGGAAATCAATCTCAAGTTTTAGTACAGTTTTATTACGATGATAATGATTATTGGGGATGGTATTGGACCGTTGATGATGTAGTCATTGAAGAAGTTCCAGATAATGGATTAGAATGTACTGATGAAACTTTTGGTGGTTGGTGGGTTGGATACCAGTCTTTAGGAGATGTTGGTATTGATTATACGCTTTATCCAATGGCGCAAGCGACTGCAAACCCATACAGAATGGAAGCAGTTGTTGCTAATACAGGAGTAAATACACAAAACAATGTTACTTTACATGTTGATGTTGAAGAGCCGAATGGAAATATTAATTCATATATGTCATCACCATCAAATTTAGTAGGAGCTCCAAACCCAATGAATGATACCACTGCAACCACTGCTGATTTTTCTCCTTCAAGTATGGGAGTACATAAT
>CALJFR010000003.1 GCA_938073745.1 uncultured Flavobacteriales bacterium
TGAAACTAAAATTATTGTTTTACTATTAAAATAATCATTATTGATAATTGCTTCACAAACAAGCTTCATATTAGTAGAAATATCATCAGAAGATTGATTAAAATTATTTTTCAAATCGTTCGTCCCAAGCATTACAACTACTAAATCTATTGGAGAGTTTGTTTCAATTAAAATAGAAACGAGATCCATTGAGCTTCTGAAATCTCTATAATATCCAAGTGCATGTTCTTCCATTTCATTAACATTAGTTGTTCTACCGTTTAAACCTTCTTCAATAATATTAAAATTAGCACCTAATAAATTTTGAAGAACTCCAGTCCATCTAATATTATTTGGAAACCTAGTTTGAGTTGCTGGATCATATCCCCAAGTGTTTGAATCTCCAAAGCAAAGAATATTTATCATTAATTAGCCCCTTGCTCAATTAAATTACCTGATTTATCCCAAAGCTTGTAAGCACCCTTTGCAATACCATTTTTGAAAGTTAACATGGATTTAGGACTCCCATTTTTATGCCAAAATTTTGAAACCCCATCTTTTCGTCCATTTTTAAATTTAATTTCAAAAAGAATTTGATCACCATCATATTGACAAGTAAAGCCTGAGTATAAAACATCATTTAAAAAATATCTTTGTCCTCCATCGACCTTTAACTGATCTGGAGAAACACTATTAAGTTCTGTAGATTCCCTCACTAGTATTTTATCAATATTCTCACCCTTTTTTATAGTTGGGAGATCCGATTTATCATTTGTTACTACAATAGTTTCTTTATTTTTATTTACACTTTGCTTTTCATTATTTGAACAAGAAATAATGAAACAACTTATTAAAAAAATTGAGATAATATTTTTATTCATAATAATTTTAATTTTTAATAAATTCTTTTGTAAGAACCTTTTCACCAGATATAAAAGATATAAAGTACACACCTGATTTTAAGTTTGAAACATTAATCTCTTCATTAATAACACCTGAATTTTTAATTGAACGAGATTGATTTACAATTGAACCCAATTCATTGTATATTACCCATCTATATTCATTAAAATTATTTTCACTAATAGAAATATTAATACTTTCAGAAACAGGATTTGGATAAACATTTAATTCTAATTCATCTGCAATAATATCATTTGAAGACAACAAAATATTGGAAGAATTAAGATTAATTTGATACACACCATTTCCATATGTTGCAACAACAAGTAAATTGTCAGATCTTCTAAATTGAATATCCTCAACAATTGTTGAGCCAAACTCTTCAAATCCAATCTGATACCATATGGTGTTTAAACCATCTAAATCTCTTGTTCCAAATAATCCTATTGTGGTTCCAACAAGATAAAGTGTATCATCATCAAAAGGAATAATTGCCGCTGTTCTACAAGATGGCCCATCTCCAGAACCAGTAGATGAATCTTCAAGATTTCCTGCTATTTTTTCCCATGATTGTCCTCCATCTAAACTATGAAATAATGAATATATACTGTAATTTGAGTATACACAAATAATTTCTTCTGCATTATCAGGGTTAATTGCAATGTCAGCAGTAAATGAGTTAGATCCAGTAGGAGGCCCTGTAAGAATTGTTTTTGGCGGATCACCTACGCTAGCATTATCTATCCTATACATATACTTCGATGTGGTTCCAAAATATAAAATATCAGGAGGATTAACGGAAGAATTAAGTGTAGAAATATCCATTTGAGTTTGTAAAGAATCACTGAAAAAATCCCAACCAAAATCAGATTTACTATTAGAATTATTATATGGAATTGTGTTTAAAGAATTATGTCTCCAAATCTTATTACTTTCTGACCAGTAAAGAACATTATCGTTATTCTCGTCCATTGTCATAGGATTTTTCCATCGATAATTAGTACTATCACATGAAGCAGGATCCATTCTTTGAAAAGCAGTTGCTGCCCCAGTATTATCTAATTTCATTTTATATAGTACTCCACGCTGGATAGACAAATAAAAATCTTCTTCATTATCTGCAATACCACCTATCATTCCATCACCATTAAATGGCATTTTCCAAGTCGAATTAGAATTTGATGAAAAAGTCACTCTATTTCCATTATCCTGTAAACCAGCATGCATTACATCTGAATTTGCATTCTTACTAATAGTTGTAGTATATAATTGAGTGGTATTATAGCCATTATTAAGAGAAATCCAGTCTACTGTATCTTTAAATACATTAAGAGTTTTATATACTCCCCCATCATTTCCGTTTAAAAGAATGTCGTCATTAGATGGTAAATAAATAATTTCATGCTGATCGGGATGATGATTTTCATAAGACCCCCAATTTCCATGTCCTTCAACTGAACCAGCCATATATCCACCAATTATAGAAGTATTATTTGGAGAGGTAAAACCATCGGTTGACCTCCAAAGATTTGTACCTCCAAGAATTATAAGATTTGTATCTGTTGGATGAACACTTACTAAAAGATCGTAAGACCCCTGAGCATTGAAATTATCAAATGAAGATGGATTATTTGCAGGAATATTAGCTGATAAATCTGTCCATCTTCCACCAGTACCTGTTCCGTCTCCAGAAAGATATTCATATTTCCATAATGATGACCATGTACTTCCATTAAAAAAAGTCTGACTATACTGACCATATCCCGTAGTTTCAGCAGCAACAAAATAAATTACATTTTCGTTTGATGGACTTACTCCTATTTCAACCCTACTATAGCCAGGAGCAAATGTTGGTGGAACTATATTGCTCCAATTTTGACCATCGGCAGATCTCCAAATTCCTTTATCTGTACAGTTACTAGAAATAGTGGCATAAACTACTCCGGTTGATGTTACTTCAACATCTGTGTACTGATAATAATTACTATTTGCCCCACCTAATTGTTTTGACCAGCTTGTACCACCATCTTCAGTTCTATATATATCACCTCTAGTAGCAGCATAAACAACATCCAAACTATCATTTGATGGATCTGTTTTTAAACTAAACATAAAATCAAAATCACCATCTAATGAGGTTGGAGTATTAGTTGTAGTCATTGGAAGAGAATCCCAAGACAAACCACCGTCAATAGATTTCCATACTCCATTTCCATATAAAGATACATTTATCACATATGAACCTCTATTTTCTCCTGTCCCAAAATACCATATATTTTCCTTACCTGGCCTTCTATCCTGAGTTAGACAGCTAATTCTATGTTCCTGGCTTGGGTCTGTTGTCATATCCCATGATTGACCACCATCAGTTGAACGAAACATTCCTCCGGAAGCCCCTCCTGCTAAAATGGTGTTTTCATCTAAAACATCAAGACATAATGCCCTAGTTCTTCCCCCAACATTATATGGGCCTCTGTGCTGCCAATTATTTTTAGAAAAAGAATTAGACTTTGGCAAATTTTTAGAAAAAAGAAGTTCTTTCTGTCTAATATTTTTTGGAATCTTTCCAGTTATTGGGTCAGCTAATCTTTGTATCTCCCAGTCTACTCTTTCTTGTGAGCTTTCCGAAGGATATAGAGCCATCTTTTGTTGTTTTTCTTGACATGAAAAGAACAATATCAAACAACACAAAATAATTAAACGCATAGAATTCATATTTTTTATTGTAAAAATATCATTTTATTTGTTAATATAAAATCATTTCTAAAAGTGTAAATTTGCACTCGAATCACAAACTAAAAATGCAAAAAATCCCTATATACAAACCAAAAAATAAGGTGAGAATAGTAACAGCTGCAAGCCTATTTGATGGTCACGATGCTGCTATCAATATAATGCGAAGAATTATTCAATCTACTGGTTGTGAAGTGATTCATCTTGGTCATGATAGAAGTGTAGAGGAAGTTGTTGACTGTGCTATAGAGGAAGATGCTAATTCAATTGCAATGACATCGTATCAAGGAGGTCACATTGAATATTTAAAATATATGTTTGATCTTTTAAAACAAAAGAATGCTAGTCAGATCAAAATATTTGCTGGTGGAGGAGGAACTATTTTACCTAACGAAATAAAAGAACTAGAAAAATATGGAATCACCAAAATTTATCATCCTGACGATGGTAGAAAAATGGGGCTTCAAGGAATGATAAATGATTTAGTAGAAAAATCAGACTTTCCGTTAGGCAAAAACATTGAAAAAAAAGATTTAATTAATAAGATTCAAAAAAAAGACTGCAATACAATAGCAAGATTAATATCTGCTGTAGAAAATTATCCAAAAGAACATAGCGAATCAATTAAATTAGTTCAGAAAAATGCAGAAAAATCTAAAACACCTGTCTTAGGTATTACTGGAACTGGTGGTGCTGGAAAATCTTCACTTGTAGATGAACTTGTTAGAAGATTTATTCTAGATTTTAATGATAAAGAGATTGCTATTATTTCTGTTGACCCGTCAAAAAGAAAAACTGGTGGGGCACTACTTGGTGATAGAATTCGAATGAATTCAATAAAATCAAGTAGAGTTTATATGAGATCTTTAGCAACAAGACAAGCAAATCTGGCTTTATCAGCTCATGTAAATGAAGCTATTAATATTCTAAAAGTAGCTAATTTTGATCTAATAATACTCGAAACATCAGGCATTGGGCAGTCTGACACAGAAATTATAGAGCACTCTGATATTTCTCTTTATGTCATGACTCCTGAATATGGAGCTGCAACCCAATTAGAAAAAATTGATATGCTTGATTTTGCAGATTTAATTGCAATAAACAAATTTGATAAAAAAGGAAGTTTAGATGCATTACGTGATGTACAAAAACAGTATCAAAGAAATAATCAAAGATTTGATGAAAATATTGAAGACATGCCTGTTTATGGAACAATTGCTTCTCAGTTTAATGATCCAGGCACAAACACATTATATAAAGAAGTAATGAAAAAATTCCAGGATGAAAAAATTGGAAATTTTAACTCTTCTTATGAAATAAGCGATGAAATGTCTGAAAAGATTTATGTAATTCCTTCACAAAGAATAAGGTATCTTTCAGAAATTGCAGAAAACAATAGAGCATATGACAAGTGGGTAATTGAACAAAAAAAAATAGCTCAAAAATTATACGTTCTTGACGAGTCTATTAAAATTTTAGATAATGGTTTTGAGAAAACAAAAAAGGATTTACTAAAAAAATACAATGAACTTTTAACAGATCTAGACCCAAAAAACAAGCTCTTAATTGATAATTGGCCTAAATTAATACAAAAATATAAATCAGAGATTTTTACTTATAACGTAAGATCAAAAACGTTATCTATTAAAACCCATACTACATCACTTTCAAATACAAATATCCCTAAGGTTACTCTTCCTAAATATGAAGGTTGGGGTAATATTTTACAATGGCAATTACAAGAAAATGTACCCGGAGAATTTCCTTTTACAGCTGGCCTATTTCCTTTTAAAAGAGAAGGTGAAGACCCAACAAGAATGTTTGCTGGTGAAGGTGGTCCTGAAAGAACAAATAGGAGATTTCATTATGTTAGTTTAGATATGGAGGCAAAAAGACTATCTACCGCATTTGATTCTGTTACTCTTTACGGAAATGATCCTGGAAAAAGGCCAGACATTTATGGTAAAATTGGAAATGCTGGAGTATCAATTTGCTGTTTAGATGATATGAAAAAACTCTATTCAGGATTTGAACTTACAAATCCTAAAACTTCAGTAAGTATGACAATTAATGGGCCTGCTCCTATCCTTCTTGCATATTTTATGAATACAGCTATTGATCAAGAATGTGAAAAATATATTTTCAAAAATAAGCTTGAGAAAGATGTTACAAAAAAAATAGAAGATTATTATAAAAAACAAGGCACTAAAAGACCTGAATATCAAGGTGACATTCCAGAAGGAAATAAAGGTCTTGGATTATTCCTGTTGGGAATAACTGGAGACAAAGTTCTACCAAATGATATTTACAACAAAATTGCTAAAAACACACTAAATCAAGTTAGAGGAACGGTTCAAGCTGATATTTTAAAAGAGGACCAAGCTCAAAATACATGTATTTTTAGTACGGAATTTGCATTACGTATGATGGGAGATGTTCAAGAATATTTTATTAGTAAAGAAATAAGGAACTTTTATTCTGTATCGATTTCTGGATACCATATTGCTGAGGCTGGAGCTAATCCAATTTCACAACTTGCATTTACACTTTCTAATGGATTTACATATGTAGAATACTACTTAAGTAGAGGGATGGATATTAATGAATTTGGGCCTAACTTATCATTCTTTTTCAGCAATGGTATTGATCCTGAATATTCAGTTATTGGAAGAGTAGCAAGAAAAATATGGTCAAAAGCAATGAAACATAAGTACGGAGCAAACAAAAGAGCTCAAATGCTTAAATATCATATTCAAACTTCAGGGAGATCACTACATGCTCAAGAAATAGACTTCAATGATATAAGAACAACACTTCAAGCACTGTATGCTATTTATGACAACTGTAATTCTCTACATACCAATGCATATGATGAAGCAATTACAACTCCTACCGAAGAATCAGTTCGAAGAGCTATGGCTATTCAACTTATTATTAATAAGGAACTTGGATTAACAAAGAATGAAAATCCTCTTCAAGGTTCATTTATTATTGAAGAATTAACAGACCTTGTAGAAGAAGCAGTTCTTATTGAATTTGATAGAATAACAGAGAGAGGTGGAGTTCTTGGTGCTATGGAGACTATGTACCAAAGAAGCAAAATTCAAGAAGAATCTCTTCACTATGAAACTTTAAAACATACTGGCGAATTCCCAATTATTGGTGTTAATACATTTATGAACAAAAAAGGATCACCTACAATAATTCCTAATGAAGTAATTCGAGCTACAAGAGAAGAAAAAGAATATCAAATTAAAATGTTAGAGCAACTTCACAAAACAAATAAAAAAGATGCTACCAAAAAATTAATTAATGTTCAACAAGCAGCTATACTTAACAAGAATATTTTTGAAGAGCTAATGGAAACTTCAAAAACATGTTCCTTGGGTGAAATATCTAATAGCTTATTTGAAGTTGGTGGTCAATATAGAAGAAATATGTAATTTATTGAAATGAAAATAATTAAAATTTTTCTCTTTATTTTTTTTCCACTGTCATTAGTTAGCCAAAGTATTGATGAAATATTCTTAACTAAAAACGAAATATATTTTTCTTTTGAGTATCAAAAAAAATCAGAACTAGATAAATATTCCAAAATAATATCTTTAGATCACAGGATAGATAAAAATACAGCATACGCTTATGCCAATAAGAAGCAATTTGAAAATTTTATCAAGCTTAATATTGAATATGAAATTATTGATAACAGTTTTTTTTATAATAACCAATCTAAAAACAATTGGGACTATTACCCTACATACAATCAATATGTTAATATGATGTATGCTTTTGCTGATTCTTTTCCACAGATATGTAAGATTCATTCACTGGGAACACTGAGCTCAGGAAGAGAAATTTTAATTTTAAATATGTCAGATAATATTAATCAAAAAGAAAATGAACCATCATTTTTATACACCTCATCCATGCATGGTGATGAACTTACTGGATATGTGTTAATGTTAAGATTTATTGATGATATTTTAAATAAATATAATGTAGATAGTAGAATTACCAATTTAGTAAATGAAATTGATATTTGGATAAACCCTTTAGCAAATCCTGATGGTGCCTATGCTGGAGGAAATAATAATGTTTGGGGAGCAACAAGGTCTAATGCAAATTTTGTTGATTTAAACAGAAATTATCCTGACCCACAAGATGGACAACACCCAGATGGAAATCCTTGGCAAGACGAAACATTAATGTTTATGGGTTTAGCTGACACAATTAGTTTTAATCTTTCTTCTAACCTTCACACAGGAGCTGTTGTTGCAAATTATCCATGGGACACATGGTCACAATTAACTGCTGATGATAACTGGTGGCAACATGTGTGTAATGAATATGCAGATACATGTCAAATCTATGGAGGCTCAAATTATTTCTCAAATTTTAATGATGGTATTGTCAATGGTAATGATTGGTATGAAATAGATGGTGGAAGACAGGACTATATGAATTATTTCAAACAGTGTAGAGAATTTACTTTAGAACTTTCTAATGATAAGACACCAAATCCACAAGATCTACCCTCTTTTTGGAATGCAACACATCCCTCGTTTTATAACTATATGGAACAATCTCTTTTTGGATTAAGAGGAATTATAACAGATAGCATAACAGGCCTACCTCTAAAAGCAAAAGTTGAAGTTATAAACCATGATATGGATAGTTCTCACGTATATTCAAGCTTACCAATTGGAAATTATCATAGATATATATTTCAAGGAAGTTATCAATTTCAGTTTAGCAAAAGTGGTTATCACAGTAAAACAATAAATGCGTCTGTGCTAAACAACAGCACTACTTATCTTGATGTTCAGTTAGTTCCAATAAATTTCGTGAATTATGACAATATAAATACTAACTCTAATATTAAATACGTTATTGAGTCAGTAGATATTTTAGGAAAAAAATCTAAGAATCAATTAAATAAAATAAAAATTGATGTTTTCAAAAATGGTACAAGCTCAAAAAAAATAATAATTAATTAAACTTAAAAAAAATGAAAAAATTACTTCTAATTCTTCTTTCCCTACCTTTAATAATAGTAGCCCAATATGGTGAAAAAAATGAAAAATCTCAGTTTAAAACAATTGAGATTAATAGTGAGATGCCTAATATGGATCAAAAGTTAAAATCGATTAATGGTTATTCATATTCATTAGAGTCAATTTCTGAAAAAAATGGATTAATTGTGATTTTTACTTCAAATACTTGTCCATTTGTAATTAAATGGGAAGATAGATATACAATGGTCGAGGAGTTAGCGAAAAAAAACAACCTTGGTTTAGCATATATAAATTCAAATTATAAAAAAAGAGATGGTGATGATTCATTTACAAAAATGAAAGAACATGCAAAAAAATATAATTATAGAGCCCCATACCTTCTTGATAAAGAAAGTAAACTAGCCAATTCTTTTGGTGCTAAAACTACACCTCACGTTTTTATGTTTAATAAAGCATTTCAATTAATTTATAAAGGAGCTATTGATGATAATTATAAAGATATTAATGAAGTAAAAAAGTTTTATTTAAAAGATGCTATTGAACAATTATCAAGTGGTGAAAAAATAAAAGTTAGTGAAACTGATCCTGTAGGTTGTAGTATCAAAAGATTCAAACCATAAATGTATGATGTTGTAATTCTTACTGATAAAAGATACGAGGAACCTAAATCTATAAATTGGTATATACAACAAGTTTTAACAGAAGATCAATTATTACTTCTAGAATTAGAGAAACTTGGCTTAAGAGTTATAAAAAAGGCATGGAATTCACTAGATTTTAATTGGTCAGAAACTAAGTTTGCTATTTTCAGATCAACCTGGGACTACTTTGACAAATTCAGAGACTTTAAAACATGGTTAGAAAAAGTAAAAGAGGAAACTACTTTTATTAACTCATATGAACTAATCAACTGGAATCTAGATAAAAAATACCTAATTGAATTAAATAAAAAAGGAATTAATATTCCAACTTCTGAAGTCATAACAAAAGAAAATAATCTAACTTTAGAGTGCTTGTTTAAAAAGTATGACTTTAATGAAGCTATAATTAAACCAACAATTTCAGGTGCTGCAAGAGAAACCTATAAAATTTCAAAAAATAATTTTCATAAGTATGAAAAGAAATTTTTTGATCTTAAATCTAAAGAAGATATAATATTTCAAGAATTTCTAAGCAATATCGTTAGTAAAGGAGAAACATCATTAATATTTATAGGTGAAAATTATACTCATGCTGTTAAAAAAATTGCAAAAAAAGGTGATTTTAGAGTGCAAGATGATCATGGAGGTAGCGTTGAAGTTTATAATGCAAATAAAGAAGAAATAATATTTGCTAAAAGTTGCTTAAATAAATGTCCAACTCTACCAATTTACTCTAGGGTGGATATTATTTATGATAATAACAATGAGATTTCTTTAGGGGAATTAGAGATGATAGAACCTGAGCTATGGTTTAGAAATAATAAAGATGCTGCTAAATTGTTAGCTAATGAAATATATAAACTTTATTAATTATTTTTCTGAAACAAGGAAAACATCAAATTCCATGTCATCATAAATAATTTTATCACCTAAATCTTTGAAGATATTTCCTGATTTATATTCAACTCCCCACTTAGTTCTGTCAATAATAATTTTAGCAATAGCTGTATAGGAGTTTCTATTTATCTTAATGTCAGCATTAAACGTTACTGGATTTGTAATTCCTTTGATAGTCATATTTCCCTTCATCTCAAATTGACTACCTTCAATATTTTTAACTCTATTAACTGTAAGTTTTGCTTCTGGAAACTTATTAACATCAAAGAAATCTTCGTCTTTAAGATGATCAACTAAGTATTTATTCTTTTTTTCAGATTCAATATCTGTACATGTAATTGATGTCATGTCAATTGTAAATTCACCTCCGACAAGATTTCCATGATCAAATGATAAATAACCATCTTTTAGAGTTACATTACCCGTATGTGAACCTGTAGGTTTACTTCCGGTCCAAATAACAGAAGAGTTCTTCTTATTAGCATTCACCTTATTAACATGTGTAGTAAATGAAAATAATGTTAAAATTGAAACGGATAATATATATGTAAATAATTTATTCATGATTATATTTTTTTGACAAATTTAAATAAATTTACGTAACTATAAACATAGATATATAGTTTTTTTAAAAAAAACTTATACAAAATATGATTGGAATAAAAAAAATATTATTTACTGATAAAAATGAAATACAAAAATGTTTCAAAATCAGAAAAACAGTTTTTGTAGAAGAACAAAATTGTGATCCAAAGGATGAATATGAGTTTGAAGAAGAATCAATCCATTATTTACTTATTAAAAAAAATATCCCAATAGCAACTGCTAGATACAGAAAAACTAAAAATGGTATTAAAATGGAAAGATTTGCTGTATTAAAAGCAGAAAGAGGTAAAGGATATGGATTAAAAATATTACAACAGATGATTTTAGATTTATCTTGCTTAAAGGCAATAAAATACTTACACGCTCAGGAACAGGTTGTAGAATTTTATGAAAAAGTAGGATTTAAAAAGATTGGAGAGAAATTTGATGAAGTAGGTATAATGCATTACAAGATGATATTAGAATAAATATTAATATTTAGTTTAAATTTGTACAATAAAAAAAAATTATGAAAAAAATAGCCTACATTATTTTATCTACTATAATTATTTCTTGTTCTAATCAAACTACCGAAATTCAAATTTTCGGTAATCAAGAGATGACTGAAGAAGGGAAAATTACTACTAAAGAATTACTTCAAACTTTATCTACAGAAGATTCTGCTTTTGTAAAAGTTGAAGCAGTAATTAATAGTATCTGTCAAAAGAAAGGATGTTGGATGTATGTAGATCTAGGCGATGAGAATGAAATGTTAGTTAGATTTAAAGATTATGGTTTTTTTGTTCCCATGGGAGCTTCGGGTAAAACAGCTGTAATTGAAGGATTAGCAAAAGTAGAAACATTGTCGGTTGAATGGCTTAAACACCTAAAAGAAGATGCTAATGCACCTCAAGAAGAAATTGATGCTATTACAGAGCCGGAAACAATATATAGTATTTCTGAAGCTACAGGAGTAATGATATACTAAGCTTGAAAAGATTATTATACATTATTACTTGTTTATTTTTGCTTTTTGGCTGTTCAAACAATCAAAAAGAATGTATTGATAATCAAATAAATCCAAACGGAGATAGTGAACTAGCTATTGTAATGCGTAATCTTTTTGATAATTCTTTTGAGATTAAAAATTTAATCATAGATGCAGATACTTTAAAATCAAATAAATTACCAAGTGAACTAATTCAAAAATTTAATGACAATTTAAATTTATTACACACAGCTAAACCAACAGATAAAAATTTAAGAGATGATGGTGTTTACCAAGCATTTGCAAATGCATATATTAACACTTCAGAAAAATTTACAAATAACATATCTCAAAATAATTTCAATGCAATGGTAAATAACTGTATTCAATGTCATGAGAAATTTTGTCTTGGTACTATTCAAAAGATAAACAAATTATACATCAGAAAATGAACAATAACATTATCCTAACAGATGATGGTTCGAATTCTATTTTTAATTGTAATATAAAAGAAAGTTATCATTCTAGATATGGTGCAATAAATGAATCTCAGCATGTATTTATTAACTATGGCTTAAAATTTGTTTCCAAAAAAGAAATTAAAATATTTGAAGTTGGATTTGGCACTGGATTAAATGCTTTATTATCTTATATCTATTGTGAAAATCATAAAATAAAAATTGATTACCAAACTATTGAAAAATTTCCTTTAAAAAAAGCATACTACTCCCCTCTCAATTTTAGTGATCAACTGAAAATTAAAAAAAATATCTTCACAAATCTTCACAGCTCTAAATGGGAGTCAAAATTAGAAATAAGTACTTTTTTTTCTATTACTAAATATGCTCAAGATCTGAATGATTTTAAGCATGAATTTTATTACGACCTTGTTTATTTTGATGCATTTTCTCCTGAAAAACAGCCTGAATTATGGACTGAAAAAAATTTCAAAAAACTATATGACAATTTAAATTACAATGGAATTTTAATTACGTATTGTGCAAAAGGATTAATCAAAAGAACATTAAAAAAAGTTGGTTTTAAAATTTATTCTTTTCCAGGACCAAAAGGAAAAAGAGAAATAACACAAGCTAGGAAAATATAGCATCAAGAAGAGATTTAATTCCTTTGTAAGCACAAAAAAATAAAACTGGCAATAAACAAACTGCTATTATTATTACCGTATAACTATCATGCCTTAAATGATTAAATCCTAAAAAAAGCAAATTTGCATCAACTGCTATTATTAGAACAGTTACAGAAAGCCACATTCCTGCTTTTAAAAGTTTTTCTTTATCCATTAATTTTATTTAAAGCATTTCTAACAGAACCATTTTCAATCAATATTTTCTTAGCTACATCAAATGAAAGTGATGTTTTATTCATAATCATTTTAGTTCCTCTTTCAATTAATTTGGAATTTGACAATTGCATATCAACCATTTTATTTCCAATTATCTTTCCAATCTTAATCATTGATGAAGTAGTAATCATATTTAAAACTAATTTCTGAGCTGTTCCAGCTTTCATTCTTGTACTTCCAGTAACAAATTCAGGTCCTACAATAACTTCAATAGGATAATCAGAAAAAGAAGCAACCTTAGAATTTGAATTACACACAATACAAGAAGTTGTTATCTGATTTGCTTGACATTTTTTTAATGCTCCAATAACGTATGGGGTTGTACCAGATGCAGCAATACCAACAACAACATCCTTGTTAGAAACATTATAACTTACTAAATCTTTCCATCCAAGATCAAAATCATCTTCGGCAAATTCTACTGCCTTTCTGATTGCACCATCACCACCTGCTATTAATCCAATAACAAGGTCATGTGAAACACCAAAGGTTGGTGGACATTCAGAAGCATCAAGTATACCTAATCTACCTGAAGTTCCTGCTCCCAAATAAAATAATCTACCACCATAATTTAATTTCTCAACTACTACATTAACTAAAGTTGATATATTGGGAATTACATTTTTAACAGCATTAGATACTGTACTATCCTCTTTATTAATACTAACTAATAACTCATCTGTACTCATTTGCTCTAAGGCATCATAATGAGAATCAGATTCTGTTATTTTACTCATTAATATTTAATAAAGTTCAGGGAATTTTGTTGGATCTACCTCATTCATCATATTGTAAACCTTTTCAAAAACATCTTCAACAGAAGGTTTACTAAAATAATCACCATCTTTACCATAAGCACATCTATGTGCTTTTGCTGCTAAAGTTTGAGGTTCACTATCAAGATGGAAGAAACCTTTTTGATCTTCTATTATATTTTGTAAGATATAAGCACTTGCTCCACCTGGAACGTCTTCATCAACAACTAATAATCTATTAGTTTTCTTAAGGCTATCAATCATTGTTTTATTTATATCTAGTGGAACTAATGTTTGAACATCAATTATTTCAGCACTAATTCCAAATTCTTCTAATTGATCTGCAGCTTCAGTAACAATTCTCCAAGTAGACCCATATGTTACAATAGTAATATCGTTACCCTCTTTTGTTGTTTCAGGAATTCCTAAAGGTGTTCTAAACTCTCCCATATTTGAAGGAAGTTTTTCTTTAACTCTGTAGCTATTCAAACATTCCACAACCATCGCTGGCTCATTTGAGGCCATGAGAGTATTATAAAATCCTGCAGCTTTTGTCATATTCCTTGGGACGCAAATATTTACACCTCTTGTTCCATGAATAATCATTCCCATTGGAGAGCCAGAGTGCCATATTCCTTCTAATCTATGACCACGAGTTCTGATAATAACGGGTGATATTTGACCACCATGAGTTCTATAATGCAATGTTGCAATATCATCAGCCATAGTTTGAAATGCGTAAAGTAAATAATCTAAATATTGCATTTCAGCAATAGGACGTAATCCTCTTAATGAAAGACCAATCCCCTGTCCAAGTATTGTTGTTTCCCTAATTCCAGTATCACTTACTCTAAGCTCACCATATTTAGCTTGTAACCCCTCAACTCCTTGATTTACTCCTCCAATTTTCCCAACATCCTCACCAAAAATCATAGCTTCTGGAATATCACTAAACATCTGATCAAAATTATCTCTCAATACAATTCTACCGTCAACTTCTTCAGAGCTCTCTGAGTATTGAGGTAAAACTTCTTCAATTTTTCTTGAAGAATAATCAGTTTCGTTATATAAATTAGTATTATATCTAAAAGAGCTTTCCGATTTGATTTTATTAATAAAATTCACTAAATCAGATTTATTCACCTCATTATTAGGTGCTATTCTAACTAATACCTTTCTAGCAACTGACAAAAAATCTCTTCTAAATAGACCAAATGATGCAGATTGTTTTAAATCAGAAATCCATCCATCCAACTCATTGATATTACATTTAGAAGATATGGTATTTAGAATACTAAAAAGCTCATTAAGCTCGGACTTTAAAGGGTCTTGGTATTCAGCCCATGCCTCTTTTTTTGATTGCTTAACAAATTCTTTTACTTCTTTTCTTATATTTTCTAATTCTTCCTCAGTAGCTATATTATTTTTTATAATCCAATTTTTAAACTGAACTAAACAATCAAAATCTTTTTCCCATTGGAGTCTCTCTTTGCTTTTGTATCTTTCATGTGATCCAGATGTTGAGTGGCCTGTTGGTTGAGTCATATCAACTACATGTACAATTGATGGAATATGCTTATCTCTTGCTAATTTTTCAGCTTTTTCATAAGTTTCTACTAATGCTGGATAATCCCATCCTTTTACTTTAAAAATTTCAAACCCCTCTCCTTTTTCATCTCTTTGGAATCCTTTTAAAACTTCTGAAACATCGGATTTAGTCATTTGATATTCATTACCAACAGAAATTCCATAACCATCATCCCAAACTGAGATAATTGCAGGTACTTGTAAAACTCCAATAGCATTAACTGCTTCAAAGAAGTGGCCTTCAGCGCATGAAGAATTTCCTATAGTTCCAAAAGCAATTTCAGAACCATTATTTGAAAATTTTTCTGTGTTTTTTAAGTCTTTATTTTCTCTGTAAACTTTTGATGCTTGTGCAAGCCCAACCAATCTAGGAAAATTTGAAGCTAGACATGCCATATCAGATGTTGAATTTTTTTGCTTCATTAAGTCTCGCCAAGAACCATCTTCATTTAAGAAACGAGAACCAAAATGATTCATCATTTGTCTTGAGCCCGAACTCGGCTCAGCAGATAGTTCAGGATTACCGTAAAGATGTGCAAACATTTGTTTTGTTGATAGTTGACCTAAACACATCATCAAAGTTTGATCTCTATAATAACCCGCTCTAAAATCACCATCCTTAAAAACTTTGGCTAGTGCAATTTGGGCTAATTCTTTTCCATCACCAAAAATTCCAAAACTTCCTTTACCAGACAAGACATCTCGTCTACCCAACAATGAAGATTCTCGTACTTCATTAATTAATCTAAAATCTGATAAAATAACATTTCTAAAATCATCCTTTGAAAGTTTTTTTTCGCTAGCTTTTTTACTCATTATGATATGTTTTTATATTTCTAAAATACGATTGCAAAATTAATTAATATTTATTAAAAATATCCATTTTGGATTTTTTAGAAAAACGCATTTAAAATTAGTACTAAAAAATTCTATTTATTAGAAAAGATTACTAATTTTGCACCCCCTCAATAATGAGGAATAACCACAGAGTTGGTTTAACCAAATTAAAAAATATGGCTACAAGAATAAGACTACAAAGACACGGTAAAAAAGGAAAACCAGTATATCATATAGTAATTGCTGATCAAAGATCTCCAAGAGACGGAAGATATATTGAAAAAATAGGACTATATAATCCAAATGTAAATCCAGCAGTAATAGATATTAATTTTGATAAATCTGTTGAATGGGTAATGAAAGGAGCACAACCTTCTGATACAGTTAAGGCAATACTTTCATACAAAGGTGTTTACATGAAAAAACACTTACTTGTTGGAGTAGAAAAAGGAGCATTTGATGAAAATGAAGCTCAAAATAGATTCGATAAATGGATTGCTGACAAAGAAGCAAAAATTTCTGATAAGAAATCAAACTTAGATAAAGAAAATCAAGCAGCAAAAAAAGAAAAACTTGAAGCTGAAAAACTATACAATGAGGAAAAAGCTAAAGCAATAAAAGAAAAATTAAATGCAGAAGCTGCAGCTCAAGCTGCTGAGGAAGCTCCGGCTGCTGAGGAAGCTCCGGCTACTGAAGAAGCTCCGGCTGCTGAAGAAGCTCCGGCTGCTGAAGAAGCTCCGGCTACTGAAGAAGAAGTTAAGGAAACAGACAAATAACTATCTAACTAATTTTATTTTTTCATGGAAAAAAAAGATTGTTTCTTTATTGGATCAATTTTTAAATTACATGGATACAAGGGAAAAATTATTTTATTTAATGAAAATGATGTTTCATTAAATTTTGAAGAAACAGAATATCTATTAATCGAAAAAGAAGGGATACTTATACCGTTTTTTGTTGAAAAAATAAGCTCTTATAAATCAAATAATTTTCTTATTGAATTCGAAGACATAAAAAATGAGGATGAAGCAAAGAAACTATTAAACTCTAATGTTTTCACTTCCTACAAACTAATATATGAAAACACTGAATTTTCATTAGAGAAAAAAATTATAGGCTTTAAGATTATTGATAAACAGTTTGGAGATTTAGGAAACATACAAACAATAAATAACCAGAGCTCTCAAGCATTAGTCTTTGTAATAAACAATAACAAAGAGTTTTGTTTTCCTCTAGAAAACCAATTTATTAGTTCAATTGAAATTGAACAAAAAATTGTTTATACAAAAATTCCAAAAGAAATAATAGATTTAAATTAACTCTTCAATAAAATTAATTTTATTTTTTGCCAACTCTTCTAAAATTGGGTCATAAATCTCTTTTTTAGTAGGAATCTGAACTCCTTTTAGCTTAATAGTACCATTTAAAATTAACTTAACAGAAATTGCAACAGGTAGGCCAACAGTCTTTGCCATAGCAGTATTTTGTTGATCATCACCAAAAACAACAAGAGATGAATGTAATTTCTTTAATTTACTATCAACTTTATATATAAACTGATGTTGCATTACAACCATATCTTTATCCTTTGATTCTAAAGATAATTTATCTTCAAGAATTTTCTGAAGAATTTGTGCAGGTGTTGCATTTTTAAGACCAATAATTTTATCAGTAAATAAATCAAGCCATTTAAACTTTTTAAATTCTTCAGAAACAATGTTTATAGATAAAAATTCACAAAATCTTTCTTCTAAGCTTTTACTTGATTTTGGTAATAATAGATCTATAAAATTATAATAGCTTAAATTCTCTGAGTCTTCAATACTGTAAGTATCATTTGTCATACCAAGTTTTATAAAACTATTCCAAGAAATAGAAAAACCAACTTTTCTAAGAGTTCCTCTATACATCGTATCAATTTTCTCTAAGCCATAAGAAGAAATATAAGAAAGTGAATCTCGATTAGCGTAAGACTCAAAATCTCCTTGATCAAGAATATTTATTATTTCAGTTTCTTTAAACAAATTATTATATTCAAGTTCACATATTTTCTTTTCATTTAAAAATTTTGAAGTACCTTTTCCTGCTAAGACTACGTTTCTAGGATTCCAAGTAAATTTATAATTCCAGGGGTTATTATCAAATTCAGGATGAACTAATCCACCGCAATATGATTTAAAAGATAATATTTCTGCTCCAGTTTGCTTTAAATTATCAATAATTTTCATGGCAGACATATGGTCAATACCCGGATCTAATCCAACTTCATTTAAAAAAATTAAATTATTTGATTTAGCAGCACCACTCATTTTTAGAATTTCATCTGAGACATAAGATGCAGTTACCAAGTTCTTTTTTAATAAAATACAATCATTAGCAACTAATGCATGTAAACTTGCAGGTAGCATTGAAACAACAATATCAGAATTTTTGATTTCATTTTCTCTTTGTTGTTGATCATTAACATTAAAAAAAATTGGTCTTGAATTAATATGCTCTAAGCATATGTTTTTTGCTAATTCTAGATTATAGTCTGCTACAGTAACTTTCCAATCATTAGACATACTTTGATTTAATAAATAACGTATTAAAGTATAAGCAGATCGACCAGCTCCAATAACAAGAATTCTTTTCATAAAATTTTTGTGGCTAATTTATTGTTTTATTAAGTACTACCAAAAAGAATAGATAAACATATGCTTAAATTAATTTTAAAATATAACTTTGTACGCTCTTAATCAAGAATTTTATGTCTGAGCAAGAAAAAAAAGTATCACAACAAATAGCATCTGACTTAGGTATTTTGGACGCAATTGTTCACTTTAACCTATCCCCTGATGAGCTTCAAAATCACTGTTTAGATAAAAAACAAGCAAAATTAACTGCTCAAGGAGCAATTACTATAAATACAGGTAAATTTACTGGAAGATCTCCCCTAGATAGATTTATAGTTAAAGATTCGATAACAAAAGAATCTGTTTGGTGGGGTGATATAAACATTCCTTTTAATGAAGATAAATTTGATATTCTTCATAAGAAAATCACAAATTATCTTAGCAATAAAGAAATTTATGTTAGAGATACTTATGCATGTGCAAATGAAAAATATAGATTAAACATAAGGGTTGTAAATGAATATCCTTGGAGTAACTTATTTGCTTACAATATGTTTCTCAGACCATCTAATCATGAATTAGAGAATTTTAAACATGAGTGGCTAATTCTTAATGCTCCTGGTTTTTTTGCTGATTCTGAGATAGATGGAACAAGACAAGAAAATTTTGCTATTCTAAGTTTTACAAAAAAGATAATTCTTATTGGTGGTACAGGATATACAGGTGAAATAAAAAAAGGAATATTTTCTGCATTAAATTTTATCCTTCCTTACGAGAAAAATGTTCTTTCAATGCACTGTAGTGCTAACACTAACAGTAATGGAGATACAGCTGTTTTCTTTGGACTTTCAGGAACAGGAAAAACTACACTATCGGCTGATCCAAATAGATTACTAATTGGTGATGATGAACATGGCTGGGACAATGATTCAGTTTTTAATTTTGAAGGTGGTTGTTATGCAAAATGTATAGATCTTTCTTCTGAAAATGAACCAGATATTTATGGAGCTGTTAAAAAAGGGGCTCTACTTGAAAATATAGAGTTTTTCGAAGGCACCAACAATGTGGATTATTCAAACACAAGTATTACTGAAAATACAAGAGTTTCATATCCAATCCATTTTATAAATAACATCTCAACACCTTCTGTTGGAAATAGTCCAAATAATATATTTTTCTTAACTGCTGATGCTTTTGGAGTACTACCTCCAATTTCAAAACTAACAGCTGGTCAAGCAATGTATCATTTTATATCAGGATATACAGCAAAAGTTGCAGGTACCGAAGCCGGAATTACTGAGCCTCAAACTACATTTTCAGCTTGTTTTGGAGCGCCTTTTATGCCTTTACACCCTACTAAATACGCCGAAATGCTAGGCGAAAAAATGAAAAATTCGAATGTTAATGTTTGGCTAATTAATACTGGGTGGTCAGGCGGAGAATATGGTGTTGGAAATAGAATATCTCTAAAATTTACTAGAGCAATGATTACAGCTGCATTAAATAATGATTTAGCTGATGTTGATTTTGAATTACATAATATTTTTGGACTCAACATGCCAAAAAACTGTCCGGAAGTTCCTAGTCATATATTAAATCCAAAGAATACATGGGAAGATAGTAGTAAATATGACGTCAAAGCAAATGAGTTAGCAAAAGCATTTAATAAAAACTTCATTCAATTTGCTGATCAAGCAAATAATGAAATTTTAACTGCAGCCCCAAAAGTTATATAAATTGTTATTTTCTAGAAAAATATTTTTTCTAATCAGACACTTTTTCTTCATTAGTTACTCTCAAATATTAGTTTTTAATATTATTTAATGCAATTATTTTATACTGAAAAAATTGATGAAAAAATTTCTCTAAGTAATGAAGAAAATAAGCATATAGTAAAAGTACTTAGAAAGAACGTTGGAGATAAAATAAATATTATTAATGGTAAAGGATTCTTATTTATTGCTGAAATTGAAGAAATAAAAAAAAATACAGTCAGCTTAAAAGTTATTAAAAAAGAAAAAAAAGAAAAACAACATAAGTATAATTTACATTTAGCAATTGCTCCAACAAAAAATATTAACAGATTTGAATGGTTTTTAGAGAAAGCAACAGAGATTGGAATAAATGAAATAACTCCTATTATTTGCTCAAGGTCAGAAAGAAAAAAAGTTAATCTTGAGCGTTGCAATAGAATAATAATTTCAGCTATAAAACAGTCTATGAAATTTTATAGACCAAAATTAAACTCTCCAATAAGCTTTATAGATTTTATTGATAAAGAATACCCCGGAGAAAAATACATCGCTCATTGCTTGAATCAAAAAAAACATAAGATAATTAAATCAAAAAACTTATCTCATTTAATTTTAATAGGCCCAGAAGGAGATTTTTCTGAAAATGAAATTTCTCAAGCAATTAACAAAAAATTTAAACCTACAACTTTAGGTAATAGTCGGCTAAGAACTGAAACTGCAGGTGTAGTAGCTACACAAACATTAAACCTTCTTTTTGAATGATTTTTTTAATTTAGTAAAATGATATTTTTAAGAATTTTCTTTTTTGTTTTATTCCCTTTAGCTTCTTTAAGTCAGAGCACATATTCTATTGCTACTTTAAAATATAATGGTGGAGGCGACTGGTATGCAAATCCAACGGCATTACCAAACTTGATAGAATTCTCAAATAAAAATTTAGGAACAAATATTAAAGAATCGCCGGATATTGTGGAAGTTGGTAGTAGTGATATTTTTAACTACCCATTTATTCATATGACTGGGCACGGCAATATTTTTTTCAGTAATGAAGAAGCAAATAATCTAAGAAAATATCTTTTGTCTGGAGGATTTCTTCATGTTGATGATAATTATGGGTTAGATGAGTTTTTTAGAAAAGAAATAACAAAAGTATTTCCAAATAAAAAATTAATTAAAATCAATTCAAATCATATTATTTTTAATCAAAGTTTCAGCTTTCCAAATGGCTTACCAAAAATACACATCCATGATGCAAAACCATCTGAGGCCTATGGAATTTTTGATAATGGCAGATTGCTTTGTCTATACACCTATGAATCAGATTTAAGTGACGGATGGGAAGATTCAGAGGTTCATAATGATAGCGAAGAAACCAGATTAAAGGCTTTAAAAATGGGTTCCAATATTATTGAATATGTCTTTTTAGGCAAAAACTAGATCAGCATCAACATCTAAATTTTGTAAAAAACTTATTGAATTTTCAATATCGATGCTTAATATTCTATCCTGATTTAGAAAACTGACATCTTTTCTAAATTCTTTAACAATACTTTGGATAAAGCTGGATGAAACATCTTTTCTGTAAGATAATGCTTGCACAGCATTTAATAATTCTATAGCTAATACCTTTTCAACATTATTAATTACTACAAAAAGCTTTGTGGCTGCATTTGCTCCCATACTAACATGGTCTTCTTGACCATTAGAAGAAACTATACTGTCCACTGATGCAGGTGTGCATAATTGTTTATTTTGACTAACAATACTCGCTGCAGTATATTGAGTAATCATCATACCAGAATTTAAGCCAGGATCATTAACTAAAAATGGAGGCAAATCTCTTTCTCCAGAAATTAACTTGTAGATTCTTCTTTCAGAAATTGAAGCTAGTTCTGATAAAGCAATTGCTAAATAATCCATACTCATAGACAGTATTTGACCATGAAAATTTCCTCCTGAAATTATTCTATCCTCTTTAATAAAAATATTAGGATTATCTGTAACAGAATTGATTTCAGTATTAAATACTTGCTCAACATGAGATATGACATCTTTTGTTGCTCCATGAACTTGGGGAATACATCTAAATGAGTATGGATCTTGAACATGATTTTTTATTTTGCTTTGAATTTCACTTTCCTTCAAAAAATCTTCTATATTTTTTGCAGTTTTTATTTGACCTTTATGTGGTCTGACACTTTGAATTAATTTATCATAAAACTCATTTCTACAATCAAAAGCATCTATTGAAATAGAAGAAATTAAATCTGCTAAATAAGATAACTTCTTTGCTTTAATTAAGCTCCAAACTCCATAAGAACTCATAAACTGTGTTCCGTTTAATAGTGCTAATCCCTCTTTTGACTGAAGTGTAATAGCTTTCCATTTTAAATCTCTAAATACTTTAGATATCTTTTTTCTTTTATAATTTGGTTTATTAGAATTTTCTAAAACATCTACTTCACCTTCTCCCAATAATGATAATGACATATGTGCTAATGGGGCTAAATCACCAGAAGCACCTAAACTCCCTTGTTGATAAATAACTGGTAAAATTCTATTATTATACATGTCTACCAATCGCTCAACAGTTTCTAACTGAACACCAGAATGACCGTATGATAAGGACTGTATTTTCAATAATATAATCAATCTTACAATCTCAAATGGCACTTCATCACCTACTCCACATGCGTGAGATAAAACTAAATTTTTTTGTAACTGGCCTAAATCAGCCTTATCAACTTTTTTATCATATAACGAGCCAAAACCCGTGTTAATTCCATAAATAGGATCATTAGATTCATGAATCTTTTTATCTAAATATTTTCTGCAGTCTCTAATTTGACTTTTAACTTTTGAAGAAAGAGATAGCTTTGAATCATTCTTGATGATTTCTCTAATAGAATTAATAGATAATATTTCTGATCCAATTTTATACACCTTCATCTATAGAATGATTTTAATGAATTCTGAAATACTCATTTTTTTCTGCTCTCCAGTACTCATATTCTTAGTTGTTAATTGTCCAGATTTCATTTCATCCTCTCCAATCATAACAACAAATTGGACACCCTTATTGTTGGCATAATTCATTTGTTTTTTTATCTTATCATTATTTGGATATAGTTCAGAACTTATATTGTTTTCTCTTAACTCTTTTAGATACTTAAAACAATAATTCGCTTCTATTTCTCCAAAATTCAGAAATAGGACTTTAGATGTTGTATCAATGCCTGTTGGAAACAAGCCCAATTCTTCCATAACTAAATAGATTCTATCTATTCCAAAAGAAATTCCAACTCCTGATACATCCTTTAAGCCAAAGATACTTGTTAAATCGTCATACCTTCCTCCTCCAGCTATACTTCCAATATTAACATCTAATGACTTTACTTCAAAAATAGAACCAGTGTAATAGTCTAATCCACGAGCTAAAGAGATATCAAATTTCAACTCTGAGCTTTTAAGTCCTAAACTTTTAATTAATTTTAAAATAAAATCTAATTCCTCAACACCCTTTTTACCTAATTCAGTTTGATTTACAAGGTTAGAAATATCATTAATATTTTTAATATTTAAAAACTTATCTAACAAATTAATTTTGTCAACATCTAAGCCAAGCTTTATTAATTCTTTTTTTACATTTTTAACTCCTATTTTATCAATTTTGTCAAGGATAATAACAAATTGATCAAAATATTCAGAAGCTGACATGAATTCAATCATTGCTGAAAGAATTTTTCTGTTGTTAATTAAAATTTGAATATTAGGAATATTTAAAGAAGTAAAAATATCATCACATAATTGAATAAGCTCTATCTCATTTAATAGTGATTTCGATCCAATAACATCAGCATCACATTGATAAAACTCTCTAAACCTACCTTTTTGAGGTCTGTCTGCTCTCCAAACATTCTGCATTTGGTATCGCTTGAAAGGAAATGTTATATCATTTTGATTATTCACAACAAATCTGGCAAATGGAACTGTTAGATCATACCTTAATGCCTTGTCGCAAATTTCTTTTGACAAAGATTTAGATGTAGTAGTATTATCAATTGTTGTTTTAGAAAGAAAATTACCTGAGTTCAAAACTTTAAAAATTAACCTATCTCCTTCTTGACCATATTTACCTGTCAAGGTTTCAATATTCTCCATTGCAGGAGTTTCGATAGGGGCATAACCATAGCGTTCAAAACAAGATTTAACTTTTTTGAAAATATAATTTCTTCTAAACATTACTTTAGATGTGAAATCACGTGTTCCTTTTGGCACTTGAATATTTCCTTTCATAACACTGCAAATATCGAAAAATATAATAGATTAATTTAATTACTTTTGATATGATGATTTTAAACAAATATTAGTACTCATTTTATGAAAAAATATTTGTCGTTAATTAAATTTAGCCATACAATTTTTGCACTTCCTTTTGCTGTTATTGGGTTCTTCCTTGCCTATCATGAAAGTAATATTTCGTATTTAACTTTTATATATGTAATTCTGTGTATGGTATTTGCAAGATCAGCAGCTATGGCATTTAATAGATATATTGATAGAGATATTGATACTATTAATCCAAGGACATCTGAAATAAGAGAAATCCCTTCAAAAAAAATCAATCCCTCGTCTGCATTAAAATTTGTGATTTTAAATTCAATTCTTTTTGTCATTACTACATTTTTTATCAATCAATTATGCTTTCTATTATCTCCAATTGCATTAATTATTATTCTTGGATATAGCTATACTAAAAGATTTACTTTTTTATGTCACTTTGTTCTTGGAATTGGACTATCACTTTCTCCTATAGGCGCCTATTTAGCAGTCACTGAATCATTTGATATTCTACCAATATATTTCTCAATTATTGTACTGTTTTGGGTTGCTGGATTTGATATTATTTATTCTTTACAAGATGAAAAGTTTGATGCTAAAAATAACCTCAATTCAATTCCTGTATACTTAGGAAAGAAAAACGCATTATTACTTTCTAGGTTTTTACATTTCATTACCTTCTTAATTTTAATTTTTATAGGAATTAAATATAATTTTGGTATGTATTATTTAATTGGAGCTACAATATTTAGCTCTCTTTTAGTATACCAACATACTTTAGTTACAGCTGATGACTTAAGAAAAGTAAACATCGCATTTTTTACTACAAATGGAATTGCATCTTTAGTATTTGGTTTATTTGTAGTTCTGGATATATTAATTTAATTAAATATCTTACCAGGGTTTAAAATATTTTTTGGATCAAATAAATTTTTAATTCCCTTTTGAAGTTCAATTTCTTTATTAGAAAAAACTATGTCAATATAATCTTTCTGCACAAAACCTATTCCATGTTCGCCGCTTATTGTACCTCCTAATTTTTTTGTCAATATAAAAATTTCTCTTATTGCATCTTTTATTTCTAAATCCCATTTTTGATCAGACATACCACCTTTTATGATGTTAATATGTAAGTTACCATCACCTGCATGACCATAGCACACTGATTTAAAACCATATTCCTCACCAATTTTTTTAACACCAGTAAGCAAGTTTGCAAGTTCTGCTCTAGGCACAACTGTATCTTCTTCTTTATATATAGAATTTGATTTTACGGCTTCTCCAACCATTCTTCGTAAACGCCATAATCTATCTTTCTGTTCTTTACTTTCAGCTAATAATATCTCACCACATTCAAAATCATATAAAACATTAGAGATTTTTTCACAATCACTAAATAAATCATCTAAATCATTTCCATCAACCTCAATTAGTAAATGTGCTTGAATATCTTCTTTTATATCCATCTTTATATCTGAATATTTTAATGTCCAATCAATTGCATCACGTTCAATAAATTCAAGAGCAGAAGGTGTTATTCCTTTCATAAAAATTGCAGATACTGCTTCACAAGCCTTTTCAGCAGATTTAAATGGAACCAACATAGTAATATCCTTTGTTGGTAACGGAATTAATTTAAAAACAATTTTTGTTATGATTCCTAATGTTCCTTCACTACCAATCATCAATGATGTGAGATCATACCCAGTAGAATTCTTTAAAACATTTGCTCCAGTCCAAATCGCCTCACCTGTTGCTAGAACAACTTCTAAGTTTAAAACATAATCTTTCGTAACGCCATATTTTAAAGCCTTAGGACCACCAGAATTTTCTGCTAAATTACCCCCAAGAAAAGAACTTCCTTTACTAGCTGGATCTGGAGGGTAAAACAAGTTTTTTTGCTCGACAAAATCTCTAAAAACTTGATTAATTACTCCAGGTTCTACAGTAGCTTGTAAATTTTTTTCATCTATCTGAATGATCTTATTAAAATTTTCTAAAGAAAGAGCAACACCCCCAAATATTGGAAGAGAGCCACCACTTAATCCGGTTCTTGCTCCACAGGGAGTTACTGGTATATTTCTTTTATTACAGTAAATCATAATTATAGATACTTGAGCAGTATTATATGGCTTGAGAACAATCTGAGGAAGGAATTTTAAATCTTCAGTTTCATCATGTGAGTAATCATTCAAAATATTTTCATCTAGAAAAACATAATCGTTTCCAATCTGATTTCTGAAAAACAAGATATCATCATTAGTTAATTTTGAATAATTCATTTAAATTAAATTTAATACAAAATTAAGTAAATTAGCACACTACTTTAAATAAATAAATTAATGAAAAAGATCTTTTTTTGCTTATCATTCATAATAATTTCATTAGTTGCCTTAAGTCAAAATAAAAAAATAACCTTAGAAGGTATATATAAAGATTATAATTTCTATCCTAAAAGTTATCAAGGACTAAAATCGATGAACAACGGTGAGTTTTATACTCAAATGAAACGCACTGAAGATGGTCAAGAAATTATTAAGTATAATTTTAAAAATGGTGATAGAATCACAAGATTATTTAAAAGTTCAGATTTTAAAATTGGAAGAATTAATAGCTATACTTTAAGTCATGATGACAAATTAATGATTCTTGCAACTGAAACAGAATCAATCTATAGATATTCAAAAAGAGCAATATATTATGTTTTTAATATTCATAACAATAAACTAAAAAAAATATCAGAAGAAAAAATTAGATATCCAACATTTTGTCCAAATAACGAAAAAATTGCTTTTGTTTTTAATAATAATCTATACATCAAAAACATATTAAACGGAAAAGAAACACAAATAACCTTTGATGGCAAAAAGAACCATATTATAAATGGAGCATCAGATTGGGTTTACGAAGAAGAGTTTCGTTTGGTAAAAGGTTTTGAATGGTCTTCAAATGGAGAGATTATTGCCTACTATAAATTTGACGAATCTCATGTTAAAGAATTTTCAATGGATAAATTTAATGGAAACCTTTACCCTACTCAAGAAGTCTTTAAATATCCAAAAGCAGGAGAAGCTAATTCTACTGTTAATGTGTATTTATACAATCTGAACAAAAAAGAAAAAAGTTTAATTTATACCGAAGAAGACTATGAGTATATTCCAAGAATTAAATGGTCACGAGATCCAAATATATTGACAATAATAGGTCTTAATAGACATCAAAACAAATTAGATTTTATTTTAGTTAATGCACAAGATGCTTCAAATAATATATTGTTCTCAGAAGAAGATAAATACTATATAGATATTAATGATAATCTCACTTTCTTACCTAATAATTTTTTTATTTGGACTTCAGAGAAAAAGGGATATAATCACATTTTTTTGAAAGGTTTAGATGGAAGTGAGGAACAATTAACAAAAGGTTCATGGGAAGTAACATCTTTTGATGGTTTAGATAGTGATAAAATGCAAATTTTTTATAGATCTACTGAGGATGGTTCAACAAATAGGTCTCTTTATATGCTTGATTTAGAAACTGGCAAAAAAGAAAAGCTTAGCACTCAGATTGGTACAAATTCCGTAAAATTTAGTAAAGGACTAAAGTATTATATAAACACTTATTCGAACGCAAATACACCGCCAATTTACTCCTTACATAAGTCTGATGGTTCATTAGTAAAAATCATTGAAGACAACACAGAGTTCACAAATAAAATTAAAGAGTATAATGTTAGTAAAAAAGAGATTTTTACTATTTATACAGAAAAAGCTGATTTAAATGCTTGGATAATAAAACCACCAAATTTTGATAAAAATCTAAAATACCCATTATTGATGTTTTTATATGGTGGGCCCGGATCTCAAAAGGTATTAAATAGATATGAAGGAAGTAATTTTTACTGGTTTCAAATGTTAGCTCAAAAAGGATACGTGGTTGCTTGTGTAGATAATAGAGGAACTGGTGGAAAGGGTTCAGAGTTTAAAAAAATGACATATAAAGAGTTAGGTAAATATGAGACCATTGATCAAATTGACGCAGCAAAATATTTTGCTGATTTAGAATTTATAGATAAAGATAGAATTGGTATTAAAGGTTGGAGTTATGGAGGTTATATGTCTTCATTAGCAATAACAAAAGGAGCTGATGTTTTTAAATTAGCTGTAGCTGTTGCTCCAGTAACAAACTGGCGCTATTATGATAATATTTATACGGAAAGATATATGCAAACTCCTCAGGAAAATGAGAAAGGTTATGATGAAAACTCTCCAATTAATCACGTTGATAAACTTAAAGGAAAATATCTTTTAATTCATGGTACTGCTGATGACAATGTACATATTCAAAACACATATGAGATGACATCAGCTCTTGTGCGAGCAAATAAACAATTTGACTTATTTGTATACCCTGATAAAAATCATGGAATTTATTCAAGGTTCCATCTCTACACAAAAATAACTAGCTTTATTGTAGATAATTTATAATTCTTTTTTTCTTAAATTCGGCGACTAAAACAAAAACAATATGATTCAACTAATTGGTTACGTAATTTTCACTGTATTAATTTTATTTATTGCAAAAACATATTTGGATAAAAAGGGACATCCAAAAGCTTTATTTTATTTATTTTTTGCTGAAATGTGGGAACGTTTTTCTTTTTACGGAATGCGAGCATTATTAACATTATACCTTATTAAAGACTTTTATCAAGACTTACAAAATAATGAGGAAATAGCATATGGAATATATGCTGCTTATGGGGCATTAGTATATTTAACACCTCTACTTGGAGGGTATTTAGCAGATAAGTATATTGGGTATAGAAAATCTATTCTTTTTGGTGGAATCCTTATGGCTTTAGGGCATTTCTTTATGGCTTTTCCAACAGAGTTTATGTTTTATGGAGCCCTAGGCTTATTGATAATGGGTAATGGTTTCTTTAAACCAAATATTTCAACATTAGTTGGATCTTTATACGAAGAAGGGGATATTAAAAGAGATGGAGGCTTTACAATTTTTTACATGGGAATAAATCTCGGTGCAATGATTGCTCCTCTTTTTTGTGGTTATCTAGGTGAAGTATACGGCTGGCATTATGGTTTTGGAGCAGCAGGCTTGGGAATGTTAGCCGGTCTTATTGTATTTTGGAAAGGAATAAGCGATAATGTTCTTGGTGATAAGGGACTTCAGCCTGTAGAATACATTAATAAAAAGATTTCAGGAATATCTATCACTAATATAATTTATGCAATTGGTTTTCTTCTTGTTCCTGTTTTTGCTTTTCTAATTATTCTTGACAAAGATTCTCAGATTTTAGGTAATGTTTTATCTATTGTTGGTTTAGCTGTATTAGCTTATGTAGCTTATATTATTTTTGATTATAAAGTTGTTAAAAAAGATCATCAAAGTGGTGACAGATTAATTGCTTTAATGATTTTATCAGTTTTTTGTACCATTTTCTGGGCTTGTTTTGAACAAGCAGGAAGTTCTATAACTGTATGGGTTGACAAGTGTGTTAACTTAGTAGGAATGAATGCCTCTCAGACAAATGCCATTAATCCGGCATATATAGTTTTATTGGCAATTCCATTTAGTTGGTTATGGACAAAACTTGGAGATATGAAAAGAAATCCAAATACTCCTATGAAATTTGCTTTAGGAATTTTTCAATTAGGATTAGGATTCTTAATTTTTGCTGCAACAGCCCATTTCATTGGTGAAAATGGAAAAGTTCCTTTCCTTTTTGTTTTCCTTGGCTATTTCTTAATAACAACCGGTGAGTTATTCCTCTCTCCTATTGGCTTATCTAAAGTAACAGAATTATCTCCAAAAAGAATAGCAGCTTTTATGATGGGAGTTTGGTTCTTATCATCAACATTTGCTCATTATATTTCTGGTGAAATAGCTAAATTAACAACAAGTGGAAATACTGGTGAAAGTAATTGGCTTTCTGAACTAACAAATTGGTTTATGGGTTATCCAGACACTTCAAATGAAGCTGTAGCAACCTTACTTCAATATAATAGTATCTATGGACAAATAGGTTTTGTAACAATATTTATCGCTATCTTCGTTGTTATTATATCACCATATATTAAAAAATTAATGCATGGTTTACATTAAAAATTAAAAAATGAAAAAATGAAAAAAATATTATCAATACTACTAGTTTTATTTTCACTAAATCTTATTGCACAAGAGAGTGAATTAGAATGGCATACTGATGTCACTAAAGCTATTAATATTTCGATGGAAACTGAAAAACCATTGTTTTTCTTTTTTACAGGAAGTGACTGGTGTGGATGGTGTATTAGACTTCAAAAAGAAGTTTTCTTTAAGCCTGAATTTGCAAAATGGGCTAATGAAAACTTAGTGCTTGTTGAATTAGATTTTCCTAGAAGAAAGAAATTGGATGAAAGTCTTAGACAACAAAACGATAATTTAAGACAAATGTTTGGTGTAAGAGGCTACCCATCTGGATGGATAGTTGTACCAGAGATTGAAGACAAACAAGTTAACTTTAAAAGATTAGGTTCTCAAGGATACGTAAAGGGAGGTCCTAGCGCTTGGATCGCTGGAGCCAACAAAATACTAATGAAAAAATAAATGCATAAGTTTTTAATTCTTTGTTTAACTATTCTTCCTTTATTTTCTTTTTCTCAAGGGGCACCAGTTAAAACTGTTGATTGGGTTACTCTTGCTGAGGGAGAAAAATATTCTGAAAAGTACGGAAAGAATATGCTGATTTTCTTTTACAGAGATAATTGTGATTTTTGCATGAGAATGAAAAAAGAAGTTTTAACAGATCCTCAGGTAATTAGGCTAATAAATGAGAATTTCTTTCCTGTAATGCTAAATGGAAAAACAAAAAAACCAATTACCTATAATGGAAAAAAATATATTAATGATGCACCAATAGAAGAAGATCCAAACTCCACCTGGAGACATAATTTATTTTTTGATCTAGTTGAG
Organism: uncultured Flavobacteriales bacterium; assembly: GCA_938073745.1. Classification (GTDB taxonomy): domain Bacteria; phylum Bacteroidota; class Bacteroidia; order Flavobacteriales; family BACL11. Next base: position 31,969 of record CALJFR010000003.1, read on the forward strand.
CCAACAGGTGGTAACTTTTACTGGCCAACAATTGTAATTATTAATGGTAAAGATAAAAAGGTTGGTCAACTTCCTGGATTTAAGACTAAGCCTCAACTTTTACGAAGTTTGAACAAATTAAAATAAAAAAAGGAGTTGATTAATCAACTCCTTTTTTTTGGGGTGGCTGATGGGATTCGAACCCACGACCCCCGGCACCACAAACCAGTGCTCTAACCAACTGAGCTACAACCACCATTTTAAGTCTGCAAATATATATTAATATTCATTAAACAAAAACTTATTTATATTTGTTATATGAAAAAAATAGGTGAAAAAATTGTTCTTCATGTTGAAGGGATGACCTGTAATAATTGTGCTAGTGGCATAAGAACTCATCTTGAAAAAAATTCAATAGAAAATGTTAATGTTAATTTTCCTTTGTCTGAAGTTAGCTGTAATGAAGATGAAGCATCAAACAAAAAACATATTATTTCTTTAATTGAAGATATAGGATATAAGGTAAAAAATAAGAACAATAAAGAGAAAAAATTCTCTAAAGTTGAAATGTTATTTTTTACATCTCTTTTATTTACAATACCTCTTTTCTCACATATGTTTCTAGATCATAGCAACATATTATATGATCCTTTTATACAACTAGGCTTATGTTTACCAGTTTATTTTATTGGTTTAATTTATTTTGGGAAAAGTGCATTTAATTCATTAAAAACAGGAGTGCCAAATATGGATGTTCTAATCTTTATAGGTAGCTCTGCAGCATTTTTTTATAGTATTTATGGTTGGTGGTTATTTTACGGCACCAATGAAGTACACAATTATATGTTTTTTGAAACAAGTGCTACTATTATTACATTAGTATTGTTAGGTAATGTATTAGAACACAGATCTGTTAAACAAACAACAACAGCATTAAAAGATTTACATAAAATTAAAAACACCTTAGCAAAAAAAATATATGATGATAAAATAGTTGATGTAAAATTTGAAGATATTATTTTGGGTGACATCTTAATCGTAAATAGTGGAGATAAAATACCAATAGATGGTACAATAATTTGGGGTGACTGTACATTAGATGAATCCATGATAACAGGTGAGAGTCTTCCTGTTGTAAAAAAAACTAATAGCATGGTAATTGGCGGAACCACATTACTTTCTGGTAGTATTAAAATTAAAGCATTAAAAGTTGGAAATAATACAATTCTCTCGCAAATTATTGAACTTGTTAAAAATGCTCAAAAAGATCAACCTGAAATACAAAAATTAGGTGATAAAGTAAGTGCAATATTTGTTCCAATTGTTATTTGCATATCAATACTTACATTCTTTATCTCTCATTATGCTTTCGATATTGCTTTTATTGATGCATTTCTTAGATCAATTGCTGTTCTTGTAATTTCATGTCCTTGTGCCATGGGTCTTGCTACTCCAACTGCAATAATGGTTGGAATTGGAAGAGCTGCAAAAAATGGAATTTTAATTAAAGGTGGTAATACTTTAGAAAAAATGGCGAACATAAAAAATATTGCATTTGACAAAACAGGAACAATAACATCGGGTAATTTTAAGATTCTTAATCTAAATATTATTGAAGGCAACGAGAATAAAATTAAAAGTATCATTTACAATATTGAAAAACACTCTTCACATCCTATAGCAAACTCTTTAGTAAATGAATTAAAAGATTATTCTAATGAAATAAAAATTAAAAATATTGAAGAAAAAAATGGTTTAGGAATACGTGCTCAAATCGATAATGATATTTATTTTATTGGAAAAGAAATTAATGAGAATCAAAAGAGAAAATTTGATGTTTATTTAAAAAAGAACAATAATATAGTTGCAACAATTAATCTTAAGGATGAGATTAAAGATGGAACTCAAGAAATTATCAACGAACTAAAAAAAGAATATAATACAACACTAGTTAGTGGAGATAGAAAAGAAAAATGTGAAGAATTAAATAGATCCTTATTATTTGATAAAGTATTCTCAAATCAATCTCCAGAAGATAAGCTTAAAATTATTGAAAATTTAAATAAGGAAAATAATACCTTAATGGTTGGTGACGGCATTAATGATGCTCCCGCATTATCTAAAGCTACCTTAGGACTTTCTCTTGGGCATGCAAGTCAAATTGCAATTCAATCATCGGAAATTATTTTACTTAATAAAGAAAATCTAAAGCAACTTCCAAAAGCTTTAAAAATAAGCAAACATACTTTACTAACTATCAAACAAAACCTTTTTTGGGCCTTCTCATATAATATTATTGCTATTCCTATTGCATGCTTAGGATACTTGAATCCGATGTGGGCAGCATTATTTATGGCATTCTCTGATGTTGTAGTAATAGGAAACTCTATTAGATTAAAATTTAAAAGAATTTTTTAGTATTATTACACAAGCAATAAAACAAAAACAATTATTATGAAAAAAATTTTTACATATCTAGCTGCATTTTTATTTTGTGGAACATTATCCGCTCAAATATCTCCAATAAAAGCAAAAAATGGAGATGTTAGTTCAAAAGCACCACTTTACAAGATAGGGGGAAATGAGGTTTTAAGTAATTTAATTACAAATCCTAACCCAAACACAGCAGCTCTAAAATCAACAAATACTATTAATGATATTCAGATCGGTACTACTACTTACGATTTACAATCTAATGCTTCTGTAGATAATAGATTAATCAGACATAGTGACGGAACTATTTCTGCAACTTGGACAATGAGTTCTCAGTTTTCTGCTTCTTACACAGATAGAGGAACAGGATATAATTATCATGATGGTTCTTCTTGGGCTCCTGATCCATCTGCAAGATTAGAATCCTCTAGAGGTGGTTGGCCATCAATTTTAACTACTGGCTCTGGAAAAGAAATTGCGATTACACACAATACAGATAACGGTTATTTACTAATGACACATCGTCCTACAAAAGGAACAGGTCCTTGGAGTGAACAAATTATTTCTTCTATGGACAGTAATGGTGTTTACACTGATATTATTTGGAATAGAGCAGTTATTGGAGGAGCAAATAATGAGAGTGTTCATATGATTGGTGTTATAGCACCTACAGGTTTAGGGGGGACTATTTGGAACGGATTAGATGGTGCTTTAGTTTATTATAGATCTCAAGATGGTGGAGCAACTTGGGATATAAAAGATTTACAACTTCCAACTCTTGATACCAGTAAATATACTGGATTTAATGGTGATGATTATGCAATTGCAGCTCAAGGAGAGACTGTTGTTGTAGCATATTTTGGTGGTTGGGATGATTCAGTTATTTTAAAATCTACTGACAATGGAAATACATGGACTCCTACTGTATATTTAGATTTCCCAGTTGATGGCTATGTAACTGATTCTGGACTTGATTTAGATGGAGATGCTGTTATGGATACTCTTTACACTACAGATGGTGCTGGTACAGTTCTTCTTGATAATAATGGAATGGCTCATGTATTTTTTGGTAATATGAGAGTATTAGATGCTGATTTATCTGATGGAAACACATCATATTTTGGTGGTACAAGTGGAATTATTTATTGGAATGAGAATATGGGAGCTGATAATTATGCAAATAACCCAATGGTAGACCCATCTTTATGGTATACAAATCTTCCTCAAATGATTGCCTCAGCTCAAGATTTGGATGGAGATGGATTACTAAATTATGTTGACTTTCCGCTATATTACCTTTCGGTTGATTGTATGCCAAGTGCTGGAATAGATAATCTAGGAAATATTTTTGTTTCTTATTCATCATTGATGGAAAACATTGATAATGGTTCTCAGAACTTTAGACATGTTCATGCAGTTAAAAGTACTGATGGTGGAACTACTTGGAGCTCACCAAAAGATATTACACCTTGGGACGCCTGGGGTGGAGCACAAGAATGTGTTTTTGCAAGAATGGATAGAAATGTAGATGATAAAATACGATTAATCTATCAGAAAGATTTTGAACCTGGCCTTGCTGTTAGAGGAGATGAAGATATTATAGATATGAACTATATTCAATATTTAGAGGTGGATACTTTTGAATTAAGTAGTACTTCAACAAGCGTAGATAATAGCTATCTCGACTTAAAATTCTCAATTTATCCAAACCCAGCAAAGAATATCTTAACTTTAGATTTTTCTTCTAGAAATAATGATAAATCTATTCTAAGTATTACAAATATCGTTGGTGAGAAAATTAAAGAATTCCAAATAAATACTGTTTCAGGAATTAATACTTTAAATTTAAATTTAGAAGGAATAAATAATGGAGTCTACTTTATTAACTTTATTAATAACTCAAGCAAATCAACTAAAAAGTTTGTAATTTCTAGATAAAATCAAAATATAATTGATAAAAAAACCGGAAATTATCCGGTTTTTTTATTTTAAATCATTTAATAAATTTACTCTGGAAAGTTGATGATTAATAAAACCCTCAGCATAAGTGCACGAGGTTTGCCTGCCTAAATCTTTAGCTCTATACTCAATGCTGTCAAAAAATTCTTTGGAAGAAATAATAGTTTTTGATTCCTTAGAATTAGGATCAAAGAATTGAGATTTATATTCTTTAATAGCAGAAATTTTTTTATCGAAGTGTTCTGAAATATCTACAACAAAATCAGGTGACAAATTATTAAATTGAATATAATGATAAATAGCTTTAGGCCTCCAAATTTCTTGATTGGTATTGATTTTCTCAAGACCAGATAAGAAACATGCGTCAATAGTTAATTGAGATGCTCTTGCGTGATCAGGATGGCGATCTGAAGGAGAATTTGCTAACACAATTTCAGGTTTGTATTTTCTTATTTTTTTTATGAGTGCAATTTTATGCTCTTCATCATTTAAAAAGAATCCATCCTTAAAATTTAGATTTTCTCTTACTGACAATCCCATTACCTTGCTAGCAGAATCTGCTTCTTCAAGTCTAATTTTAGCATTTCCCCTAGTACCTAAATCTCCAGTTGTTAGATCAATAATTCCAACTTTAAAATTATTTTCTACATGTTTAATTATTGTACCTCCACAACCTAACTCAATGTCATCAGGATGAGCACCAAAAGCTAAGATATCTAATTTCATTAGTAGTAACGTTTGAATTTATTCCTTGCTAATATAGCTGTTATAAAGGTTATAACAATTAAATAATAAACAAATGATGGTATTGGCATTGGATCTCCAGCTGCATATGAATGTAAACCAGAGAGATAATAATTGACACCAAAATAAGTCATTATAATCGACCAAATTGCAACTAATGTAGCCAAGTTAAATGTGTAAAAACTTGAAAGCGCTGGAATTAAGCGCATATGTAAAACAAAAGCATAAATTAAAACACTAACAAGAGCCCAAGTTTCTTTTGGATCCCAACCCCAATATCTTCCCCAAGACTCATTTGCCCATACACCGCCTAAAAAAGTCCCAATAGTTAACATAAATAATCCAATAGTAATTGATTTTTCATTTATTAGTGTTAACTCCTTTATCGTAACTAATAGTTTATTTTTGGTGTTTTCATTAGTAAATATAATTAACCACAAAGAAAAAAGTCCTAAAACAGCTCCAAGAGCTAAAAAGCCATAACTTGCTGTAATTATAGAAACATGAATCATTAGCCAGTATGAATTTAAAACTGGAACAATATTCGTTATTTCTGGATCTAACCAATTTAAATGAGCGACCATTAAAAACAAAGAAGTTACTAAAGTTGTTGCAGCCAAAGTCAATTTAGATCTTAAACTAAATATAATACCAGATAACATAGTTGCCCATGAAATATATATCATAGACTCATAACCATTACTCCATGGTGCATGACCAGAAATAACCCACCGTGCTGCTAGACCTAATGTCTGAACTAAAAAGCCTATTATAATGAGAAAGAAAATAAATTTCAGAAGTTTGTCTAAGGAATTATTTTTAAAAATTCTAATTATCAAAATAATTAAGAAAATAAATCCGATCATGAAATAATACATAAATAAATTAGAAAAAACATTTAATTTATTATACAATACCTCAAGTTCAACTTTATAATCTTTTGGGATTATTTTTGCTCCATATCGAATTTGAAATTTAGATATATATGAAACAACACTATCGCATGTTGCCCAATTATTATCATCTAGTGCTCTGTTTAAAGAATTCATATACATTAACATAATATTCGTAACAAATAGAGAATCCTTATTTGAGAAAAAACTATTCTCCCGAGCAGTATACCAAGTATTATTTGAATCGTTAGCTAAAGGAAAAAAACGAAAAATATCTCCATTATAAATTGTAAAACATATATTAATTCTTTCATCTACTGTAATAATATCTTTATCATATTTATCTCTATCTATTGGAGCTTTAGAATTAACCCTATCAACCTCATCTTTCAAGATGTAATCACCATCTTCTGTAAAAAAAGTTCTAAATGACACTCTACTTTCTTCTGTTTGCAATAAAAGCTTTAATTTATCATGGCTAATCTTAATCATTGGAACATTACTCCATAATTTAGGATTTTTCATCATTCCTAATACTATCTGTGTTGGGCTTTGTTCGGCAATCTTATTTTTACGTGCAATCTTTCTTAAAAACTCAGAACATATTGTGTTAACTGGTTTGATTCTACCTCCGTTATCTTGTATTAATAATTTTTCAAAATTCTGAATATGCTCAATCTTTATAGCATTAGCATTTAACAGGCTATCTAAGTTAGTTTCAGCATTAACATTTATACTTAAAAATAATGTTGTAATAAGTAGAACAGCTTTACTTTTTATTTTGTTTAGTTGCTTATTTAAAAATGCAAATCTAGTTTTTGAAGTGAAGAATACCATAATCATCCCTAAAGCTAATAGAAAATATCCTAAGTAACTGACTAATGTACCTAATAGGTCATGATTTACTGAAAGAATTGTACCTAATTCATCTTGATCGTATGAAGATTGAAAAAAGCGATAACCCCTATAATCCAAAACAGTGTTCATGAAAATTCTATGATCTTCATTTACTTTACCGTCCTTCACTGTAACCTCAGCAGCAAAAGATGATGGACTCATTGATCCAGGATACCTTTCTAATTGAAAATCTCTCAATTTAATGCTAAATGGAGTATAATAATTTTTAGATCCATATGAAATATTAAAATATAACCCACCAACCTTATGCTCTTCAAGTTTTGATGTAAATCCTTTACCACCATATAAGATTACCTCTTTGGATTCTTCATTACAATTAATCTTAACTTTTAAGGCATCAGTACTACCATCACTCATAACATTAGATGAACTATAAATATCATCATTTCCATTTTCTATAATATCTTTTAAAACAAAATTCAGCTCGTTTACAGAATATAATGTTCTCTGAGACAAAACAAACTCAGTATTTGCAGAAAAACTATCACTGGAGCGATCACTCATCTTCATCGATTGAACTTCAAATGGGGCTTTACAAAAAAGCAAGCTGTCCTTGTAATAAATATTAATGGCAAAATCAGAAATATTATTAAAAGCAAAAATATTGTTCTTAATCTTTCTTTGCTCATTTAGCTTTAAATATTCGGATTGCATTCCATTGTCTCCCGGAACGACTAGATGTAATGTTTTGACACCATTTTCAGATTGTAAAAAAGTATCTCTTACATTTGGAAGAAAATCAACATATTCTATGGAAACTTCATTATCAAGAAAATCTAGCGGAATAGAAAAGTTATTATTACTAATAGCAGAAAGAAATAGTTTTTTATCATAATCTAATTGCAATTTTCTATTATCAACTTTAACTTGAAGAAATGTATCATCAGAAATAATTATATTAGATTCCTCTCCTTCTCTAATATGCATCATCCCCTCAAAACTATGATATCTTGTAATTGCAGATCCAATAAGAATAATAATGAATGCTAAGTGAAAAGTTAAAACAGCTAATTTTTCTTTTCTAAATAAATTATATCTCTTTAAATTATAGATAAGATTAATTAATAGAATAAAGAGAATTAATTCAAACCACCACCTTGAATAAATTAATGCCTTGGCTGTTACTCTTCCAAAATCATTTTCTATAAAAGTAGCAACACCTATCACAGCAGCAAAAACAAGCAGAAGCAACGATGCTAATTTTACAGATAAAAAGAATTGAAAAAAGCGTTTTAGCATTATAAATTATTGAAATGCAAATTTACAATATGTTTAGTAATTTTGTTTTAATCTTTATCATATATCTTTAAGAAAAAATTAGTGTTAGAAATAAAAAAAATACTGCTTGTTGGATCAGGAAATGTAGCTACTCACTTGGGGATAAATCTCAAAAAAAATAACTATATAATTGAACAAGTTTTTAGTCGTAATTTAGATAATGCAAAAGATTTAGCTCAAAAAGTTGATTCTGATTACACAAATAAACCTAAAAATATTGTTAAATCAGATCTCACAATAATCGCTATTAATGATGATTCAATAAAAGATGTAATTCATTATCTTCCTAATATTCCTACAGTTCATACATCTGGAAATACTAATATAAATATTCTAAAGAATAATTTTACGAACTATGGAGTAATTTATCCTCTTCAATCTTTTAAAAAAAAAATGGGATTAAATTTGAATGATGTTCCTTTTTTAATAGAAGCTAATTCGAAAGATTTTGAAAATAATTTGATAGAATTATGTTCTTGTTTTTCAGAACATACATTTCACATTAACTCTTTAAAAAGAGAAAAAATACATATGGCCGCGGTATTTGCTTGTAATTTTTCTAATCATATGCAAGTAATTGCACAAGAAATAATGGATGATGAAAAAATTAATTACCAACTACTAATTCCACTTTTAAAAAAAACCTTTTCTAAATTTGAGGAAGACCCAAAGATAAAGCAGACTGGTCCAGCAATAAGAAAGGATATAAATGTTATAGAAAATCATTTAAATCTAATTCAAAAAGACGAGCACAGAGAAATATATAAATTAATTAGTGACAGTATTATTAAAACGTATGACAACACTGATTAATTTCGTCAAACTTATTAGACCATTTAACTTATTCATTTTAATATTAATTTGTGTTACTGTAAAATTTGGTTTGATTAATCAATTTATAATTGAGCCTGCATTATCTGATTTTAATTTTTTCTTATTTCTTATTAGTACATTATTTGTTACAGCATCTGGGTATATTATAAATGACATTTATGATGAAAAGATTGATAAAATAAATAAAGATCATAAACGAATCATAAACAAAGGAATTAACTCTAAAAGTGCAATTATATGCTACTTTCTATTTAATTTTTTGGCACTTTTAATAATAGTATATGTTGCTTTTGTAATAGAAAAAAAAATCTTTTCTCTTATTTTTTTATATTCTATTTTTATTTTGTGGAGATATTCAAAGCATCTTAAATACACCTTTTTAAGAGGGAATCTAGTGGTTAGCTGCTTAGTTGCTTTATCAATATTAAATTTAGGTTTATTTGATATTGTTCCTGTAATTAATAATGAGAATTCTTCAAAAATAATTTTTTTAATAATTATGATTTATTCTTTTTTTGCTTTCTTAATGACTTTTTCTAGAGAAATAATAAAAGATTTAGAGGATGCTGAAGGGGATAAAAAATACGGAGCTAACACAATTGCATTAAGCCTTGGTATTCATAAATCTAAAAGGATTATTAATTCTATTAATCTAATAGTATTATTCTTAATTGCCTATTGGCAATATTTTCAATATAGTTTATATCTTACTGCATTTGATACGGTTAATAATGAACAAATAGAAATTTGGGGAACCAATTATTTCTCAATTATTTATACAGCATTATTACAAATATGTTTAATCTATTTTATTTTCAAATGTTTTTTTGCAAAACAAAAAAGTGATTTTTCTTTTTTAAGTAAAATTTCAAAAATCATCATGTTGTTAGGTATATTTTCTATTCTTTTTTATACTTCAACTTATTTATATTAATGCTTAAAAAATTTAAAAATTACAACTTAATTTTAGGATCTAATTCCCCAAGAAGAAAAGAAATTCTTAAAGAAATTGGATTAGATTTTTCTATATATCCTTCAAATATTGAGGAGAATTTTAACAAAGAAATTGAACTTAAAAATATTCCGGTTTTTTTAGCTGAAAAAAAAGCTAATGCCCTTAAAAATAAATTAAAAGAGAATGATATACTTATTACAGCTGATACAGTTGTAATATATAATGATGAATTACTCTCTAAACCAGAAAACACTTATCAAGCGAAGGAAATGTTAGAAAAACTATCAGGAAAATCTCACAAAGTTATCACTGGAGTATGCCTATTAAGCAAAAATAATAAATCCATATTCTCTAGTAAAACTATCGTTACTTTTAATGAATTAGATAAGTTTGAAATTGAATTCTATATTAATAAGTATAAACCATTTGACAAGGCAGGATCATATGGAATTCAAGAATGGATTGGCTTAATTGGAATTAAAAAAATTGAAGGCTCATATACCAATGTTGTTGGACTTCCCGCATCTATGCTATATAGTAAGCTTAAAAAATTTATTTAGCTTTACTTTCTTATCTTTGTGAAAATTTTTTTGATGAAAAAAAATAATTTCTTATTTATATTTTTACTCAGTATTATAATTACATCATTTTTCAGTTGTACACCTGTGAGTAAAATCACATACATGAATAATATAAATAATGAGGGTTGGGGCATTTCCCCTATTCCTCCAAAGCATAAAATAGAAATAGGAGATATTTTAATGATTAAAGTAATCAGTCGTAATGAAGAATCAAATAAGTTATTTAATGTTGAAACAAATACTAATAATGCCAACACAACAACAACAGCTGCTAATCTTTACTTAAATGGATTTACTGTTAGCACAGATGGAAATATTGACCTTCCAAATGTTGGCACAGTAAATATTGTTAATCAAACTCTTGATGAAGCTAAAGAGACTATTGCCAATCTTGCAAAAGAATATATTATTGATCCATACGTAATAGTAAAACTAGCAAATTTTGAAGTAACCGTACTAGGGGAAGTTAACAACCCGGGGACATTTCCAGTATACAAAGAAAACCTAACTATTTTTGATGCTCTAGCTATGGCTGGTGATATAAATGATTATGGAAACTTGAAAAAAGTTAGAATTATTAGATCTAACAACAACAAGAAAAAAGTCTATTACTTTGACTTAACAGAGAGCAAAATTCTTCAATCAAATTTCTATTATTTAAATAATAAGGATTTAGTATATGTTCAACCTTTAAAGTTCAAGGGACTCAAAAAATCACAATCTCAAATTTTACTATCAAGTTTGACAACTTTTGCTGTTCTATTTAATGCTATCTTAAACTTTACTAGAGATTAATATTTATGAATAATGAGACAAATCAAATTAAGGAAGAAAAGGTAGATTTAAAAAATCTACTTTTTAGATATTATAATCATTGGTATTATTTTGTTATTTCAGTATTTTTCTTTGCACTTATTGCTTTTGCATATATAAGATATACAACTCCAATTTATAGCGTTTCAAGCACAATACTAATTAGAGATGATAATAACACTCAATTGGGTGCAGAAAATATCTTAGAAGGAATGGAACTTTTTAGTGGTAAAACTAATATAAATAACGAAATAGTTGTTTTAAAATCATTCTCATTAATAAATCAAGTAATTGATGATCTCGGCTTAGGAGTTTCTTATTATCAGCACGGCTTTCTTCAGAGTAACGAATTATTTCAAAATACACCATTCATTGTTAAAATTGACTCTAATTTTAATCAAATTTCTAATAATGAATTTCGCATTCAAGTTATTGATAAAAACACATTTAATCTAACCTCATCAATTGATGACCTATATACATACAATCCAAAAAATGACAGGATTAACAAAAATATCCTTGCTGATATTGAACTTGATCAAAACTTTATATTTGGACAGCAGATTAAATCAAAGTATTTTTCATTTAAATTAGAAAAAACAAATTCATTTAATCTAGAAAAAATTAAAGAAAACAATAAAGATTTTTCTTTTAAGCTTCATCAAAGATCTAAACTAGTTTCCAATTATATAGAATCTGTATCAATCAACCCTATTAACAAGGAAACCTCTGTTCTCAAGTTAAAAATTAACGGTGAAAACCCTGGAAAAAGCATTAACTTTCTTAATAAGCTAAGTGAAAAATATATTGATAATGGGCTGAATGATAAAAATAATATGGCCATTAACACTATTACATTTATTGACAATCAACTTAGTATAATTAAAGATTCATTAATAAAAATTGAAAATAATTTAGAAAGCTTCAAGAAAAAACATCCAAATATTGAGAATATCGAAGAAGAGTATGGAGCATTTTTTCAAAAACAGAAAATTGACAATCAATTATCAGAATTACAAGTCAATATAAAATACTACACTTCATTACAAGAATATTTAACAATTAATAAACAAACTAAGAGCATTGTCTCACCAACATCATTAGGAATTAATAATCCAGAACTTAATACTCTAATAAATCAATTATTACAATTGACTGCTAGACAGAGTGATTTAGAACTTACTACCACTGAAAAAAACCCAACATATATTTCTTTAATTTCACAAATAAAAAGCACAAAAGAAATTTTAATTGAAAATTTAAATAATCTTATAGCCACTTCTAAAATTTATGAAGAAGATTTATTAGCTAGAATAACTGATTACAGTTCTAGCATTAATAGATTACCAAAACATCAAAAAGAATATATTAACCTAAAAAGAGAGTTTTTATATAATGAACAGACCTTGGTTTATCTTCAAAACAAAAAATATGAAGCATCATTAGCAAAAGCTGGAACAGAATCCGATCATAAAGTTATTGATTATGCCAGATTAGATAGTGAGGTACCTGTTAGTCCTAGAAATTCAGTAGCATACTTTTTTTGTTTGCTTTTAGGAATACTTATACCTATTATTCTAATTTCTTTAAAAGAGTTTTTTAATAATACTATCAGAAGCAAAAAAGACTTACAACTACACTCTAATATTCCTATTTTAGGTTTGATTGGACATAGTGATAAAATGAGAAGCTTAATTGTACCGAAAAATTCCAAATCTGTAATTTCTGAATCATTCAGATCAATTAGAACAAATATTCAATATTTAGCAGTTGATAAAGAAAAGAAAGTTATTACTGTAAGTTCATCAATTGGTGGAGAAGGTAAAACTTTTTGTTCAATGAATCTAGCTTCTATATTTGCTCTATCTGGACATAAAACTGTACTAATTGGGGCAGATCTTAGAAAGCCTAAACTAGAACTTGAATTTAAGTCTGAAAATAAAAGTGGATTAAGTAATTATTTGATTAATAAATCTACTCTTAAAGAAGTTACAAATAAAACTGAAATCGAACATCTTGACATTATATTTTCTGGTCCTACTCCACCCAATCCAGCAGAATTATTAGATAGTAGTAAAATGAAAGATTTGATTAAGCTATTGAATAAAACATATGATTATGTTATTATTGACACACCACCAATTGGGTTGGTTACTGATGGTGTGATTTTAATGAAAAGTGCTGATATAAATCTTTATGTAGTCAGACATAACTATACTAAGCACCAAGCTTTGTCAGTTGTAAATTCTTTATATGATAATCATCAAATAAAAGATATTCATATTATAATCAATGATTATCAAGCCAACATAGGAAACTATGGATATGGATATGGATATGGATATGGATATGGTGGAGGTTATGGTTACTATGAAGAAGATAAAGAATCATAACAAAAAAGAGAATTATTAAATCTAATAAAGAAATACCATTTTTTCTTGCCTTATTTCCCCTACTGAGTTTAATAATACTATTAGCCACTAATGTTGTATTGTATGGGGATGAATCCTTAAGTGGACCAAACCAAATTGCTTTATTGCTTGCAACTTCCATAACTGCATCTATTGGTATTTACAATGGTAAAAGCTGGGGAAGTATTTTGAAAGGAATTAGTTCAAGTATATCGTCAACATCATCTGCAATTATCATTCTTTTATTAATTGGAGCATTAACTGGTACTTGGTTAATAAGTGGAATTGTACCTGCAATGATATATTATGGATTAAAAATCTTAAATCCTGAAATTTTTCTTTTTGCATCTTGTATTATTTGTGCAATAGTTTCATTAGCATCTGGAAGCTCATGGTCTACAATTGCTACTGTTGGTATTGCATTATTAGGTATAGGCAACGTTCTTGGTATTTCAGAAGGTTTAATTGCAGGATCAATAATATCAGGCGCTTACTTTGGAGATAAGTTATCTCCTTTATCTGACACAACTAATTTAGCTGCTGCAATGTCAGGAACGAATCTTTTTACTCACATAAAATATATGATGTATACTACAATTCCTTCATATATAATTACTTTAATTACTTTCTTTCTGCTAGGAAATTCACTTGAAATCACTTCAAATCAAAATATAAATGAATTACTTCTTTCATTAGATTTCACATTTAATATTAATCTATGGCTGTTTCTCGTCCCTCTAACTGTTATTATTTTAATTATAAAGAAAACACCTGCTATTCCCGCTTTATTAACAGGAACACTACTTGGTGGAGCTTTTGCAATAATTTTTCAACCTCAACTAATCAGTGAAATTTCTCAGGTTTCAATTCTGAATATAAAAACATATTATTTAGTAATAATGAATGCAATGGCTAGTGAGATAAATATAGTCACTGATAATGATCTTATGAATAATCTTCTAAGTAGTAGTGGAATGAAGGGAATGCTTCCTACTGTTTGGTTAGTAATATGCGCAATGAGTTTTGGCGGAGCAATGCAAGAGTCTGGTTTATTAAAAAGAATAAGTGATCCTATAATGCTTTATGCGAAAAAAACTGGTTCATTAATAGCGACCACCTCTTTAACTTGTTTTTTCTTTAACATCACTACATCTGATCAATATTTAAGTATTGTTGTTCCAGGAAAAATGTTTGAAAAGACATTTAAAGATAAAGGATTAGCACCAGAAAATCTAAGTAGGACTCTTGAAGATAGTGGAACTGTTACTTCTGTTTTAATTCCTTGGAACACTTGCGGTGCAGCCCAGTCAGCGGTACTTGGCGTTGCTACGATAGCATATTTACCTTTCTGTTTTTTTAATTTAATAAGCCCAATTATGACATTACTGTACGGCTATTTAAATATAAAAATTAAAAAAATTAATTAAATATTTCTTTTAGTCTTTTAATAGTAAAATCAATTTCTTCTTTAGTATTATACTTGCTAAAAGAAAATCTCACACCAGTTCTACTTTGATCTTTACATACTTCATCTAATACATGAGAGCCAGACATATGCCCAGCTGAACATGCACTTCCACCGGAGCATGAAATACCCATTATATCTAAATTAAAAAGCAACATTTCAGACGAAGAATTTTTAGGAAAACTTACACTTAAGATTTTAAACAAACTATTTTTATGATCTGTACAAGAGGCATTAAAGCCAATATCATTTAAATTGTTCTTTAGTTCTTGAATCATATATTTCTTTAAATCTAAAATATATTTTTTGTCTTCATTCATAGATGAAAAAGATATTTCCATAGCCTTTGCAAGTCCGGCAATAGAATGAACATTTTCTGTTCCAGCACGCATATTTCTTTCTTGAGATCCTCCTGAAATAAAAGGTTTTATTGTTATATTATCTCCTATATATATAAACCCAACTCCTTTTGGCCCATGAAATTTATGTGCAGATCCTGTAATAAAATCAACTTCTATTTCTTGTAAATCAATAGTATAATGAGCCATTGTTTGTACAGTATCTGAATGAAAAATAGCATTATACTTTTTACATATTAGTCCTATTTCTTTAATGGGTTGAATAGTTCCAATTTCATTATTTGCATGCATGATAGAAACAAAAGTTCTAGGATTATTTTGTAAAAGTTGATCTAAGTGGTTTAAATCAATTCTTCCGTTCTTATCAAGTTTAATGTATGATAATGAAATCAAGTTCTTTTTATTTAGTTCTTCTAATGGATAAAGAACTGCCTTATGAGAAATTGATGATGTTATTGCATGAGTTATATTATTATCTAAAATACCACATCTAATTGCCATATTATCAGCTTCAGTTCCACCGGAAGTGAAAAAAATATTTCCTGGAGATGTATTTAATAAGTTTGCAACTGTTTTTCTAGATTTTTCGATAATTATTCTTGACTTTCTACCACCATGATGAATAGATGAAGGGTTTGCATAGTCAGATTTCATCATATCTGACATTAAATCAATAACTTCAGGTGCAATAGCTGTTGTTGCAGCGTTATCTAGATATACACGCATTACAATAATTCTTTAATTTGATTAATAAAATCTTCAGCAAGTTTATTTGCTTTATCTAAAGTAACACTTTCTGAATAGATTCTAATTATTGGTTCAGTATTAGATCTTCTAAGATGAACCCAACCATCATCAAAATCTATTTTTAGCCCATCAATTGTGTTAATATTATTAGACATAAACTTAGACTCTAAAGTGCTTAAGAGTTTTGAAATATCAACTGATAAATCTAAATCAATCTTATTTTTAGAAATAAAATAGTTAGGATAGGTTTCTCTTAGAGATTTACAACTAATCTCTTTTTCAGCTAAATTTGTTAGAAATAAAGCAATTCCTACAAGAGCATCTCTCCCATAATGTAATGCTGGATAAATTATACCTCCGTTTCCTTCGCCACCAATAACAGCATTTTTCTCTTTCATTTGTTCAACAACATTTACTTCTCCAACAGCAGAAGCAAAATAATTGCCATTATGATTAATAGTAACATCAGCTAATGCTCTTGTAGAAGAGAGATTAGAAACTGTATTCCCAGGAGTTTTTGACAATACATAATCAGCAACTGAAACTAACGTATATTCTTCACCAAACATGGATCCATCTTCGCAAATTAAAGCAAGACGATCAACATCAGGATCAACTACAATACCTAAGTCTGCATTTGTATCAATAACTTTTTTTGATATTTCAGTTAAATTTTCTGGTAATGGTTCAGGATTGTGGGGAAATTCACCCGTTGGATCACAAAACAGTTTAATACATTCAACACCAAGTTTTTCTAATAATTTTGGTATTAAAATACCACCTGTAGAATTAACTGCATCAAGTACAACCTTAAATTTCTTGGATTTAATAAGTTCAACATTAACTAATTCTAAATTCAATACGTCTTCAATATGTTTTTCATTATGTGAATCGTCATATTTATAAGAGCCAATATTGTCAATTAATGAAAAATTAAACTCCTCTTTCTCAGCAAAATCTAGAATTTTTTCACCGTCAGCTGCAGATATAAATTCTCCTTTATTATTTAGAAGTTTTAGTGCATTCCATTGTTTTGGATTATGACTAGCCGTAATTATTATTCCTCCAGCTGCAGATTCTTTTTCTACAGCAACTTCTACAGTAGGAGTAGTAGACAAACCAATATCAATTACGTTAAATCCACAACCAAGTAATGTTCCAGAAACTATATTTGACACCATTATTCCCGAAAGGCGAGCATCTCTACCAATAACTATAGTATTTGAACTACAATCTTGATCAAATATAAATTTTGCATATGCAGAAGTAAATCTAACAATATCAATTGGAGTTAAGGAATCACCAACATCCCCACCAACTGTACCACGTATTCCAGAAATTGATTTTATTAATGTCATCTAATAATGTTTCGCTACAAATCTACATAAATTACAATATTGTTCAAGTGAGATTTCTATCTTTGTTTAAACTTATAATTACATGCTAGAATTTTTAAATAATATTCCAAAAAGACCTGAAAAGCCTAGAACAAAGGGTTTAACAATGATTATGGATAAGGGACTTAGTTTAAATGAAGCTGAAAATATGGTAGTACTTAAAAGTGAACTTACAGATATTGTAAAACTTGGTTTTGGAACTAGCCTTTTAACAAGATATATTGATAAAAAAATTAGTCTCTATAAAGAAGCAGGCATAGATGTTTATACCGGTGGAACATTATTTGAAGCGTTTATAGTTAGAAATCAAATCGATGACTTTTATAGACTAATGGATAAATTAAAACTTGAAATGGTTGAGGTTTCAGATGGATGCATACAGATGGAACATGATAAAAAATGTGAACTAATTCATAAACTTAGTAAAGACTTTAAGGTTATTAGTGAAATTGGAAGTAAAGATGAATCACTAACGATTGAAGATGATAAATGGATTAGTTATATGAAAAAAGAATTAGAAGCTGGTAGTTGGAAAGTTATTGCTGAAGCACGAGAGGGAGGTAATGTAGGGATGTTTGAAACAAATGGAGACATAAAAGGTAAACTAATCAAAAATATCTCAAAAGAAATTGATATTTCTAATATTTTATGGGAGGCTCCACTTAAAAAACAGCAAATATGGTTTATTAATGAATTTGGTGCAAATGTGAATTTAGGCAACATTTCCCCAAACTCTATAATTTCTCTTGAATGTTTAAGATTAGGGTTAAGGGGGGATACATTTAATAATTACATATAAATGAAAAATTATTTTATTCTTTTTTTAAAAGGAATTGCCATGGGAGTTGCAAATGTAATACCCGGAGTTTCAGGAGGTACAATTGCTCTTATCACCGGTATTTATGAAAAACTTATAAACTCACTAAAATCTTTTGACACAACAGCTTTTAAACTAATTATAAAGTTTGACATTAAAGCCTTCACTAGACATACAAACCTTTACTTTTTAATTGCAGTATTTGGAGGTAGTATTGTTAGTGTTTTCAGTATTGCAAGCTTATTTAAGTTTTTATTTAATAATTATCCATTGTATATCTGGTCATTCTTTTTTGGTTTAATTTTAATATCAATTCTGTTTGTTGGAAAAACAATAACAAAATGGAATAAGCAAAGTATTATCTCTTTAATTTTAGGAATAATGATTGCTGTTTCATTCACTTATATCTCTCCAGCAAGTGAGAATAATAACCTACTTTTTGTATTCTTCTGTGGAATAATTGGAATTTCTGGGATGATGCTTCCTGGGTTGTCAGGCTCATTTATCTTAATCTTGCTTGGCAACTATGAGTTACTTCTAGTTAAAGCTGTAACTGATCTAAATATATTACTATTAAGCGTTTTCTTTGCTGGCTCTGTTTTTGGTGTTTTTTCCTTCTCTCATTTATTGTCCTGGTTATTAAAAAAATATAAGGATCAAACTATTGCATTACTAACTGGGTTTATATCCGGCTCGTTAGCAATAATATGGCCTTGGAAGGAAGTAAGTAAATCAATAATTATTTCAGGAAAAGAGAAAATTATTGAATATGATCTTTATTTTCCAACTGAAATAAACAATGAAAATTTTATAGCAACTTCAATGATTATACTTGGTGTAATAAGTGTGTATGCAATTGAAAAATATTCTGAAGTAAAATAGTTGTGAGGTTTGGATTAATTGGAAAAAATTTAAATCATTCTTTTTCAAAAGATTTCTTTAAAAACAAATTTGAAATTTTAAAACTTAAAAATTATCAGTATCAAAATTTTGAGATTAATAATGTAAAGGAAATTATTAATATTATAAATAAAAATAATCTCAAAGGATTAAACATAACTATTCCATTCAAATCAGATACTCTCACAATTGTTGATAATATAGATGAACACGCAAAGAATATTGGTTCAATAAATACTTTAAGAATTTCAAATAACAAGATTAAGGGATATAATACAGATTATATTGGTTTTCAAAATAGTATACAACACTTAATTGGGAAAAGAAAAGAAGCACTTATATTAGGAAGTGGAGGGTCTAGCAAGGCTATACAATATGCACTAAAAAATTTAAATATAAATTATAAAATTGTTTCAAGAAGTGGAAATTTAAACTACCAAAATCTTACAGAAGAAGATATCATTACTAACGAGATTATTATTAATACGACTCCACTTGGCATGTATCCAAACATAAATCAATTTCCTAAAATTCCTTATCATGTTTTGTCAAAGGAACATTTAGTTTATGATTTGATTTACAATCCTGAAGAAACGATTTTTCTTAAAAAATCAAAAGAAATGAAATGTATTGTAAAAAATGGTTTTGAAATGCTTAAAATACAAGCTGAAGAATCGTGGAAAATCTGGAATAATTAAATAATTGCTAGATTTACACAGTATATTTACAGCTTTATTAAATATCTTTACTTGAGATTTATAAATAATCTTTAAATGACTGAAAATAAAATTATTAAAAATATAGATTCTAATATCTCAAACGAGAATTCAGTAAATTCTGAAGAATTAGAACTAAGTAATTTAAAACCTGAGGAACTAATAATATTATTAGACCAACTAATTGATAATGACAATCCCTTCGCTGTTTCAAAAAGAGCAGAAAATATAAAAGCATTATTTTACAAGAGCTTTAATGGTCTAGAACAAAACAAAGAATCTGAAATTTTAGAGAAAAACTTCAAAAAAATTTATAATTTGTTTAGAAAAAAAAGAAATGATTTTAGAAAAGAGCAAGAGCAAAAAGAGAAAGAAAATCTAAAACTAAAAACAGATATAATTTCAGAAATTAAAGATCTTACTTCAGAAGTAGAATTAAAAAAAGATACTTATAACCGATTTAGAGAACTACAAAAAAAATGGAAAAAAATTGGCCATGTAAGCATTAAAGAAAAAAATAATGTCTGGCAAATGTATAATCATTATGTTGAAGTATTTTATGATTATTTGAGACTTAATAAGGATCTAAGAGATATAGATTTTAAGAAAAATCTAGATAATAAATTAGAATTATGTAAAAAAGCTGAAAAATTACTTTCTCTTAAATCATTAAATAAAATGCACGAGGACCTACAAATACTTCATGAAAAATGGAAAGATGTAGGACCAGTAAATAAAGAAAACAGAGATGAAATCTGGATTAGATTTCAAGAAGCATCTAAAAAAATAAATAAAAAAAGAAACGATTATTTTTTAGATATTAAGAAAAAAGACCAAATAAAACTAGCTGCAAAAAAAGAGATTTGTGAAAAAATCAATCAACTAGCAAATAAAGAAATTAAATCAATAAAAGAAATAAATCTTTCAAACAAAGAGGTAGAAAAACTATCTTCTCAATGGAAAAATATAGGAAGAGTAAATAAAAAAGACAATAAGCTGTGCTGGACAGAATACAGAGAGTCTCTTAATAACTTTTACACTAAGAAAAATGATTTTTTTAAGAATAGAAAAGATAAAAACAAAAATATCATTGATTTAAAAATTAAACTTTGTGAGGAAGTTGAAAGTCTTCAAAATAATACAGAATGGGCAAGCACTTCAAAAAAAATTATCAATCTACAAGCTCAATGGAAAAAATCTGGTTTCATAGCTGGAAAATTAAATGATAAACTATGGAAAAGATTTAGAAGTTCTTGTGATTTTTTCTTTGAATCAAAGAAAAATTTTCAAAAAGATATAGATAAAAAGAAAATTGAAAAAATTCAAGAAAAGAAAAATCTTATCATAAGTCTAAAAAAACACAAACCAACCAAAAATAAAGATAAGGAGATTACATTTTTAAAAGAAAACATTGATAAATGGAAAAAAGTAAGTCTTTCACCGAATATGATAAATTTAGAATCAGATTATAAAAAATTATGTGATGAATTTCTAAAAAATCTTAATTTAGAAAAAAAAGATTTAGAAAAAGAAAAAACATCTGTTATGCTAAGTTTAATGGGAAATAACCCAAAAGTTTTAACAAAAGAAAAAAACAGCGCAAAAGAAAAGATTAAAGAACTCACAAAAGAAATTAATCTTTTTGAAACTAATAAGTCTTACATTGTTTCATATAAAAAAAACAATCCACTTCTTGATCAAATAAATAAAAAAATCATCAGATTGGAATTAGAAAAAAATAATTTAGAAAAAAAATTAAAAATTCTAAATAAGGTTTAGCATGAAATTTGATATCGTTTCAGATTTTCAACCAACTGGAGATCAACCAGAAGCAATTTCTCAATTAGTAGAAGGAATCAATGAAAATGAGGAATACCAAACTCTTCTTGGAGTAACAGGCTCTGGAAAGACATTTACAATTGCAAACGTTATTACTGAAGTCAATAAGCCAACTTTAGTGCTAAGTCATAACAAAACTTTAGCTGCTCAGTTATTTAGTGAATTCAAACAATTCTTTCCTAATAATGCTGTTGAATACTTTGTATCCTACTACGATTATTATCAACCAGAAGCTTATATTCCAAGTTCAGGCACCTATATTGAAAAAGACCTTTCAATAAACGAAGAAATTGAAAAATTTAGATTAAGTACCACTTCAGCTCTATTATCTGGAAGGAGAGATGTAATAGTTGTTGCATCTGTTTCATGTATATATGGAATTGGAAATCCTGATGATTTTCACGATAATATATTAGAATTATATTCAGAGCAAATACTATCAAGAGAAAGTTTATTAAAATCTTTAGTACAAGCATTATACTTTAGAACTACATCTGATTTCCAAAGAGGAAACTTTAGAGTAAATGGTGATGTAGTTGATATATATCCAGGATATTCTGATACAGCGTATAGAATTCATTTTTTTGGAAATGAAATTGAAGAAATTGAAGAAATTAATCCGGAAAACGGAAATATAATTAAGGAATTAGATAGTATTAAAATTTTTCCAGCAAGTATTTTTATAGCCTCTAAAGAAAGAACCAATGAAGCAATTAAAAATATACAAGATGATTTAGTCAAACAAGTTGAATATTTTAATAAATCTGAATTAAAATTAGAAGCAAAGAGGATTGAAGAAAGAACAAGTTTTGATATTGAAATGATAAAAGAATTAGGCTACTGTTCAGGAATTGAGAATTATTCTAGATATTTTGATGGAAGATCTGAAGGAAGTAGACCTTTTTGTTTATTAGACTATTTCCCTAAAGACTTTTTAACAGTAATTGATGAAAGTCACGTGACATTACCTCAGGTCAGAGCTATGTATGGCGGTGATAAATCGCGAAAATTTAATCTTGTTGAACATGGCTTCAGACTTCCGGCAGCAATGGATAATAGGCCATTAAAATTTGAAGAATTTGAAATAATTAATAATCAGACAATTTATGTAAGTGCTACCCCTGCTGATTATGAACTTGAAAAATGTGAAGGGGTAATCATTGAACAAATAATTAGACCGACTGGGCTTTTAGAACCAGAAATTATTATAAAACCATGCAAAGATCAGATTGATGATTTAATTGAAGAAATAAGATTAATAATTTTAAAAAAAGAAAGAATTTTAGTTACAACACTTACAAAAAGAATGGCTGAAGAATTAACAAAATATTTAGGAAGAATAAATATAAAGTGTAGATATATACATTCAGATGTAGACACGATTGAAAGAGTTGAAATAATTCATGGATTAAGAAATGGAGATTTTGATGTTTTAATTGGAGTGAATCTATTAAGAGAAGGATTAGATCTACCAGAAGTAAGTTTAGTTGCAATTATGGATGCAGACAAAGAAGGGTTTTTAAGGTCGGAAAGAGCTTTAATTCAAACCTCTGGAAGAGCTGCAAGAAATGTTAATGGAAAAGTAATAATGTATGGAGATAAAATTACTAAATCAATGAAAAATACAATCGATGCAACAAATAATAAGAGAGAAAAACAAATTAAATATAATAAAGATAATAATATTACACCCACAGCAATAAAAAAGAGAAATGATAATAGTATTACAGAGAAATTAAATCCATACAAGGTAAATAATATAAAAGAAGAAGAAAAAATTGATTTTAATAAACTTTCAAAAGTAGAACTTAATAAGCTTATTAAAACTACAAAAAATGAAATGCAAAGAATGGCAAAATCATTAAACTTTGTTGAAGCAACTAGATTAAGGGATAAACTTTTCAACCTAGAAGAACTTATAAAATAAAAAAACGGACTACATGAGTCCGTTTTTTATTACATATTATAATTTGCTAATTAAGCGCTTACAATTGTTTTTGCAACTGGTCCTTTTTCACCTTCAGCCGCTTCAAATGTTACTGAAGCACCTTCTTTAAGAGTTTTATATCCATCAGATTGAATTTCTTGAAAATGTGCAAAGTAGTCAGTTCCATCTGAACCTTCGATAAAACCATATCCTTTACTTGAGTTAAACCATTTTACTGTTCCTTCCATAATTGTTTATTATTATTAATTAATACTAGTGGGAACAACCCCACAAAACTTTGCAAATATAACTAAATAAATAACATAGCTATTAATTACGAGATTTCGCTGCTAATAAGGTATTTTTCAACAACATTGCAATTGTCATTGGACCAACTCCTCCAGGAACTGGAGTTATATAACTCACTTTATCTTTAACGTCATTAAAATCAACGTCACCAACTAATTTCCATCCTGATTTTGTTATATCAGATGGTATTCTAGTTATTCCAACATCAATTATACAACAACCAGCTTTAACCATACTAGAATTAACAAAATTGGCTTTTCCAAGAGCCACAATTAATATATCTGCTTTAAGACAAACATCTTTAATATTTTTTGATCTACTGTGGACTAAAGTTACAGTGGCATTACCAGGATTATTATTTCTAGCCATTAAGATACTAACAGGCAATCCAACTATATGACTTCTTCCAATAACAACACAATTTTTACCTTCAGTATCGATTTTATACCTATCAAGAAGTTCAATAATACCTGCTGGTGTTGCAGGAATAAATGAAGGAAGATTTAGCGTCATATTACCAATATTGATTGGATGAAAACCATCAACATCCTTTAAGACATCTATTGTATTGATAATTTTCTTTTCATTAATGTGATTGGGTAATGGTAATTGAACAATTAAACCATCAATAAGGTTATTATTATTAATTTTCTTGATCTCATCAATTAATTTATCTTCAGAAACTGAATCTTCTAATCTTACTAAAGTAGAATCAAAACCTACTTTATTACAAGCCTTAACTTTTGCATTAACATAAGTTTCACTTGCTCCATTATTTCCAACTAAAATTGCAGCTAAATGTGGTTTTTTTCCACCACTATTTATTAAAGAATCAACTTCTAAAGCAATTTCATCTTTAATTTCATTAGAAGTTTTTTTACCGTCTAATAGTATCATTTTAAAATCTTGGCAAATTATTTCCTTTCATCATCTCCATCATTTTTGATGCACCTCCTCCTTGCATCATTTTCATCATTTTACCCATTTGACTAAACTGTTTGATTAGTTGATTTATCTCTTGAACATTAGTTCCACTTCCCGAAGCAATTCTTTTTTTTCTACTACCATTTAAAACATTAGGATTACTTCTTTCATAAGGAGTCATAGAATAAATAATAGATTCAATACCTTTAAAAGCATCATCGTCAATATCAACATCTTTTATTGCTTTGCCTACTCCTGGTATCATTCCTGCTAAATCTTTAATATTACCCATCTTTTTAATTTGCTGAATTTGTTTTAAAAAATCATCAAATCCAAAGGTGTTTTTAGCAATTTTCTTTTGAATTTTTCTTGCTTCTTGCTCATCAAACTGTTGTTGTGCTCTTTCTACCAAAGAGATAACATCTCCCATTCCTAATATACGACTTGCCATTCTATCAGGATGAAAAATGTCTAATCCTTCCATTTTTTCAGAGGTTCCAATAAATTTTATTGGTTTGTCGACAACAGATCTTATAGTTAATGCCGCTCCCCCTCTAGTATCACCATCAAGCTTGGTTAATACAACACCGTTAAAATCTAATCTATGATTAAAGGCTTTCGCAGTATTTACTGCGTCTTGACCAGTCATTGAATCTACTACAAATAATATCTCATCTGGATTAATAGAGGATTTAATATTAGTAATTTCAGTCATCATAGCCTCATCAACAGCTAATCTACCTGCCGTATCAATTATAACAACATCATGATTATTTTTCTTAGCATATTTAACAGCATTTGAAGAAATACTTATTGGATCTTTGTTTTCAATTTCTTTATAAACTTCAGCAGATACTTGTTCTGCTAAAACAGAAATTTGATCAATAGCTGCAGGACGATAAACATCACAGGCAACTAATAATGGAGATTTCTTATTATTATTTTTTAGGAAAAATGCTAACTTTCCACAAAAAGTTGTTTTACCTGAACCCTGTAAGCCAGCAACAAGTATAATTGCAGGTTTGGAATTTAAATTTAATTCAGAAGAACTACTTCCCATTAACTCGGCGAGTTCATCCTTCATTATTTTAGTAAGCAATTCACCAGGCTTTAGTGTTGTGAGCACCTCTTGCCCTAAAGCTTTTTCTTTAACTGTAGCTGTAAATTCTTTAGCAGTTTTATAGTCAACATCAGCAGAAATAAGTGCTTTACGTATTTCTTTCATAGTTTGGGCAACATTTATTTCAGAAATACTCCCCTGCCCTTTTAAAACTTTAAATGCTTTGTCTAATTTTTCAGATAAATTTTCAAACATTTTTTTTATTCTTATTTATACAAAAGTATATATTCAATACTTAATTATTAAATAAAGTATTCACAAAATCTTCTTTATTAAACATCTGAAGATCTTCCATACCCTCACCTACACCAATATATCTAACAGGAATTTGTAATTGATCTGAAATACCTATAACTACACCACCTTTTGCAGTTCCATCTAACTTAGTTAAAGCCAGAGAATTTACTTGTGTAACAGAAGAAAATTGTTTTGCTTGCTCAATTGCATTTTGTCCAGTTGAAGCATCTAAAACTAAAAGAACATCATGTGGAGCGTTAGTTACAACCTTATTCATCACATTTTTAATCTTTGAAAGTTCATTCATTAGATTTATCTTGTTATGCAATCTTCCAGCAGTATCTATAATTACAACATCAGCATTTTTTGACATTGCTGACTGTATAGTATCGAAAGCTACTGATGCTGGATCTGACCCCATAGCCTGCTTAACAATATCAACCCCCACCCTTTCAGACCATATTACAAGTTGATCAACTGCTGCTGCACGAAAAGTATCTGCAGCACCTAAAACAACTTTAAGCCCAGCTTTTTTAAATTTATGAGCTAATTTTCCAATTGTTGTAGTTTTCCCAACACCATTTACTCCAACAACCATAATTACGTAAGGAACATTTTCTACAGAATCAACTTCTAAAGTTATATCCTTACTAACAACAAGAAGTTCTTCTATTTCTTTTTTTAAAATATCTGTGAGTTCATCTGAGTTTATATATTTATCTTTTTCAACTCTCTTTTCAAGTCTATCAATAATTTTTAGAGATGTTTCAACTCCAATATCACTTGTAATGAGTATTTCTTCAATGTCATCTAAATCATTATCATCTATTTTTGATTTACCAACAACAGTCTTAGTAATCTTGTTAAATAAGCTTGTCTTTGTTTTTTCAAGACTTTTTTCAAGCTTTTTTTGTTTTTGTGAAGATTCCTCAGAACTTACTTTATCATTATTATTAAATAAATTTTTGATTTTATCAAAAAAGGCCATAACTATTTTAATTAATTAAAAAAAAAGCTTCTTTCAAAAATAGAAAGAAGCTTTGATAAATAGAATCTATTTAAGATTATTTTTTAGCAAGAAAATCGTTCACTTTATCTTTAGGAACTATTTCAGATTTAAAAGAATATGAACCAGTTGTTTCATTCTTCACCATTTTCACAGCCTTAGTAAATGCTTTTGCTCCTTTTTTTTGTAATGATGCTACTGTTTTTTTTGCCATTTCTTATTATTTTATTTCTTTATGTAAAGTCATTTTTTTAAGAATAGGATTATACTTTTTTAATTCTAATCTATCAGGAGTATTTTTCTTATTCTTAGTTGAAATATAGCGTGATGTTCCAGGCATACCACTTGCCTTGTGTTCGGTACACTCTAAAATTACTTGAACTCTGTTTCCTTTCTTAGCCATTTTCTTTTATTTGTTGGGCTGCAAATTTAATTAAATTTTATAAATCTACTACTTTGACATTATCTTTTTTACATTAACATAAAACAAATCTTCTCTAACTTTAAAGGATTTTATATCAACATTTCCTAAACTATATTCCTTCCATTCATTATCTGGTAATAACAATATATCTTTTGTTTCAACATTTACTTTTATATTCATATTAAAATCATCAATAGCATTCCATCTATACAAAAGTGTATACTCTCTTCCTTTTTTCTGTATTTTGTACTCAAATGTTGGAATTTCAGATTTATATAAATATTGTTGAAAGAAATAATATAAATCTAAATCAACTTTTTCGTTTATATATTCTATAATTTCTGCTCCATCCACTATTTGATATTTGAATTCTTCTGAAATACCTTTAATAATTGAAAACCACAGACTATCATTATCTATTAAGCTTCTCAGTGTATGAAGCATTAGAGAACCTTTTTGATACATATCATTACTACCCTTCTTATTGACGTTATATGGCCCTATAATTGGCTTATCGTTTCGAACACTTCGTTTCTGATTATTTACATAATCTAGCATAATATCATATCCGTATATACATTCAACATATAAAACTTCTGAGTATGTACAGAAGCCTTCATGAATCCACATATCAGCTATGTCATTAGTAGTTATACTATTTCCCCACCATTCATGACCAGTCTCATGTATAATAATATAATCAAAATCTAAGCCAGAAATAAATTGCCTGTTTCCATTATAGCCAGGAAGATAATTATTTCCATAGGCAATGGCTGATTGATGTTCCATTCCAAGATAAGGTGTTTCGATTAAAGTGTAGCCATCTTTATAAAATGGATAAGGTCCAAAATATTTTTCAAAACACTCTAACATTGGTTTAACTTGTTGAAAATGATCTTTTGCTTTGTTGTAATTATATTTTAAAACATAATAATCTAGATCTAGAGTGTCATAATTATTTACATGATAGTCATTAAAGTATTTATAATCTCCAATGCAAAGTGTAACATTATAATTATTTATTGGATAGGATACAAACCAGCTACTTTTATTTGCTTTAGATTGTAATTTATCACTAAAAAAAGTTTTATCACTTTTTTTCTTACCATTAGATATAACCTGCAATGGATATCTTACAGTTGATGTAATATTCATGCTATCTGGCTCATCAGATTGATGGTCTTTACACGGCCACCATGAGCTAGCTCCAAGGCCTTGACATGAAACGCCTATCCAAGAATTTCCGTTTTTATCTTTTTCCCATGAAAAACCTCCATCCCAAGGAGGGTTAACAGCAACTCTAGGTTTACCAGAATACATAACTTTAAAGTTAAATTTTTCATTTACATTGATTACTCTTGGAAAATTAACAAATACTGCATTATGTATTCTTTCAAACTCAAGCATCTTTTCTTCAAATTCAATAGAATGTATTTTTAAACTTTCAAAAAGATCTATTTGAATCTTTTGAAAACTTGAAATTGCAATAGCATGAATGGTATTTGATGAGTTAATAAGTTTTTGTTGATAATCGTCTACTGTAACATTAAGATCATAATAAAAAACGTCATAACAGGACCTAAATTCTGAAAGATTTCCTCTTAAACTATCTGAATATGTAAATTCCTGAGATACAGCAGAAAATGAAAAAATAAGCGATAAAAAAATTAAACTAATATATCGCATAGAATTAATTAAAGTAATTAATCTATTTTTCTAAGACCAATAGTACAGTCTATCTCTGCTCCGGTCAAAATTGTATCATTAAAAGTTACATCCATTGATCCTTCAAAATTAGAAACAAAACTACCTGAGCCATTTAAAGAGATTGGCAAAGTAGTAATACCACCAAGTCCTAAATCTACATCAGCATTAAAAGTTTGATTGGGAATAATAAAATTACCATTTAGATCAATATTAGCTATAAGATTATTGGTACCTGCATCAATATAAATTGTAGAATCTGTATCAGAATTAATAATAATAGTATCAGGAAGCTGTTCTGCAAGAAAAATAGTTGTACCTAATACTAAAGCTGAATCACACTCAGCATCAAATAACCAATCTCCAGCAATGTTATTTACATTAAAAGGTTCGGGAATTATATCTCTATTACCACCACCACTACATCCAGTGATAATAAGAATAATTGTAAAAGATAGTATAAGAAAAAAATTATTTTGTTTTGAGTTCATTTTTATAGTTATTTAGTTAAAATCATAGCACAATCACTAGAAAAAGGAAATAACCCAGAAATATTTCCTGAAAATGTAAAGTCCATTGTACCCGTATTTTCAGATGTAATTTGTCCATTTCCTACTACATCTACATCTACTGGAATTCCAGTTCCTGTTGCATCTATTGAAATTGTTACAGGGTTTACAGTTATATTGCCGTTATCATCAATAGTCCCATCAAGTTGAGATCCATCAAAATCAATAAATAAGACACCACTTCCTGCGGATTGTACATCTACAGAAGCAGGCATCTGATCATTTAAAGATATATCTCCAAGAAGAGGAACAGAAATATCATCACAATTAGGAACAAGATTCCAAGTTCCAACTGCAATCTCTGACCAATTTGGTGGATATACACAAGAACCATCATCAGTGTTAGCAAGGTTATTATAATTTTCAGCATTAATATCCATACATCCTAGAAGCTCTTTTTCACAAGAGGTAAAAATTATAGAGACAAATAGAATGGTAAAAAAAAGATAGAGAAAGTTTTTCATAATTAGTAATAAAAAAAGTTGCTATCAAAGATAGCAACTTTTATTAATTAACTTAGTTTTATATAATTAAACTAAAATATTTCCATTAGCAATTGCCTTAGATAAAACCGAAGCAATTCCATTTTTATTGATAGTTCTTAATGCATTTGCAGAAACTTTTAATATTACCCATTCTCCAGTTTCTGGAACATAAAATTTCTTTGTTTGTAGATTAGGATAAAATTTTCTCTTAGTTTTTCTATTTGAATGAGAAACATTATTTCCAACCATAACTTTTTTACCTGTAATTTGACAAACTCTAGACATAATTTCTAAATTTAAGGCTGCAAATATACAATCTAATCTGATATGAAGAAAATTTATTCATATTTTTTTATTTCATTAATTAATAATTCTAAGGCCTTAATTCTTACTTGATTTAAAATTATTTTTCTATCACCACTAAATAATATTTTTTCTGTTATTGAACCTTTTAAAGAATTAATTGTAATAAAAACAGTGCCAACAGGATTATCTTCAGTTCCACCAGTGGGACCAGCATATCCAGTTGTAGCAATTGAAAAATCAGAATTAAATTTATTTCTAACATTTTGAGCCATTTCAAAACAAACATCTTTGCTAACAGACGATTTTTTTTTAATTAAGTCGGGACTAATACCTAATAAATTTATTTTGGATAAATCACTGTAACAAATAATTCCTCCTAAAAAAGAATTAGAACTACCTGGTACTTGAGACAAGCTAGATGCAATTAATCCGGATGTACAGCTTTCCGCAACAGAAATAGAGATACATTTAATTTTGCATAAATCATAGACTAATTGATTTAAGTCCTTACTATTATCATCATATTTAACGATAGAGCTTAATTTATCCAATTCGCACTTAATTAAACTCTCAATTTTAGCTTTACTATTACTAATTCCACTCAATCGCAAACGAACAACGCCAGGACTAGGGAGATAAGCTAATTTTATATCTTTATTTATTGAGGCTTCCCACTCTTTTAACATAAATGCTAACTGAGATTCTGGAATATTTCTGATAAATATTGTTTTTTGAACAATACTATCAAGTTTTCTGTTTTTTTTAAATTCTCTAAAAAAATGTTCAACTAAAATTTTCATTTCATAAGGAACTCCAGGAAGAGCTAAAACCTCACAATTATTTTGAGACAACCATATTCCTGGTGCTGTTCCTAAGGGATTTCTAATAACTTTTGATTTAGATGGAACTAAAGCTTGATCTTTATTTAAATCTAAAATATTTGACCTGCCCTTTTGTTTGAAAAATTTTTTTATATCAGATAAAACATCGTTATTTTTCTCAAGTTTATCATTAAAAAAACTACACAATGTGTGCTTAGTTATATCATCATTTGTTGGTCCTAACCCACCAGTAATAATAACTAATTCTGAATTATCAACGGCATTTTTTAAAGCAGTTACAATACTTTCTTTAGAATCACTTACTGTAGTAATCTTGGTACATTCAATTCCTTCTGATGTTAAGTAGTTTGCTATCCAGGCTGCGTTTGTATTAACTATTTGGCCAATTAAAATTTCATCACCAATAGAAATAATCTGAGCTTTCATTAAATTGAGTTTTTAAAAAGCAGTTGTAGGGCCAGTGATATGTTTACGTTCTTTAGGGCGAATATTCATTACCGGAATTGGAGAATTATTAATAATGTACCTAGCAGTAACACTAATATTTTTTGATAAACTTAATTCTTCTTTTTTAGTCATAATCATAAAAATATCGTCATCAAATTTTTTCTGAAACTCAAAAATACAATCTCCTACATTTTGTTTAATGTCCCCTTCTAATAAATTTGAAACACATTTGATTCCAGCATCAGTAACAAATTTTTCTACTTGCTCCAGATTACGAATTAATTTTGTTCTAATTGCAGAAGAATCTTTTAAAACAACTGAAACTAACTGAATATTTGCATTCCATATTCTTGCATATTTTATTGCATATGTAACTTTTTCCTTCGTTTCCTTTTCTGTATCTAATGGTAAGATAATATTGTTACACTCACCTTTTATTGTAGCACCTTTTATTGTAATAACTGGACATTTTGCCAGCCTAACAACTCTTTCTGCATTTGAGCCAATGAAACGCTTAATTCTATCTTTTGGAGAACCGGTTGTACCCATAATAATAAGATCAGCAGCAATCATTTCTGCAACCTCATTAATCTGATTATATATTTTACCTTGAGCAACCATTATTTCAATTTCGAGCTTATATTTCTTAGAATATTCTGATGCAAGTTCTGAGAGTTTCTTATGAACTTTCTTTTTTAGCTCATGGGAGTTGTCGTCTAAAAATAAATTTTGCATTGTACTCCTTTCTTCAACAACAGATAGAAGAAATACTTTGGCATTATCTAATTTAGCAAAACTACATGCTTGATCAAAAGCAATTACTGACTGGTCAGAAAATCCAATTGGAACTAAAATTTTACTTGATGAAGATGACATATTATTCTTATTTTTACACGGCAAAAATACATATTAAATGAATAAATTAAGAGATACAGAATTAATAATTACTAATAGTGGAAGAATTTATCATCTTAATTTAAAAAAGGAGGAAATTGCTAATGATATTATATTAGTAGGTGATCCAAATAGAGTTGAACAAATTTCAAATAAGTTTGAGAAAATTGACTTTAAAATAACACATAGAGAGTTTATAACCCATACTGGATATTACAATAATAAAAAAATATCAGTCATATCTTCTGGCATTGGAACTGATAATATTGACATTGTCATGAATGAACTTGATGCATTAGCAAATATAAATTTTGAAACAAGACAAATTAATAAAATCAAAAGATCATTAAATATTATAAGACTTGGAACATCTGGTGGCTTAAATAAAAAAATTGATGTTGATTCTTTTCTTGTTTCTGAATATGCAATTGGATTAGATGGTTTAGCACATTTTTATAAAAACAATGATGTTCTAGACGAAGAATTATCTAAAATGTTTTTTAACAAAACTAATTGGTCAAAAAATCATGCTAGCCCATATTCTGTAAAAGCCTCGAATAAATTACTAAACAAATTCAATAACTTTAGTAAAGGAATTACCCTTACGGCAACAGGCTTCTATGGTCCTCAGTGTAGAAATATGAGACTAAAATCTTCCATTTCAGATTTAGAAAATTTAATTGAATCTATAGAATATCAGGGCTTAAAAATTACAAATTTTGAAATGGAAACCTCTGCATTATATTTTTTAGGAAGATCTTTGGGACATAATACACTTACAATATGTGCGATTTTAGCCAATAGAATTTCTAAAAAATATAGTACAAAGCCAATCGATACAATTGATGAATTAATTAATGAAGTTCTTAAGAATTTATAAAAAAGAAGAAAGCCTTCTAGTTATAATTTCTGGTGCTCTACAAGGTTTTTTAGTTGCTTTATTTACAAATACCAAAGAAATTTCTCCACTGTTTATAAGTTGATTATTATTATTGAAACACTCGTAAAAAAAAATTATTTTGGAGGTAGGCATTTCTTTTAAGCTTGTCTTTAGAGTAAGCTTATCATCATAATGAGCCGGTTTCTTATAATTAATATTAAAATTTAATACAGGCAATTCAAAACCATTTTCTTCAATTGATTTATAACTTATGCCCAATGAACGAAGTAACTCCACTCTTCCAACTTCATAGTACTGAGCATATACTCCGTAATAAACAAAACCCATTTTGTCAGTTTCACCATACCTAACTCTTAATGTAACTTCGTGTGTGTACATTTTTTTATATTAAAATTTATTCCTCAAAAATGAAGAAAAAAATTTAACTAATATTGTACATATGAAAAGTATTTTTAAACTATTACTTTCACAATTCTTGCTTCTATTTTTATTTTCGTGCTCTAATGAATATCAAATTGTTTCGAATGAATATAAAGTTATTGAAGTTAAAAATGAACAAGATAGTACCATTATTGATATAATTCTTCCTTATAAGACACAATTAGATAAAGAAATGAATCAAATCATATGCTATACTAAAAGTGAACTTAAAAAAGGTAAGCCAGAAAGTAAATTAGGAAATTTTGTTTGTGATCTAAGTTTGTTAAAAGCAGATGGGATGGCTGATATCTGTATATTTAATAATGGGGGACTTCGAAATATAATCGCTAGTGGAAATATTACAGTAAGAGATATTTATAAAGTTATGCCATTTGAAAATGAGCTTGTCATTTTGGATTTAAATACAAAAGAGTACTATGACTTACTAAAATATGTTGCTAATAGCGGAGGAGAGCCTATAGGAGGTGTAAATATTATTGCTAAAAAAGATACTATTATTACAGCTTTTAACTCAAAAGAAATAATTAGAGTTTTAACAACAGATTATTTAGCAAATGGTGGTGATAATATGAAATTCTTCATTAATAAAGAACAAAAAAAAATTGGCATTAAACTAAGGGATGCAATAATTAATTATTGTATTGAAAAAGACACTATAGATATTAAAATTGACAATAGATTAATATTTGAAAATGGGGAATAGAAGAAATTTCATCAAAAATGTAAGTCTAGGAACAATTGGCTTATCACTTATAAGTGACTCAGTTTTTGCTAATGAAAACATAAAAAAAATCACTATTCTACACACTAATGATATGCATAGTCATATAGAACCTTTTAAATCTGGAAAATATAAAGGACTTGGCGGAATGGCCCAGAGAGCATCTTTAATAAGTGAAATTAGAAAAAAAGAAAAAAATGTGTTACTGTTAGATGCTGGTGATATTTTTCAAGGTACGCCATATTTCAATTATTATGGAGGTGAATTAGAATTCAAACTAATGAGTAAAATGAATTATGATGCTGCAACATTAGGAAATCATGACTTTGATAATGGAATTGATGGTTTAGAAAGACAATTAAAACATGCCTCTTTTCCATTTTTAATAGCAAACTATGACTTTAAAAATACAATTCTAAAAAATCGATTTAATCCTTATAAAGTTTTTTATAAAGATGGTATAAGAATTGGAGTATTTGGAATTGGCATTGAACTTGAAGGATTAGTATCAAAGGAATTATATAAAGAAACTGTTTATAATGATCCTATTATATCTTCAAATTATTATTCTTATAAATTAAAACATGAATTAAATTGTGATTTGGTTATATGTTTATCTCATTTAGGTTATGAGTATAAGAGCAAAAAAATTTCAGATACTGTTCTTGCACAACAAACGAGAGACATAGATTTAATTATTGGAGGACATACACATACCTTTCTAAAAAAACCAAAAATTACTACCAATTTAAGAAATGAAAAAGTAATTATAAATCAAGTTGGCTTTGGTGGAATAAATATTGGCAAGATTGATTTTATTTTTAAACAAAATAAACGTGATTTCAATGTTAAAAAAAGTTCAATTTTTGTCAAAAAAAAAAAAAAAACAACTTAAAATAATAAAAATTTATTGATTTTTTTTAAATTTAAAAATCAGCCATATCATGTAATTTTGAACTGTAAAAAAAAGTTTAAAGTCAAGTGCTAATTTTCTTTTTTATTAACTAATTGTTTTTCATATTTGCTATAATTATTTGTTTAAATAATTTTTAAAAAAATTAAAAACATTAAATTACAAACTAAGTTATTATACTTAGTATGTTATAACAACAAAACAAAAGCAGTTAAAAAACATGACACAAAAGAGTTACCAGGAAATTTGGGATAACTGCCTTCTAATTATAAAGGACAATGTTACATATCAAAATTTTAAAACTTGGTTTAAACCTATTAAACCTATTAGCATTGAAAGTCATATTTTAACAATTCAAGTGCCAAGTCAATTTTTTTACGAATGGCTTGAAAACAATTACATAACACTTCTTAAGAAAACTATTAAAAGAGAACTTGGTAAAGAAGCAAAACTGGAATACCATATTGTTTTAGAAAATTCTTCCGGAACAAAACCATACGTATCTAAAATTCCAAGCACGAATCAACAAAAGATTGATAACATGCCTGTTAATATGCCAATCAATATTAACAAAACTGTTATTCGTAACCCTTTTATTATTCCTGGACTTCAAAAAATTAATATTAATCCACAACTTAACCAATCCTACACTTTTGATTCATACGTTGAAGGTGAATGTAATAGGCTAGCAAGATCTGCTGGATTTGCTGTATCACAAAATCCTGGAGGAACATCGTTCAATCCTTTATTTATTTATGGTGGTGGTGGATTAGGAAAAACACATCTTGCTAATGCTATAGGAATTGAAGTTAAGAATCAATTGCCTGAAAAAACTGTTCTTTATGTATCTGCTGACAAATTCCAGACACAATTTGTTGATGCCATAATGGATAATAAAAAAAATGATTTTGTTCACTTTTATCAGTCAATTGATGTTTTAATTCTAGATGATGTACAATTCCTTTCTGGAAAGGAAAAAACACAAGATGTGTTCTTCCATATATTCAACCATCTACATCAAAACAAAAAACAGGTTATACTTACATCTGACAAAGCACCTGTTGATATAATTGGAATGGAACAAAGATTATTATCAAGATTTAAATGGGGTCTATCTGCTGATCTTCAATCTCCAGATCTTGAAACAAGACTTGCTATTCTAAAAAAGAAAATCAAAAAAGATGGCATTGAGATACCTTACTCCGTTGTTGAATATATTGCGTACTCTATCACATCAAATGTCAGAGAATTAGAAGGCGCACTCATTTCACTGTTAGCACAATCTTCTTTAAATAGAAAAGAAATTACAATAGATCTAGCAAAAGACATGTTAGATAAATTTGTTAGAAATACAGTTAGAGAAGTGTCAATTGATTATATTCAAAAAGTTGTTTGTGATTATTTTGATATTCCAATTGATATAATGAAATCAAAAACAAGAAAAAGAGAAATTGTTCAGTGCAGACAACTTTCAATGTTCTTTGCCAAACAAATGACAAAAAGCTCGCTAGCTATGATTGGAAAGCATTGTGGAAACAAAGACCATGCAACAGTACTTCATGCTTGTAAAACTGTTAATAATTTAGCCGATACAGACAAAAGGTTTAAAGGATATATTTCTGACATTGAAAAACGTCTTACCCTAACATAGAATGAAAATTCTAATGGTATGCCTAGGAAATATTTGTAGGTCTCCCCTAGCTGAAGGCATACTAAAATCCAAAACAAAAAATCTTGAAGTTGATTCTGCTGGCACTGCTGGCTACCATATTGGCAAACAGCCCGATATCAGATCAATAGATATTGCAAAAAAACACGACATAAACCTAACAAGTCAAAGAGCAAGACAATTTAGCACAAGAGATTTTGATGATTTCGATAAAATATACGCTATGGATAATGACAATTATTCTAAAATTATAAGTCTTGCAAGAAGCCAAAAAGATATGGACAAGGTTGATTTAATACTTAACGAAATATACCCAAAAGAATACAAATCAGTCCCCGACCCATATTATGGAGGTGATGAAGGCTTCCAAAATATTTATAATCTTTTAGAAGTCTCTTGCGAAGTAATAGCAAAAAAATATGAAACAAGGTAGATTATTATTAATTCCTAATTTGCTAGGGGAAACAAAAATTGAAGAATGTCTTCCCTCTAGCATAAAACAAACAATTGAAAGAACTAATATATACATTGTCGAAAACGTAAGATCTGCAAGAAGATTCATAAAGAAAGTATTTCCTAAAAAAAATATAGACGATACAATTTTTTTCTCATATGGAAAACACGACTCTTTAGATTTAGAAAAAGATTTCTTATTCAATATACTGACTGGAGAAGATATTGGTTTAATATCAGAAGCTGGAGTTCCTGCGGTTGCTGATCCAGGATCAAAAATTATTGAATATGCGCATCAATACAAAGTTATCGTTAAACCTTTAGTAGGCCCATCTTCTATTTTAATGGCATTAATGTCTTCAGGGATGAATGGTCAAAACTTTGCTTTTAATGGATATCTTCCTATTAACCAAAAGGAGAGAATAAAAAAAATAAAAGAATTAGAAAAAATTAGCCAAAATAGGAATCAAACACAAATCTTCATGGAAACACCATATCGAAACAATAAACTCTATGAGACTCTAACAAAAACATGTAATCATAACACAAAATTATGTATTGCTAGTAATTTAACTCTCGAATATGAATCCATAATCAGTAAAACTATTGGTGAATGGAAAGACATTAGATTAGATTTAAACAAAAAACCTACTATCTTCTTAATATCATAAATTTATTTAGAATAATTAAGTTATCATATATTTGTATGTATGACGTATCTAAAGAATTTATATAAAAAAACTCCTAGTTATTTAAAGAACAAATATGTAATCATTATTTTGTTATTTATTGTTTGGATTATTTTCTTTGATAATTACAATCTTATTAGACAATCAAAAATTAAAAAAGAAATCAAACAACTTGAAGAAAACAAAAGCTTCTATACAAAAGAGATAAAAAAAGATAGTACTGAATATCACGAACTATTAAATAGCGATGAAAAAAAAGAAAAATTTGCTAGAGAAAAATTCTTAATGAGAAAAGAAAATGAAGATGTTTATATCATAAGAAAAAAGAATGACTAAACTTTTCCAAAATTTTAATGATTACGACATCAATGATTGGAAAGAAAACATCATAAAAGAGTTTGGAAATGAAACATTTTTAAATCTTCACAAAAAAACGGAAGGAGTAAACATTTCTCCAATATATCACAACAACAGCACCAATTTCAATGCTGATTTTCCTGATGAAATTATTAACATTCAAAAAATAGATGCAACAGATGCTAAAAAGGCAAATAAAATAGCATTAGTAGCTCTCAACGGTGGAGCAAATGGATTATGCTTTTCTAATCCCAATAATTTAGAGTTATTATTAAAAGACATTAAAACTGAATATATAAAAACAGATTTTATAGATACTGATGTCTCATTCATTCAAGAGCTTGAAGAGTACTGCAATAAAAATATTCTAATTGGATCATTAGAATCAAATAAGGGTTTTGAAATTAGAAATGTAACAAAAAAAATTACTGTTAATGGAAAAACTGTAAAAGAAGAAATAAGAAATGCATTTGAGATAGGAAAAAAAACTAATGAAAAAATTGAATTCCATTTTACAATAGGTAAAAATTTCTTCTTTGAAATTGCTAAACTTAGAGCATTTAGAATTTTATGGAAATCACAAACCAATCAAGATCCATTTATAACAACATCAACTTCAAAGAAAAAGCAATCATCAGGAGTTAATAATATTTTCAAAACTACTACGGAATGTATATCAGCAATCCTTGGTGGTACAAATGCACTAATTACAAATGCTCATGATTCAGATTATAACGAATACAATGATTTATCTTCAAGAGTAGCAAGAAATCAGTTCAATGTTCTAACAGAAGAAAGTCATTTAAATAAAGTCAAAGATACTGGAAGAGGCTCCTATTATATTGAATACCTGACTGAAGAATTTCTTAAAGAATTTGATGTTAATGTAAAAGATAGCACAATTAAAAATAATAGTGAATATTCAACAAATGAAAATATTTTAATTAAAGAATATTACAACAAAGATGATATTGCAGAACTTGAACATCTCGATTATATTGCCGGTCAACCTCCTTTTCTTAGAGGACCATACAGCACCATGTATGTTAATAAACCTTGGACAATTAGACAGTATGCAGGATTTTCAACAGCTAAAGAATCAAATGAATTTTATAAAAAAAATCTAAAAGCTGGACAAAAAGGTTTATCCGTAGCTTTTGACCTACCTACTCACAGAGGGTATGACTCTGATCATCCTAGAGTAGAAGGTGATGTTGGAATGGCTGGAGTTGCTATTGATTCTGTAGAAGACATGAAGATTTTGTTCCAGGATATCCCTTTAGATAAAATTTCAGTTTCCATGACAATGAACGGTGCGGTTCTGCCAATACTTGCATTCTATATTGTAGCAGCGCAAGAGCAAAATGCTGATATCGCAGAACTAAGAGGTACAATTCAAAATGATATTTTGAAAGAGTTTATGGTAAGAAATACTTATATATATCCTCCGAATCACTCAATGAAAATTGTTAGAGATATTTTTAGCTACACCTCTAAAAATATGAAAAAGTTTAATAGCATATCTATTTCTGGATACCATATACAAGAAGCGGGAGCTACTGCAGATATTGAGCTTGCATATACACTTGCAAATGGATTAGAGTATGTAAGAAATGGTATTAAATCAGGAATGAATATAGATGATTTTGCACCTAGATTATCATTTTTCTGGGGAATTGGTATGAATTATTTCATGGAAATTGCAAAATTAAGAGCAGGAAGAATACTCTGGGCAAAACTCATAAAAGATTTTAATCCAAAAAATAAAAAATCAATGTCTTTAAGAGCTCACTGTCAAACAAGTGGGTGGACATTAACAGAACAAGATCCATACAATAACATAACAAGAACATGTACTGAAGCAATGGCAGCTATTATGGGAGGAACTCAGAGTCTTCATACTAACGCGCTTGATGAAGCAATAGCATTGCCTTCTGATTATTCCGCTAAGATTGCAAGAGACAATCAGATTTTTCTTAGAGATGAAACAGGAATTTGTGATACAGTTGATCCTTGGGGAGGATCATACTATGTAGAAAAATTAACTCACGATATATACAAAAAAGCTTGGGAACACATACAAGAAATAGAAGAACTAGGTGGAATGGAAAAGGCTATTGAAAAAGGAATTCCAAAGCTAAAAATTGAGCAAGCAGCTGCAAAAAAACAAGCTAAAATTGACAGTAAGAAAGATTTAATTATTGGATTAAACATTAACCAAATAGAAGATCCTGATAATGAATTTGAAGTACTAGAAATTGATAACATTAAAGTCAGAGAAGAACAACTAGATTTT
>CALJFR010000004.1 GCA_938073745.1 uncultured Flavobacteriales bacterium
GTAGTCCAAGTTAATGTTCCAACTTCTCTGTATCTTACATAGTACTTCCAGACCATACATGCACTATCATTCATATTGTCCCAAGTAATCTCAGCCTTAGTATCGGTTACCCAGTTATTAGACAGTCCTGTTGGTGATGGATCATTGCATACGCATGAGAGACATGCGGTACATGATCCGTCATCACATGTTGCTAAAGGACTATAATTTGAAGCTTGAGGGTCTGTACATCCCCAAACACAATAAATACATGAGCCATCATCTACAGTAGCTAAAGAATCATAATTCAGCGCTGTAGAATCTGTACATCCATAGACTGTAGAATCATATCCAACTGTAATTAATTCAAAGGTAAAACATCCATTCACATCCAATATATATGAAGTATATGAGCCAGGTGGGATATTTATGAGATGTTGAGTGGTATCATTAACATAGCTAGATAACCAATAATATGTGTATGGAGAAATACCTCCAAAAGTAAATGAATAGATAGCCCCATCGTTAACTCCAGGTCCAGACGCATTAATTACTGTATAGTTGGTATATAATGAATCGGGCTCAACAATACTAAAAGATGCTGTTGCTTGTTGATTCAAAGAATCAGTAACTGTAACAGAATAGGTGCCAACAGATAAATTATATATGTCCTCATTAGTCAAGCCATTACTCCATTGGTAGGTATAAGGAGAGGCACCACCAATTACAGAAAGATTTATAGAACCATCTGTTTGTCCATAACAGCTTATATCTGAAATAACTCCACTTACAGTAACTGGAGGATAAATACATGAACCATCATCTACAGTAGCTAAAGGATCATAATTTAAAGCTGTAGAATCTGTACATCCATAAAATGGACATGGTGTTAAACAACCAGCATTATTTATTCCAGGGTTTAATGCCTGTGAGACAACAACTGGGTGAAAATCAATTAAAGCCCCAGAACTTGTTGTATGGCAATAACTCATTATTGTTCCAACTTGGGGTGTTGGATTATTTGGGCAACTACCCTGAACATTTACACAATTATCTATTGATCCTCCACTAAAACTAAGCGAAGGATCAGCAGCCCATCCACACCAATGTGTATGACTAGAACCAACATTATGTCCAATCTCATGAGCAACAACAAAAAGATTCCATGTGTAAGAAGGGTTAGGAAAGCTAAAACTTGTATTTGAATTCAAATCTGAACTAAAAGCATAACCCCAAGAGTTACTACATAAAACATCTACATAGGCAATTCCACCAGTTCCTGTGTTAGAGCGTTTTGTTAACAGATGTACTAAATCACGGGATATTGACCCATTATTTGCTGTCCAATGATTACGTAATGTAGATAGCATGGTTCCAGCATCATTTATAATTGTTGCATAAGGGTCAACAGTATTCCAAATAATAGTATTTACTACATTTATATGTACATTAACCTCTCCAAAATAAACCTGACTAACTCCTGCAATTATAGCATGAGCCCAAGTACTTGCAGCTGTATTAGAAGAGAATGTATTTCTAGTATATTGATCAATTTCAATTGCCAACTCAATACAGTCAGGAATTGTAGGACTAGATGAGGAATTATTTGATGAAGAAATCTCTTCAAATTCATTTTCTACTGCACAAGAGAAAGAATTTTCAGTAATACAGTCATTAACATCAAATAAAATAATCTGATTCTCTACATTATTAATTTCTAATTGTCTATTATCAATCTTATATGATACAATAACATTATTATCGAAATATAAAAAGGTACCTATTATATCATCATCATGTCTAATATAAAAGGATTGTAAACTTGATTGAAAAGGTTGTCTTTCTTGCTTATCTCCTGTTTGAATAATTAAGGTGTGATTTTTATCAAGCACAGAGAATTCTTCTAATTCTACATTTATAAATTGTAGATCTAAAAGTGGAAGTAAAATTTCATTATTAGTTTCTAAAATGTTAGTAAGGTATACATTATTAAAACTTAATGATTTACTATTTTGTTCATTTTGGGTAACTATTAGCTTTGATTCTTTAAAATCAAAAACCTTTTCTTGAGCCTGTAAAGCATTAAAAAACA
This sequence comes from uncultured Flavobacteriales bacterium, assembly GCA_938073745.1. GTDB lineage: Bacteria > Bacteroidota > Bacteroidia > Flavobacteriales > BACL11. The sequence goes on from CALJFR010000004.1 coordinate 2,072, forward strand.
GTAAGAAAGAAAGTAAATAAAGTACCTTTTTCATAAATTATTCTTTGTATTCAATATACAAAAAAGTATTTAATTTCTCAAGTGAAAAATGTTATTTTATCTAATGTTTATTAAACTTTAAACGATACGCATATCTATCCCAATGCAAAAGAGTGTTAATCTGGTTTACATTTAAAGTATCTGATAAGTCATCTGAAAATTCTATTGTTGAATCAATATATTGCTGATCTATGTTAAATAATTTATTAATTAGCATATAATTTAAAATGGAAGAACCATCATTTTTTGAATGAGTTTTTTCATCATCTACACTTAAAGTTTTTATTAATATTGAATCAGCTTCAAAATAGTTAAATCTACTCAACACATATAAATTATAATGATCATCTGATTTTAAATTAACGAATAGATTATTATTTTGATGTTTTACAATTAACTTATCAGATCCTAATTTTAAGCTATCATTATCAATTAGAGCATAAGTTTCAAAAAGTTTATATCTTATTGTGTCCTTGTTATCATCAATTCTTTCAAAACTACCTTGAAAATTACTTGGGATTTTTTCTATATTTTCAAAGTATACTGGTTGAGGAAATTTAAGAGGAATATCATTGCATGAATAAAAGAAAATTAGAGCCGTAATGATTTTTATTTTCATTTTATGAAAATAAATTAAGAAAATTTAAAAGCTATGCTTGGCATAGCACAAACCATTATTTCTTTCTAAAATAAATATGAATAGGCACACCTGAGAAATCAAAACACTCTCTTAATTTATTTTCAATATATCTTTTATAAGGCTCTTTAATATACTGAGGAAGATTAGCGAAAAAAGCAAATGTTGGCGTAGGAGTTGGTAATTGGGTACAATACTTAATCTTAATATATTTTCCTTTTGTCGCAGGAGGTGGTACTTTTTGTATAAATGGAAGTATCAAATCATTTAACTTGGAAGTGCTTATTCTTTGGGCTCTATTTTTAAATACTTCAATAGCTGTCTCCAATCCTTTCAATAACCTTTGTTTCTCTAAAACGGAAATAAATAAAATTGGCACATCAGAAAATGGTGCTATTTTTTTTCTAATCTTCTCCTCAACCTCATTAGCTGTAGCAGTTGATTTATCTTTTAAATCCCATTTATTTACCAGAATTACTATTCCTTTCTTATTTCTATCAGCAATATGAAAAATTCTTTGATCCTGTGATTCGAAGCCTGTACTTGCATCAATCATTAATATACATACATCTGCATGTTCAATAGCTCGTACAGATCTCATAACGGAATAAAATTCTAAGTTCTCATGAACATTTCTTTTTTTACGAACTCCTGCAGTATCAACCAAAGTGAAATCAAATCCAAACTTATTGAATCTAGTATTTAAAGAATCACGAGTGGTTCCAGCAATATCTGTTACAATATTTTGATCTTTTCCTAAAAGTGCATTTATAAAAGATGATTTCCCAACATTTGGTCTTCCAATAACTGCAAATTTTGGTAAATCATCATCAATTGCTTCTTGTTCATCTTCAAAATGCTTAACCAGTTCATCTAATAGTTCTCCCGTTCCACTTCCGCTAATAGAAGAGAATGGAACATAATCTCCAATTCCTAAATTATGAAACTCAACGGCCTCACTTAATAATTTAGCATTATCAACTTTGTTTACTGCTAAAACTACTTTCTTATTAGATCTTCTCAAAATATCTACAACTGCTTGATCTAAATCTGTTATTCCATCTTTTGCATCCACTAAAAATAAAATAACATTAGCTTCATCTATAGCTAATTGAACCTGTTTTCTAATTTCTTTTTCAAAAATATCATCAGAGCCATCAACATATCCTCCAGTATCAATAACTGAAAACTCTCTACCAATCCACTCAGATTTTCCATAGTGCCTATCTCTAGTAACTCCACTTATTTCATCAGTAATTGCCTGACGAGTTTGAGTCAATCTATTAAATAGTGTTGATTTCCCAACATTTGGTCTTCCAACTATAGCTACAATATTACTCATGATCCGTATCCAAATTTTTTAAGCTGATTATTATCATTTCTCCAATCCTTTTTAACCTTAATTGGAGTTGCCAAGAAAACCTTTTTCTCTAGCATCTTTTCTATATCTTTTCTAGCCTCAGTTCCTATCCGCTTTAAGCCTAAACCTTTATGACCAATCAAAATACCTTTTTGGCTTTCTCTTAGGACATATATTATTGCTCTAATTCTAATAATCTCTTCTTCTTCAAAAAACTCTTCAACTTCAATTTCTACTGAGTATGGTACCTCTTTTTTATAATGCTTAAGTATTTTTTCTCTAATAATTTCTTCAATAAAAAAGCGTTCCGACTTATCTGTTATATCTCCTTTATCAAAATATGCTGGCGAACTTGGCAAAACATTTACGATGGTTTCAATAGTTTCTTTTACATTAAATCCATTTAATGCAGAAATAGGTAATACCTCTGCTTTTGGAAGTTTATTTTTCCAAATATCAATTTCTTGCAAAACCTTTTCCTGATCAACTAAATCAATTTTATTAAGAAGAAGTATCAGGGGGATGTCCAACTTTTTAATTTTTTCAAAAAAATCTTCGTCCTTAAGAGTCTTTTCTCCAATTTCAACGATATACAAAATTACATCTGCATCTTGAAAAGCAGATTTAACATAATCCATCATGCTTTCTTGAAGCTTATATACAGGTTTAATAATTCCTGGTGTATCTGAAAAAACAATCTGATAATTTTCAGAACTAAGAATTCCTTTTATCCTATGTCTTGTTGTTTGTGCCTTTCGAGTAATAATAGACAACTTCTGTCCAATCAGGGCATTCATCAAAGTAGATTTACCAACATTTGGATTACCAATAATATTTACAAATCCAGCTTTATGTTCCATTTTGCAAATAAACAAAAATTGGGCTAATCATTTGACTAGCCCAAAATTAAATAAGTATTAATCAAAAATTAAAATCTCCATGATCTTCCTATAAAAGGAATTGGCCCTTCACCGTCCATCCAAAGAAATTGGAAATCTACTGTTTTAGCACCTGCTCCATTTTTTGCTGTAACTCTATTAACTTTACTAAAGTATCTTATTCCTGGACCACCAAGAAAAGTTGGGTCATCTGGGTTTAGTATCCACCCTTCAAATACTAAGGAAAATCTTCTGTCGATTCTTGTAATTGCACCTAAATTTAAAACAAAATTTTCTTCCATTTGATCTGAATTAAATTCATCAGAAAAATTATATGAAAAACCAACTGTAAAGTTATGTTCTTTACTTCCTTTAGTTAAAACTGCATAGGGCATATTTAGCATGGTACCAATATCACTATCACTATAGTTAAAAACATCTCCAACATAAAACCACCCTAAAGCGAGATTTAAATTCTTTTTAATCTCAGTACTATATTTTAAATTAACTGTAGTTGGTAAGCCAATTACAGATGATCCACCACCAATTGATACTTGATCAGAAATTCCATATTGGAATTGCCAAAATAAGTAATATGCGTTGTTATAATAACCTTCACCTTTTTGCAATCCAAAAGCAGATGGTGAAAAGAAATACCTAGTATCATGTAAATTGGGGAATAACCACTTACCTTCTTTATAATTTTCATCAGTTGCTTCATGACGCTGAGCTACCATAACTTTTGGTATATACACTTCCTTACCAGCCTCATCAATAATATAAATATTACCAGATTCTTCATTTACAAATTCACCAAAAATTATAGTACCGTCTCTAAATTCCCAAATATATTTACTTCCAACTGATTGAGAAAAAGCGGAATGAAACATAAATATTGAAATAGCAAATAAGAAATATTTTTTCATGATTATTTTTTTTAAAAGTAAAAAGTGTTTTTTTGAATACTATGCTATACATAGCAATTACATTAAGTCTTCCAATTCATCAGTTTTATTCGTCCATTCTTCCTCTAATTCTTTAAGTCTATTCTGCTGTTTATCATAAACAACAAAAAACTCCTTGTCACTAGATAGCTCTTTAAATTTGATTGGGTCAGAGAGATCAATGTCTTTCCTTTTTAAAGCATTTGATAGCTCAGTAATTTCTTTTTCTAATTTACTTATCCTGTTCTTAAGTTTATTAATATTTTTTTTCTTGTTTTTTTTATCTAAATAAGATTCTTGTTCAATATTTTTATTTTTCAAACTGACCTTTTGATCTTTTTGAGATGCCTCAAGCTGTTTGAAATTATCTAAATCTTTTTCTGAAAGAAATGTATTAATATCTCCGTAGTATTCTTTTATATTTTTTTCTTTAAATTCATATACCTTTTGTGTTAATCCTTGTAAAAACTCTCTATCATGAGATACAACAATTAAACTCCCATCATAATCCATCAAAGCCTTCTTTAATAGCTCCTTTGAGGTAATATCAAGATGATTAGTGGGTTCATCCATTACAAGTAAATTATACGGTTCTAATAATAGCTTGCATAATGCCACTCGCGCTCTTTCACCTCCAGAAAGTACTTTTACCTTTTTTGTAACATCGTCATTAGAAAATAAAAAGGAACCCAATACAGTTCTAACATTAGCTTTAGTATGCTCTGTAACAGCATTTTCAATAGTTTGTAACACTGTTAATTCTTCATCTAAGAAATCTGCTTGATTTTGAGCATAATAACCCATCTTAACCTGATGGCCAAGCTCTATTAATCCCTCAAAATTAATTTCTCCAACTATCATTTTTGCAAGCGTTGATTTACCCTCTCCATTCTTTCCAACAAATGCTATTTTTTCTCCTTTTATAATCTCTAAATTGATTCCATCTAAAACATCTAAATCATCATAACTTTTTGATGCTTCATTAACAGTTAAACTTAATTTTCCGGAATGAGGTGCTGGAGGAAATCTGAACTGCATTCTCCCTACATCTTCCTTTTCCACATGAATAATTTCAAGTCTACTTAGCTTTGTAATTAAAGTTTGAGCAAATGCAGCCTTATTTTTTTTAGCTCTAAATTTATTAATCAAAACTTTAGTTTCAGCAATAAATTTATCTTGATTTTTTTTTGCTTGAATTTGCTTTTCAATTCTATCTTTCCTGAGATCAAGATATTTTGTGTACTTGGCTTTATAATCATTAATTTTTGCAAAAGATATCTCTATTGTTCTGTTGGAAACTGAATCTAAAAAAAGTCTATCGTGAGAAACTAGCACGATTGCACCAGTAAATTTTTTAAGCCACTGCTCTAACCATATAATTGATTCAATATCTAAATGATTAGTAGGTTCATCAAGTAAGAGAACATCTGGTTTTTGAAGTAGAATCTTTGCTAATTCAATTCTCATTCTCCAACCTCCACTAAATTCAGTAGTTTGTCTTTCATAATCGTATTGAGTAAAACCTAACCCGCTTAAAACCTGACTGATTTCAGATTGCATATCATTACCTCCTGACATTCTATAACGCTCATCCAAATCATGAAATTCAGAAATTAACTCAAGATATGAGTCGGTTTCATAATCTGTTCTTTCATTAATCTCCTTATTAACAATTACTAACCTATCCTTAATATCATTTAAGTAACTAAATGCAGTTTGTGCTTCCTCAATAACAGTTCTACCATCTTCAAAATCTAAATCTTGAGTAAGATAACCAAGAATTAGGCCATTAGGAATAGCAACACCACCTTCATTAGGAGTAAGATTATTTGACAATAAATTTAATAATGTTGATTTACCGGCACCATTTTTTCCAACAAGACCAATCTTATCCCCCTTATTTACCATAAAAGAAATATTTTTAAAAACATCTTGGCCTCCAAAGTATAGTGATAAATTATTTACAGAAATCATTAGCGCAAAAATAGTCGTTTTTAATAATAAATAAATGTTATTTATATAGTTGAAAAATCAAGTTTTAACTATATATTTGCATCTATATCGCGGGATGGAGCAGTTGGTAGCTCGTCGGGCTCATAACCCGAAGGTCGTCAGTTCGAGTCTGGCTCCCGCTACTA
>CALJFR010000005.1 GCA_938073745.1 uncultured Flavobacteriales bacterium
GGTTGGACCAATTCGTTCCGAGCTACTAAAGAAAGAATTAAATATTTTTACATATGAAGATTTATTACTTCATTTTCCTTTTAGATATGTTGATAAAAGTAATATTCATTTAATCTCTCAAATTAATGACTCATTTCCTCATGTTCAGTTTAGAGGCAGAATAAAGAAAATTGAAGAAAAAGGGAATAAGAGATCAAAAAGATTGATTGCCTATTTTCATGACTCATCAGGAGTTATTGAATTGATATGGTTTAAATCCATAAGATGGATAAAGCAAAACATAGATTTGAATAAAGAATATATTGTTTTTGGAAAACCTTCTTTCTTTTCTGGAAAACCAAATTTAGTTCATCCAGATTTAGATATTATGGATGGTGTTAAAGAAGATTTTATGGGTTTACATGGAGTTTATTCAACAACAGAAAAACTGATAAATAAAGGGTTAAATAGCAGGGCGATATCTAAGTTAGTTAAAAATTTACTTCCACTTCTTGAAAATAATATTGAAGAGAACTTGTCAGATGAGATTTTAACTAAATTTAAAATACCAAAGAAAAAAAATGCTCTCATAAATATCCATATTTCTAAGGATCTTAAAATCTTAGAAAGAGCTCAAAAAAGATTAAAATTTGAGGAGTTATTCTTTCTTCAATTACACCTACTAAAGTCTAAACAATTAAGAAAAACTAAAACTATTGGCTATTCATTAGCTGATATTGGAGAAAATTTTAATGATTTTTATAACAATCATCTTAAATTTCCACTTACTAATGCACAAAAAAAAGTGATAAAGGAAATTCGTGCTGATGTTAAAAAAAATCAGCAAATGAATAGATTATTGCAAGGTGACGTTGGTAGTGGAAAAACAATAGTTGCTCTTTTAAGTATGCTAATTGCTATTGATAACGGTTACCAAGCTTGCATAATGGCTCCAACTGAAATATTAGCTCAACAACATTTTAAAACAATGTCTCAAGAGCTAAAATCTTTAAATATTAAGATAGATATTTTAACAGGTTCAAAAAAATCGAAAGCTAGAAAGGTATTATTAGAAGAATTAAAAAATGGTGATATAAATCTTTTAATAGGAACACACGCATTGTTAGAAGATACAGTTGAATTTAGTAATCTTGGTTTTGTTGTTATTGATGAACAGCATAGGTTTGGAGTTGCACAAAGAGCTAGGTTGTGGAAAAAAAATAAGTATCCCCCTCATATTTTAGTTATGACAGCTACTCCTATTCCAAGAACACTTTCTATGACGCTTTACGGTGATTTAGATGTTTCCGTGATAGATGAACTTCCTCCGGGAAGAAAAGAGATAAAAACATTATGGAAGTCGGATAGTTCTCGATTAAATATTATTCGTTTTATGCATGAACAAATCAAAGAAGGAAGACAGGTATATATTGTTTTTCCATTAATAGATGAGAGTGCAAAATTAGATTACAAAAATCTAATAGAAGGTTTTGATTCAATTGTTAGGGAATTTCCACTACCAGATTTTCAAGTAAGTGTTGTTCATGGCCAGATGAAATCTGCCGATAAAGAATATGAAATGCAAAGGTTTGTTGAAGGAAAAACAGATATTTTAGTTGCCACAACAGTTATTGAAGTAGGAGTAAATGTCCCAAATGCATCTGTAATGGTTATTGAAAGTGCTGAGAGATTTGGTTTGTCTCAATTACATCAGCTTAGAGGAAGAGTTGGAAGGGGAGCAAATCAATCTTATTGTGTTCTTATGAGTGGGCATAAAGTTAGTGTTGATGGAAAGACTCGATTACAAACAATGGTTGATACAAATGATGGATTTAAATTAGCTGAAGTTGATTTAAAATTAAGAGGCCCAGGTGATATGATGGGCACAAAACAAAGTGGTTTGCTTAATTTTAAAATTGCTGATCTTATTAAAGATAATAAGATATTAATTTTTGCTAGAGAACAAGCCCAGATTTTATTAGAAGATGATTTCGATTTATCTAAATCCGAAAACATCAATATAGCAAGATTTTACAGGCCTTATGCTAGAGAAAGAATGGGGTGGAGTAGAATTAGTTAAAAAGGGTAAGCTATTTGTATCGCACCGCTACAACCTAATACCCTTGCTACATTCCTGTCCTGGGGGAGTTCTTAGGGAGCTGGTCGTACAAGACTTACCCTTAGTTCGCAAAATTAATATAATCTATCTTACAGCAAAATTTTTCTTAGTATGTATTTTCTATATTTGTAAAAAAATATTTTAATGGATACAAGGAAATTTTCTATGAATTACGGTGCCTATTTAGGACTTGGGCTTGTTTTAATTTCATTTACAGTATATATTTTAGGTCTTGAAGAACAAAAATCAATAATTCCTAGTCTATTAAATAACTTTTTAATAATTGGTGCTATTGCTTACTCTGTAACAATGTACAGAGATAATCTTAACAATGGTTTCATTACATACAGTCAAAGCTTAAAAATTGGAACCTCTGTTGTTTTTTTTGCATCTGTTATCCTTGCTTTTTATACCTATATTTTTGTGACATTTATTAATCCTGAATACCTAGAAAATATTATTAAAATTGCCGAACAGGAAATTTTAAATTCTGATCCTGAAATCTCCGATGAAGATTTAGATCTTGCTTTATCCATGACACAAAAGATGTTACAACCACAGTGGATGTCAACATTGTCAGTATTAGGAGGAACATTCATGGGCTTTTTTTATTCATTAATTATTTCTTTTTTTGTGAAAAAAGATGATCCTAATTTTATTGTTTAATGGATATTTCTATTGTAATTCCTCTATTTAATGAAGAAGAATCTCTTCCAGAACTATGTTCATGGATTGAGAAAGTTATGTTGTCAAATAACTATTCATATGAAGTTTTACTTATTGATGATGGTAGTAAGGACAATTCATGGTCAGTTATTGAAGAGTTATCGTCAAAAAATAAATCTATAAAAGGAATAAAATTTAGAAGAAATTATGGCAAATCTGCTGCTTTAAATATTGGTTTTCAAAAAGTCACTGGTGATGTAGTAATAACTATGGATGCAGATTTACAAGATAGTCCTGATGAAATTCCAGAACTTTATAATAAAATAATGAAGGAAAATTTTGATCTTGTTTCTGGATGGAAACAAAAAAGATACGATCCTCTTTCCAAGACTATTCCTACAAAATTATTTAATTGGGCTGCAAGAAAAGCATCAGGGATTTACTTACATGATTTTAATTGTGGTCTAAAGTCATATAAAAATACAGTTGTGAAAAGTGTTGAAGTTCACGGTGAAATGCATAGATATATTCCTGTTCTCGCAAAATGGGCAGGTTTTGCCAATATAACGGAACAGATAGTTGAACACCAAAGCAGAAAATATGGAGAAACTAAGTTTGGGTTAGAGCGCTTTGTAAATGGTTTTTTAGATCTGCTTACAATTACATTTGTTACAAGATTTGGTAAAAAGCCAATGCATCTCTTTGGTGTAATTGGTTCAATCATGTTTCTAATTGGTTTTAGTATGTTTGGATATATTGTTATTGATAAACTAATAGCTATGAGTAATAATATAGCTGCTAAAAATATAGCAGATATGTCTGTTTTTTATGTAGCTCTCACATCAATGATAATTGGTGTTCAGCTTTTTTTAGCTGGATTTATTTCTGAAATGATATCTAGAAGCTCCAATGATAGAAATAATTATCAAATTGAAAAGGAGGTCTAAATTTTGTCTGCAAAAAAAGTTATAATAATAGGTCCAGCTCACCCTTATCGCGGAGGAATAGCAAATTTTAATAATTCACTTGCTAAAGCATTTCATGATAATAAGGACGATGTTCAAGTTTATTCTTTTAAGCTGCAGTACCCCTCATTTTTGTTTCCTGGAAAAACACAATATGAAGAATCTGAACCACCTAAAGGAGTAAAAATTATTAGCGCAATAAATTCTATAAACCCATTTAACTGGATTAATGTTGCTAGATCAATTAATGATGAAAAACCAGACTATGTAGTTATTAGATATTGGTTGCCTTTTATGGCTCCCTGTTTGGGTTTTATTGCAAGGTTATTAGACTCAAAGATTAAAATTTTAGCAATCACTGATAATATAATTCCTCATGAAAAAAGATTTGGGGATTATTATTTAACCAAATTTTTTATTTCTAGTTGCGATGCATTCCTAACATTGTCAGCTTCTGTTCTGAAAGATTTAGAAATCTTTACAAAAACAACTAAAAAGATTTTTATTCCTCATCCAATTTACGACACATTTGGTGATAAATTAGATAAAAGTATTGCTCAAAAAAATCTTGCTTTAAATCCTAATGATAAACACTTGTTGTTTTTTGGTTTTGTTAGAAAATACAAAGGATTAGACTTAATGTTACATGCGATTTCTGATGAAAGAATAAAAAAACTTGGTATCAAACTAATTGTTGCTGGTGAATTTTATGATGATATTAATGAGTACTTACAATTAATTGATGATTTAGATATAAAATCTAATGTTATTCTAAAAAGTGATTTTATAGATGAATCGGATGTTAAGAATTATTTTTGTGCATCCGATATGATAACACAAACATATAGAACAGCCACTCAAAGTGGAGTTACACAAATCGCCTACCATTTTGAAAGGCCTATGCTAGTAACAGATGTTGGTGGTTTAGCTGAAATTGTTCCTCATAATAAAGTTGGTTATGTTACTTCTCAAAAACCAAAAGAAATTGCAGATGCTATTATAGATTTTTACAAAAACAATAAGGAAAATGATTTTGCTAAAAATGCAGCTAATGAAAAGTTAAAATTTTCTTGGCATAGTCTTATTGTTGGAATTGAGAATCTGATTCTTAAATAGTAATAAATACCTTCTTTAATTCTTATTATATTTGCACAAATTTTATTATGAGATTTCTTCTGTTTTTTTTATTGATATTTTCATTTTTCTGCAGCGCTCAGAATATAAACCAGATTGATTCCAAAGGAATGAAACAAGGTCTTTGGAAAAAAACATATGATAATGGAAATATTAGATATAAAGGAAATTTCATAGACGATAAAGCAGACGGAATTTTCTATTATTATTATAATAGCGGAGAATTGAAATTGGAGAAAGAGTTTTTTCATAGTGGATCAGCCGCTGCTACATATGTTTACTATAAAAACGGCAATTTAAAGGCTTCAGGCTTATATGTTAACGAACAAAAGGATAGTACATGGAATTATTATAATAGAGATAGTGTAATAATTTTACAAGAAATTTACAGCAGTGGTAAATTAGATGGTACTGTAAAAACCTTTCATGATGAGGGCTCTATTTATGAGATCAAAACCTATAAAGAGAATGTTTTATCTGGCATTTGGAAGCAGTTTTTTTTAAATGGGCAATTAAAATTAGAAGGGTCTTATGTCGATGGAAAACGCCACGGCTTACAAAAATATTTTTTTCCAAATGGTGTCCTTTATTCATCTGGTATTTACAATGAAGGTAATAAGTATGGAGAATGGGAATATTTTAATAATGAAGGAATTCGAGATACAATTATAAATTATAATGAGTAAAGGGAAAGTTTTAATGGCAATGAGTGGTGGTATTGACAGTACTATGGCATCATTATTATTACACGAAGAAGGTTATGAAGTGATAGGTTTAACTATGAAAACTTGGGATTATGCATCAGCAGGAGGTTCAAAAAAAGAGACAGGTTGTTGTAGTCTTGATTCAATAAATGATGCGAGACAACTTGCGGTTGATTGTGGTTTTCCTCATACAATATTAGATATTAGAGATGAATTTGGTGATTATATAATTGATAATTTTGTTAATGAGTATATTGCTGGAAGAACTCCTAATCCTTGTGTTTTATGTAATACTCATATTAAATGGGAGGCACTACTTAAAAGAGCCGATATGTTAGGTTGTGAATATATTGCAACTGGTCACTATGCTCAAATTAGAAAGTTAAATGATAGGTACGTTGTTTCAAAAGGACTAGATGAAAGTAAAGATCAATCTTATGTTTTATGGGGAGTAACTCAAGAGTGCTTAAAAAGAACAATTTTTCCAATGGGAAAGTTTCATAAAAAAGATATTAAGCAAATGGCAATAGATAGAGGATATGTTCAATTAGCTCAAAAAAGTGAGAGTTATGAAATTTGTTTTATACCAGATAATGACTACAGAGGGTTTTTAAAAAGAAGAGTCAAAGGTTTAGAGGAAAAGGTTAAGGGAGGTGATTTTGTTTCTATTGATGGCCAAGTTGTAGGTAAGCACGATGGATATCCTTTCTACACCATAGGTCAAAGAAAATTAGGTGTTTCTCTAGGAAGTGAACCAACATATGTTGTAGGGATTAAAGAGAAGGAAAATATTGTAGTTGTTGGAACTAAAGAAGATCTTAAAAAACAGGAGATGTTTGTGAAGAATATTAATTATGTAAAATATTCAAAGATTGAAGATGGAACACAATTACTTGCTAAAGTCAGATATAAACATAGTGGAGAAATGGCGACAATTTATAATGAAGAAGGTAATTTAAAGGTATTGTTTCATAATAAAGTACATGGAATTGCTCCGGGACAATCTGCTGCTTTTTATGATGGTGAAGATTTAGTAGCTGGAGGTTTTATAATGAAAAATTAACTTTGAAAATAAAAAAGCTTTCATACCAAGAAACTGGAAGATTTAGCAAATTAGTTTTAGATTATATAAATCAAAAAGAATCTGTCAAAGATTTCATTTCTGAATTCCCAACTATCAAAAATTTTCACAAACAAATTGATAAAAAATCAAATGATGTTGTTGATAGAGAATTATTATTTGAGGTTTTACAAGAACAAAATTCTAAAATAAAGCTTTCAAAATCAAGTCAGTGTAATCTCAATTTATTAAAAAATAACAATACTTATTCTGTTACAACAGGTCATCAGCTGTGTGTTTTTACTGGACCTTTGTATTTTATTTATAAAATAATTAGCACAATTAATCTTGTTAATTCTCTAAAAACTGAATATCCATCCTATAACTTTGTTCCTGTTTTTTGGCTTGCAAGTGAAGATCATGATTTTGAAGAAATTAGCTCAATAAATGTTTTTAATAAAAAAGTTCTTTGGAAGACTGATCAAAAAGGCTCTGTTGGTCGTATGAAATTAGACAATTTTGATATTGTCTTAAAAGAATTAGATAATATAATGGGGAATGATAGTAATTATTTAAATCTAAAAGAGGTTTTTATAAATTCATATAATAAACAAAATAGTTTATCGGAAGCTACTAGATTTTTAATAAATCATTTATTTGGTTCTTATGGTCTTTTAGTGATTGATGGAGATAATAAACAACTTAAGAGTAAACTTATTGATATTATAGATAAGGATATAAATGAGAATCATTTTTATAAAATTATTTCACAAACAAATAAAAAAATCCAGAAATTATATCACAAACAAGCGTTTGTTAGACCAGTTAATTTTTTTAATATTTCTGATAATAATAGAGTTCGAATTGAAAATAAAATTGATAGGCAAAAAATAGTTAATTCACCTGAGGACTATAGCCCAAATGTTTTGTTACGTCCTATTTATCAGGAAATGATTCTTCCTAATATAGCTTATGTTGGTGGGGGTGGAGAAATAAGTTATTGGCTACAATTAAAGGATGTGTTTTCAGACCTGTCTCTATCAATGCCTATTCTTGTACTTAGAAATTCAGTTTTATTTATTGACAAAAAACAATCTAAAAAATTAACAGATTTGGGATTAAACTCTATTGATTTTTTTAGTGAAAGTGATGATGTTATTAGTAAATATATTAAAACCACATCTGATAATATTGATATATCATCTCATATATCTACTATTAATGATGGTTTTTTATCAATTTCAAATAATATTAAAGATCAAGGACTTTTAAGAAGTTTAAATGCTCTTAATCAAAAAACAAATAATTCGTTAAACGACTTTGAAAAGAAAATTATTAAAAACCTCAAGAATATTAACGAAGATAAAATCAATCAAATTAATAAGCTTAAAGCATTATTTTTTCCTGAAAATAATTTACAAGAAAGACATGATAGTTTTGTAATGGGATACTCAAAATTTGGGGATAACTTTATTAAAAATTTAATTTCATCATTAGACCCTCTAGATACTAATTTTGTAATTTTAGATTTGTAAATCAATCGC
>CALJFR010000006.1 GCA_938073745.1 uncultured Flavobacteriales bacterium
AATGGAATAAAGAAGTGGTAGCTGATTTAGGTGCTCCAACTATAAAGAAATCTACTTTCATTATGTTTTATGAAATTTAATCATATCAAAAAAAACAGTCAATCTGCCCAAATTTAATAAAAGAGAAGCTAGAATCTTAAATGGAACTAATAAAAGATATACAAGTACTCCAATTGGGGGGAATTTAAATTTCTGTTTTTTATAATGAAATTGATTCATGAAATTAGAGGAAATAAATTGAGCAATATATATTTCAGAATTATTTAACCCACCTTTTTTCCATTTATATTTTTTAGATTCATCAATAAGTTGTCCATCCGAATCATTTTCTGTTTAAGAACCAATATTTGCAATTTTCAGCATATCTTCATTGAAAGGAATTTCTAAAAATGCGCATAAATGCATAATTTTTTCTTTTGGAGAAGATAAAAAGTCTTCAAATTTAAGAAGAGAAAAAAATGAATTACTATTAAACAAATTAGTTCTTTTTATCGATCTATTCCAGATATATGATGTAATTAATGGGTGATAATTTACTTTTGACCTTAAACTCTCATAGAAAGGGATTCTTTTAGCACCCAAAAACTTTCTGCGCCATTTATTTTTTTGTGACAAAAGAACATCTCTATTATCTCTTATCATATTAACAACCCTAACATTACTTAAATTACTTAAAATATCTTGCAGATAAAAAAGATTGTTAGGAGTATGTAAACAGGCTATTTTTTTGTTATTCTTCAGCAAAATATAATCTATAAATTTTTGAAAAATATCAAAATAAGTGTAATCCGTATTTTGTAATAATATTGAATTTGAAATGTTAAAAAATTTATTTTTATTTTTATTTTTAAATAGTCCGTACTCTTGCCGCATTAATAACATATTCATTATTTCAATTGCTTTATTTAAAGAAATATGATCTTTTTTTCTTGAAGAATAAATTTGACTAAAGAAATGAAGCTCTTTAAAAGTGTATATTAATGGATGTTGATTAAGAACTCTAGACATCATTGTAGTACCACTTCTACTTGAACCAACAATAAATATATATTTGGTTCGATTCATTTTACTCAACTAAAGTTAAACTATATGGTTTAATCAATATTCTTTCTGTCTCAATATTTGAAGTTTTATAATTGAGTCCTTCATTTTCACTATTCAAATCAAATAAATACTTTGAGTAATACTGGGTTTTTTTTTGAAAACTATTTTTATCTATAAAAAACTCGTTATCATTCCAATTTATTAGTATAATTTTTTTTAGCTCTCTACTTATGAAAAAAGAATATTGAAATACCTCATCGGTTAATTTTTTACTTGAAACTTCTAATTTATCACTGGAGAATATATTACTTAATAATTGAATGGGGTAATAGGTAGACTGAATATAGGTTTTATTATTTTTCATCTGAAAAATAGATCCTCCAAAATCTCTTCCAGCCAAATTATGAAAAGTAGTAAGTTCAATACTTTTATAATCATTATTAGATATAAGCTCTAAAAAATAATTAGCTACGAATAACCCCTGTAAGAGAGTATTACCTGTTTTTTTTGAATATTGCAGATTCCACTCTGTTATCCATATTGGTGTATCATCAAAAATTGCATTATAACTTTTAATTTCTTTTGGATAAGAATCATTAAAAAAATCAAGCAAACGATTCTTGTAAATAAAAAAAGCAGATTCTTTTTCACCTTCATTTTCCTCAAAAATCATCTGACCATATTGATCCTTCCCTTTAACCACCTTTGCATAAGAATGAACTATAATAGCATCATAAAATGATAATAAAGAAAGCTTTTTATTCCACACATAATGTCTATGATTTTCATCTTCTAATAGAGGAGCTGCAACAACTGCAGTTAGAATTTTGGGGAAAGATTTCTTTATAGCATTTGAAATTATTTCTGATTTTTTTATGTAATCATCAATCAAAAATCCTTTATCAAAATAACTTTTATTTGATAGTTCACTACCAAGTTCTACCCCAATAATTTCAACCCCACTATCTTTTATCTTTTGAATCATATTCAAAACATCCTCAGTTTTCTCTGTTAGAACGTTTGCAACTAATACTGCCTTTGCATTAGAAAATCTAGCTAAAGCAATAAAATCATCGATATAGTTATTAGTATGTCCTTTTTTCTTAGAATAACTAATTAAGCCACGCGCTCTTTTGGGAAATTTACCGGCAATTAAAGAATCTATTTCTTTAATTTTCATTCCATAGGCAGCTTTATTTAAATGATAAAAGTTACCTACAGCACCTCCTGGAAACCTCAAAATTTGAGGAGATATTACTTTTATTTTCTCTTTAAAATTATCAGATCTAGTATCAAAAAAAGTGAAGGTATTTGAAGTAGCAAAACCAAAGATATTTTGACTATAAGTTTCTTGTGTATATAAACTATTTACAATTAAAATATTTAAAAATAATAACGAAAATCTAATCATTTCATAATTCCTTTTTGTATCATTTCTAGAATTGAATAATCATACATATCGTCTTGAATATCTTGTTTTTGCACCCACTTAACAAAATTTAACAATCCTCTATCAAAAGAAAATGCATTAACAAAACCAAGCTCTTGTTTGATTAATGACAAATCAGCAAGATTATGTCTTATATCACCTTTTCTATACTTATTTGAAATTGTAATGCTAGTTTTGGTATTGTACAAGTCCTTTAACTTTTGAGCAACCTTTAAAACAGTTATTGGCTTTCCTGAACCCACATTATAAACCTGACTTTTAAGATTGCTTTTTTCCAGAACTAATACCGTTGCACTTACAACATCATCAATATATACAAAGTCACGAGTTTGCATACCGTCTTCATAAATTTCAATATCATTACCATTTAGAATTCGTGTAGAAAAAATTGAGAGAATTCCTGTATATGGATTAGATAAAGATTGTCCAGGACCAAAAACATTTTGATATCTTAAAATAGCAACATCTATATTTAAATTATTTGCAGCAAGCAATAAAATTTGTTCTTGATTGTATTTTGTAAGTGCATAAATTGATGTTGGTAAAATATGAGAATTCTCCTTTGTTGGTAATGGAATTAATTTTGATTTTGAGCGCTGAGAAATAAAATCATATTTAGCGTCTTTAAGATCTTCATAATTTCTAGAAGGTGGAAAAACAACTCCTTGCTCCTTACATTTATACATCCCTTCACCATAAACTGCTCGAGAGGAAGAAAGAATAATCTTTTTTACAGAATTCTTTGAATTTGTTAATACATCAAGCATCAACGCAGTTCCACCAACATTAATATTCGTGTAATTATGTATGTCATACATTGACTGACCAGTACCAGTTTCTGCAGCTAGATGAATAATTACATCTTGATTAGAAATAGCCTTTTCCCAATCTGCTCTACTACAAACATCTCCAATAATAAAACGAGTTATCTCCTTGAGCTTGTCATACCTAATATTTGAAGGATGAATTTTCTTAGATAAATTATCTAAAATAGTAACGCTGTAACCACAATCAATTAACCTTTTGGTTAAATTAAATCCAATAAAGCCAGCCCCACCTGTTATTAAAACATTTTTCATGAAGTATCTACACTGTTGCCTGTAAATTTAAGAAAGTAGTAATAAAAACCTGAGATTATAAATACAAAAAAGAAAGGTCTTAAAAAAAGAGGCTCTGCCATCACTGAGGCAAAAACAATAAAGTAAAAAATAAGCCTATGGTCATTAATTATTTTTTGTCTTAAAAACATAAAAACAAATAGAATGCCAGTTGGAAAGCCCATAGCAGCTATTAAAAATGTTAAGGAGTTAGCACTTCCAGCACTAGTTCCTGCAGCTTTTAAAGAAACGCCTAAAGTTTCATTAATCAATTCTAAACTCTCGTTATCAATATAAAACTCATATCTTAACTTTTGAAATTGATCTAAGTCTAAACCAACTCCAGTAAGTGGGTTTGCGGCGGCAATAAAAAGAGGCTGAGTAAAATCAAATAATCTTTTTTGAAATGAAAAAACCCTATTACCTCTCAATTTCTCTTCAACATTAATAGAAAAAACAAAGTAAATTGGAATAAAGGATAGAAAAATAATAGGAAGGAAAAGTTTATTCTCATTAAATCTTTGAATAAACAAATATATAAGCTGACCAATAAGAATTAAAATCCCTGTTGTTGAATAAGTACCAAGAATTACAAAGCCGATTAAAAATAGCCATCTGTTTTGTTTTAAAATAAATGCCTGTAAAAAGAAAAATAAATTTAAGTAAATCTGTAATACTCCTGGCTCCCAAAACAAGCCTTGGTTTCTACAAAATTCTACTCCAAATAAATTCATTACTGATAAATTTATTTCATCTGAAGCATAGTAAAAAAGATAATTATAAGTCTTACAAGAGTAATATTCTGAATTGATTTCAAAAAGCTGATCATTTACAAAGAAATATGCAATAAAATTTACTAGAGCGTGCAAGAATATTATTTTCAAAATAAAGTTTAGACGCAAAAGAAAAATCTGATTACCTCTATTATTTTTAAAATGCACATAAAACATAACAGAGGATAAGACTACAGTTAAATAATAAAGGTACTTATCCAATGATTGCTCTGAAACAGCAAAAAAGAAATTTATTATAAACAAGCTTAAAATACTGATTGTAGTAAAGACAATTGAGTTTGTTAACTCTCTTTTTAACTTAAAAAAATTTAATAATATTACAATTACAAGAAGAGCTGTGAAAATGTAGTACATTAAATTACGATTGAAAACAAAAAGGAGGCCACCACCTGTAAAAACAAGAAGCAAAACAAGTAAATTATCGGTATATTTTTCTCTTAAAGAATAAAACATTTTAGTTCCAATCCATTTTTTTATTTAATAAATTCTCTAGATTAGAAACATCCTCTTTAAAATACGTGTCAAATAGTTCTCTTTTAAGATCTGAGTTAAGCGGCGTGTAATTAACATCTTGTTTATTGAAATTTCTAATTTTATTTTTAATTATCTGTCTAATGTTGTAAGGCATTATTTTTTTAACAAATTTCCTAAAGATATTTTCTTTTAAAATAAGATTGTTTAATGATTTAGATTTTGACACCCCACTTTTATTACTATGAATATTTGAAAGCTCAGTATTGATATCAACATCTAAAAATTTTGAAACTCTATCTAAAGCTATATGCATATTATTGCGTATTTCTTTATCAAAATTAATAATTAAGAAATCATTTAAATCATAAAATTTCAAATAGGATTTTAGCATTTTATAATATAGACCTTGAGATATATATGAAAATCTTAATTCCGCAACGAAATCATTATCAATAATATATCCTGAAAGTCTTTTATGTTCTAATTTAATTGCACTCTCAAAACTTTCTTTTTCGTGACCATCTCTTTTAGAGTGTAAATAATGTGAAAATGCTCGATCTACGGGGTCTCTTAGTATTACAATAAATTTCACACCTCTACCTAAACTGTGAAATATTCTTTCAGGAGATTTTTTTGAATACAAATAAGTAGGGGTAAAATCAATAACAACTTTAGAATCAATACTGTTTTTATAATAAGTATTTAAATACCAACTAAATCCTTTTTCATAATTATCATCAATATTAAAAAAATGAGGCTCCTTAAATTGGGGGGCAAATACATTCAAGTTTTGCCTCAAAACATCATAGATTGTAGTTGTAGCAGATTTTGATGCTCCTAGTAAAATATAATTTGGGTTTTTTATTGTTTCCAAATACTTAAGTCTTTATTAATTAAAGCTTCTAGCTTTTCTATATCATTAATATAGAAATTAAGTAATTTTTTTCTTGTTTCCAAATCAAGTTTTTCTACTGGATTTATTGCACATGACATAAAATAATTTCTTATTTTTTTTCTTATAGCTTTAGATGGTAATATTATTTTTAAGATGCTTTTTAAAATTGATTTCGACATAAAAATATCTTTTACAGATTCATTTTTCCACTGCCATCCTCCAACCATATGTTTTTTCTTTAAATCTATTATATTTTTTTCTAACGCTAAAAAATCAAATAAACACGATAATTCATAACTTGTTTTATTTATAAAATCATCATAAATGATTACATGAACATTATCTTTAAATTTTGATTTAAATTTATGAACAAATTTGTAATAAAGTCCAATATTTAGATATCTGCTAGCCGGAGTTATTTTGTTATTTTCAAAATATCTTTTTTCAGATTTCTCAATTGCTTCTTTAAATGTATAATTCTCCATTTTATTATACCTTTTAACATGTTGATATCCCGAAAAAGCTCTATCAATAGGATTCCTGAGCATAATTATAATTTTAATATCATCATCAAGATACTTAGCAATATTTTTGATTGTAATTTCTGGAAACTGCAAATACATTACGCTTGACTCTCCTCTATATTTGTAATTTTTAGTGTTTTCAAATAGTCTTACATAGTCTCTATATTTATTAATTCCATTTGGGATTTTATTAACACCTGCTTCATTATTTATTAAAAAGTGAGGCTCTTTATGATTCGACATAAATACTTCATCATGTTGATTTAAGTAATGATGCAAAGAAGTAGTTCCGCTTTTCGCAGCCCCAACAATTAATAAGTTTGGTTTATTCATCAGCTTTTTTAAATGGATTGTAAAAAGTATAAAAACCAAATTCTTTTTTCACATAATAAACTAATAGAAAATTGAATGACACCAAACTAATCATAGTTGCAATAGCAGAACCATTTATCCCATATATAGGAATTAAGGAAAAGTTTAAAACTACATTGATCACAGAACCAATAACAGCAATGTTCATAAATATAACCTGTCTACCGCACATTTGCAGTAAATTTCCAGCAGCTCCAGAAAAAGAAACAAATACTCTTCCAATTGACAATAATATAAATGCAAAGACACCAGCTTGGAACTCATCACCAAATAAAAGCATTAAACTTTCTGAAAAAAAAATAAATAAAGCAACTAATGGCAAAGTGGTCCAGAATATAAGTTTAGTTGATTGTTGAGTTACCTTTTTAAGCAATTTAAATTCTCGTTGTTTATATAACTCAGCAAATTTTGGGGAAGCAATACTTTTAACAGCCATTAAACCAATAGTTGCAAACATAGAAAGCTTAAATGCTGTATGATAAACTCCAATTTGAGCAGAGTTAGTGGACAGACCTGAAATTACATCAGGACTATCAAGTATACCTAACATCAATTTATCCGTCCAAGACATGATAAAATGAACTGCCTGAGCTAACATTAAAGGAAGTGATACTGTTAAAATGTTTTTAACACCTTCAGACCTTTTATCGTCTGCAAATAACTCTTTTATCCGTTTCCTTTTATTTAAAAAATAAGTGAAAGAAATGATAGAAAATATTGAGATTACTATTAAACTTATTAAATAAGCATATAATGGAACGGCAGGATCTTTTGTAAATGTAGTTAGAACCAGTATTGCAATTAATGAAAATAAAGCTTGGGACATCCAAAAGAAAAAAGAGTATCCAGCAATTTCTTTCAAACCTCTCATATTTTGATAATGAAAAATAAAAAGAGACATGGGTAAAATAAAGAAAGATGTTATTTCTATGTGTTGTGGATTAGCTTTTATAAATTCTGCTATTATATTAGCTCCTAAATACATTACCAATGAGCATATTATGGACACAGTGGTTATTAAAAAAATAGATTTTTTTCTAAAATCAAGTATTGAACTCAAACTATTTTCAGATGAATATCCTGCAATATATTTTATAGATGCAGTATCAAGACCTAATTTTGAAATTAAGGTAAAAATCTTTAGTACTATAATAGCCAAGACGTAATCACCTAATCCATTAGCACCAAAAAAATAAGCAATTACAAAGGTTAACAGAAAACCAAGGAGCTGCCCTCCTATTCTATACAACATTGCTACACCCCCCTTGTTAAATAACTCTAAAAAATCCTTGTCCTCAAAATTTTTTTTTATTCGATCATGTGTTTTGTTAATTCCTTGGGATATCATTTTGTCTAAGAAACTAAAAACCAAGGATTAAGTAACTCTTCTTTATTATAGATAATTTCATTAGAAGAATTATATTCAATTATTTTAAATCCTGCCATATTAGCAATGGCATGACCAGCAGCTGTATCCCACTCCATAGTTGGCGCATATCTTGGATAAGCATCTGCCTTTCCCTCAGCGACCATACATATTTTTAAAGAAGATCCAACTGCTAAAACCTCAACACTTTCATATTCATTATTTTTTTCATCAAAATATTTTTTTGTTTCCTTGGACATATGAGATCTTGAACCTACAACAATAAAATTTGATTTATTTTGATTTATAGGAAGTTTTGAAGAATTCTTTAATAAACTCTCTAGTCCTTTATACAAGCCATCAATTGTAGCTTTAAACGCTCCTAATCCTTCAAGAGCATAATACAACTCATTAGTGCAAGGAACATATATTACTCCAAGAATAGATTTTTGTTTTTTCACTAAAGCAATATTAACAGTGAATTCGCCATTTTTCTTTATAAACTCTTTAGTCCCATCTAGTGGATCAACAATCCACAAATAGTCCCATTTTTTTCTTTCATTATATGGTATATCTTTTCCTTCTTCACTTAAAAAAGGGATTTTTGAAATTTTTAAAGCTTTTTCAATTATAGCGTTCGAATTTTTATCTGCAATAGTTAACGGAGAATCGTCTTCTTTTGTTTTAACCTCAAAACTAGAGTCATAGACTTTCATTATTTCATCCCCAGCTTTAATTGAAGCATCAATTGCGCAATCTAACAAACTATATAAATCTACTTCTTGCATTCCTCAAGGATTTTTTTTGCCTTTGAAGTTCCAATTCTACTAACTCCTAAATTAATCATTTCCATTGCACTTTTAAAAGAAGAAACTCCTCCTGAAGCTTTAACAGGCATCTCACCAACTACAGACTTTATTATCTTTAGGTCTTTGACAGTAGCTCCTAATCCACCATAATATCCTGTAGATGTTTTAATATAAACTTTGGAAATATTGTTAGGAAAATTAGCAAATACTAAATCATAAATTCTTTTCGAAATTGATTTAATTTCTTTTTTTGAAAGAGCACCTGTTTCTATAATCCACTTTACAATAGCTTTTCCTTTAAGAGAAAATTTGGTGCACTTAATAATTGAATCATCAAAATCATCTAAACTATTTCTTTTGAACATATTATAATCACAAACAAAGTCTAATTCTTTTGCACCAGCTTCTAAAGCTTTCTTTGCTTGAGATATTTTTTCAGAACACGAAGATTGTCCTAATGGAAAATCTATTACAGTACCTATGTTAATTTTAGATTTTCTTTTGTCTTTTATTTCTTTCGCTAATGCTATAAATTTAGGCCGAATCATAACACATTTAAATTGATAGTCTATCGCTTCAATTATGAAATCTGTAATTTTATGCTTTAACTCATCATCCTTAACATCCAACTCAAGAGATGTCTTTAAAAAAGTAGAGTCAAGATAGTTTTTTATATTTTCTGGATAATCAAGCATGATTTTGTCTCTACACAAATCTAGTTAAATATTCAGTTTATCTATCTTTTTAATTTAACAAATTTTACGTTATTTGCAGAACATGAACACTCCCTCTGAAAATATTTTCCCTGTTTTTGATAAAATTATTTCAAAAGAAAAAAAAGAAAAACTTTTAAATCAAAAAGGAAAAGTAGTTTGGCTAACTGGCTTATCAGGATCAGGAAAAACAACAATTGCTCTTCAACTTGAAAAAGAACTTTATAAATTGGGGTTTTTAGTACAAATTTTGGATGGTGACAATATTAGAGCTGGCATAAATAATAACTTATCTTTTTCTGAGGGCGACAGAACTGAAAATATTAGAAGAATTGCTGAAGTTTCAAAACTATTTCTTAATTGTGGTGTAATTACAATTAACTGTTTTGTAAGCCCTACAATAAAAATGCGTCAAATTGCTGAAAAAATTATTGGCAAAGAAAATTACTACGAAATCTTTATTAATGCTGATTTAGAAACTTGTGAAAAAAGAGATGTGAAAGGACTTTACAAAAAAGCACGCAATGGCGAAATAAAAAACTTTACTGGAATTGACTCTCAATATGAAAAGCCAAATAACCCAAGTTTAGAGGTTAACACCTCTCAACTATCAATAAACCAATCAATAGAAATAATTCTAAAAAATGTTTTGCCTCAACTAAAAAATAATTAGAATGACCTCATATAACTTAACCCATTTAAAAGAATTAGAATCAGAAGCAATTTTTATTTTAAGAGAGGTAGCTTCTCAATTTGAAAAACCTGTAATGCTTTTTTCTGGAGGTAAAGACTCTATTATAATGTTTCATCTAGCAAGAAAAGCTTTTTTTCCAGCCAAAATTCCGTTTCCCTTGATGCATGTTGACACAGGACATAATTTTCCAGAAACTCTAGAATTTAGAGATGATTTAATGCGTGAAACAGGAGAAACACTAATTGTAAAATATGTTCAAGACTCTATCAACAAAGGTACAGCTGTAGAAGAAAAAGGTCCTAATCCTTCCAGAAATGGATTACAAACCATTACACTTTTAGAAGGACTTGAGGATGGAAAATACGATTGTGCTATGGGTGGAGCAAGAAGAGATGAGGAGAAGGCAAGGGCAAAAGAAAGATTTTTTTCACACCGAGATGATTTTGGACAATGGGATCCAAAGAATCAAAGGCCTGAACTTTGGAACTTATTTAATGGAAAAAAGAATTTAGGTGAACATTTTAGAGTTTTTCCTATTTCAAATTGGACTGAAATGGATGTATGGCAATATATTTTACACGAGAAAATTGAATTACCTTCTCTTTACTTTTCTCATAAAAGAGAAATAGTTAACAGAGATGGTGTTCTTCTTGGAAGATGTGATCATATTACATTAAAAAAAGATGAAGATTGGGAAGAGAAAACTGTAAGGTGCAGGACAATTGGTGATATGACCTGTACAGGAGTTTCAGAATCACAAGCCAAAACTATAGAAGAAATTATTGATGAAGTTGCATCTACTAGAATTACTGAACGAGGGGGAAGAGCCGATGATAAAAGATCTGAAGCTGCAATGGAAGATAGAAAAAAAGAAGGATATTTCTAAAACAAAAAACTATGAATAAAGCTAAAGGATATCTAGATATGGAGTTACTTCGTTTTACAACTGCAGGAAGTGTAGATGATGGAAAGAGTACTCTAATAGGAAGATTACTTTATGACAGTAAGGCAATCTTTGAAGATCAAATGGATATCTTAGAAGAGACTTCCAAACAAAGAGGCGAGGAAGGAATAAATTTAGCTCTTTTAACAGATGGATTAAGATCAGAAAGAGAGCAAGGAATTACTATTGATGTTGCTTATAGATATTTTGCAACACCAAAAAGAAAATTTATTATTGCTGATA
Organism: uncultured Flavobacteriales bacterium; assembly: GCA_938073745.1. GTDB lineage: Bacteria > Bacteroidota > Bacteroidia > Flavobacteriales > BACL11. Next base: position 11,419 of record CALJFR010000006.1, read on the forward strand.
CTCCGGGACATATTCAGTATACAAGAAATATGGTAACTGGTGCATCAACTGCTAATCTCGCAATTCTATTAGTTGACGCAAGGCATGGAATAATAGAACAAACCAAAAGACATGCTTTTATCGCCTCGTTATTACAAATTCCTCATATAGCAGTATGTATAAATAAAATGGATTTAGTTGATTACAATGAAGATACTTTTGAGAACATAAAATCAGCTTTTAGAGATTTCTCTTCCAAGCTTGAAATCAAAGATATTCACTTCATACCTATTTCTGCCCTTAATGGGGACAATGTGGTAGATCGATCTAAAAATATGGATTGGTATGAAGGTGTTACGTTAATGCATTTATTAGAAAACATACACATTGGATCAGATCATAATCATGTCGACTGCAGATTTCCTGTTCAATATGTTATAAGGCCTCAATCAAAAGAATTTCCTGATTATAGAGGCTATTCAGGTAGAGTAGAAGGTGGTGTTTTTAAAAAAGGGGATAATATTACTGTATTACCTTCAGGTTTTAAAACTAAAATCAAATCAATTGACACATTTGATGGAAATATAGAAGAAGCATATTCTCCAATGTCTGTATGTATGACTTTAGAAGACAATCTAGATATAAGTAGAGGAGACATGCTTGTTAGAGAAAACAATCAACCTAAGATTTCAAAAGAAATTGATATAATGATTTGCTGGATGAACGAAAAGAAATTAATTCTTAGAGGAAAATATTCAATTAGACATACAACTCAGACAGCAAGATGTATTATTAATGAAATAAAATATAAGATTGATATAAATTCATTACACAGAAATGAAGAAGACAAAGAAATTGGTTTAAACGATATTGGTAGAATATTAATTAAAACCACTTCTCCGCTTTTCTTTGATAGCTATAGAAGAAACAGAAATACTGGAAGTATTATTTTAGTAGATGAAGCAACTAACGAAACAGTTGCTGCGGGAATGATTATCTAATTTAATGTAAAATTAATTGGAATTGTAAACATTACTCTAACCGCCTTTCCTCTTTGTTTTCCAGGCTTATATTTAGGTAATAACGAAACAACTCTTAGAGCTTCAGCATCTAAGTTTTTATCTACACCTCTGACAATTTTAACATTTGTGACACTTCCTTGCTTATCAACAATAAAACTTACGTAAACTTTACCAGTAATATTATACTCTTTAGCAATTGCAGGGTATCTAACATTTTTTTGAATAAACTTCATTAAACCTAAATCACCTCCAGGGAATTCAGGCATGTTCTCAACAACCATAAAAAACTCTTCATCATCTTCCTCAATTTCAACTATTTCATCTTCATCTGTATCTGTTTCTTCAATTTCAACTTCATTTTCAATTTCAACTTCATCTTCAACAATTTCAATAATTTCTGGTGGTGGAGGTGGAGGTGGAGGTGGCTTAACTTCTTGCCTGGTAATAGGAATTATCTCCTCTTCCATATCATCGAGATTTAAATCTCCCAAATTATAATTGGATTTGTCGTAGCTCTTCCATTCAAAAGAAATAAGCACTGCAATTAGTGTAACTGCTAGGCCAATTTGAAAAAACATACCCTTCTTATTCTCTAAACTTATTTTTGGATCTTTCTTTGGTATCATAATTAGCTAACGAGGTTTTGATAATCATTTGAACTTAAAAGACTTTCTAGTTCTTTCGAATCACTTATAGAAACTTTAATAATCCATCCTTCACCATATGGGTCATCATTTATTAATTCTGGGTTATCTTCCAGCTTATCATTAAACTCTAAAACTTCACCATTAATAGGCATAAATAAGTCTGAAACTGTTTTAACAGCTTCTACTGAACCAAAAACCTCTTCTTTTTCTAAATGTTCTCCTTCAGAGTCAATGTCTATAAAAACAATGTCGCCCAGCTCACTTTGAGCAAAATATGTAATACCAACATAGGCTTGATCTCCTTCTATTCTAAGCCATTCATGATCTTTTGTATACATTAAATTATCTGGAAAACTCATAATCTTTTTTTTTTCAAAAATACAACTTTTTCTATCCTGCCAAAGTAAATCTCAAACTAAATCCGGCGTTTGTAATTGAACCTGGAAATGTTGTTGATATGAACGGATTTGTAATAACTTTATCATAAAAGGCTTTAATATTCAAACGTTGATTTAAAACGTAATCTGCAGAAAATTTAATACTAATAATTTGCTGACCCATTGTGATTTGCTCAACATCTTCAATCACCTTTCTTATAATTGTTTTATTATTTCTAATATTCAAATCTAATTTTAAATCTAAATCTGAAGACATTTTCTTACCTCTTCCACCAGACATAAATCTAAATTCTAAGTCTTTAATTCTAAAGCCTGTGCCAATAACATAATCCTTAGTATTTGTTTCTGTAAGTTGATTATTAATTAAAGATAACGAAAGCATTCTACTATTTTTAATTTCAATTTTTGTTATTAAGCTATTTTTCCATAACATATCTAATTTAAACAAAGGACTAAATTGTTCATTTATTGAAACCTGAGCAATTTCTTTTTGTACATGATAACTAAGGTTGTTTAAATTCATTTCATCTCCATCAAAATAATTTAAGTTAGTATTATATGAACTGACACTGTAGGTACTTCTATATGAATGAGCTAGGCTAAATGTTTTAAAATATCTTTTTATTGAATTTATTTTTATCAAACCATCATAAGTAATTCTCCAATTAGGCAATGGAATCTTTGGCATTTGACTTAAAGAAACGTCAATTGAGTTTTGACCTCCATATGCAGCTAAAAAAGCAGGAATCATTACTTCCTGAGATGTAGGACCGTAGCCACCAGTAATTACAGTGTCTCCATTAATAATAGAATATTCAATTGGGAAACCAGTTTCAGAGCTAATAACGCCATTAAAATTTGGATTTTCAGATGCTAATCTATTTGCAATATCAGCTCTGTAACCTCTAAACCTTGCAAAAGTCGATGAAGAATAATCATCATTATTTCCTACGAATGCTGTTGGGAATGAAATAAAAGAAATACTATAACTTCCTGTCTCGGTTGGACTAAATGAATTAAAACCATTATTAATATTATCCCATCTAAAATATTCTTGATTATTTGAAGATGTATTTTTACTTGCGTTTAATTCTATTCTAAATTGTTTAATAGGCTCAATTGTGCTTCTGAAAGTTAAATTAGTACTACTGTTTTGCTTATATTGAGAATTCAGAGATGTATCTTGTGTTATCCAACCGCTACTTCCTGCCGAATTTCTTATATCTTTTTGACTTCCAAAAACAAATGGAAGTGATGGAGCCATAATAGACCAATCCTGTCCAAGGAGTTTAGGTTGAGGTAAAAATCCAGGTAATAAGGTCCCTCTATTTTGACTATAACTAAATGAAATATTTTTAACTCCTAAAGCAAAGCGAGTTAAATGCTTAAAAAACTCAAACCTATCTTCTTTTTCTTCATTCTCTTCATTTACTCTGTTTCTGGTAGGTCTTCCTCTTGCATCCCCTCCTTTATTTAGTTTTTTGAAATAAGGAACCTTATTATATAAGGTAGTTAAATTAATTTGACCATTATATTGTCTAGATTGAGAATTTTGTATAGTATTACCTAAATTTTCTAGAGATAAGGGAGCAGCTGTCCAATTATAATTAGCATTATACCTTGTTGATAGCGACATAAAATTTAGTATTGGAAGCTTATTTAATGGAAACTGATAGTTAATACTCATGGTTTGATAATATGATGTAGGCCTTCCTGAGTTCCAAAAGTTATTCCATATTGTATCCATCTTTTGTTTATACTCAGGATCTGACTTATCAAGTCTA
>CALJFR010000007.1 GCA_938073745.1 uncultured Flavobacteriales bacterium
TAATTTTTTTAATAAAATAATGTGAGAAATTTGAGTAAATATATTATCTCCTAAAATATATTTATAAAAACTTTTGTCTTAATTTCATCATATCAGCACTAATTTTTGAATCTATCACACGTGCATATATTTGTGTAGTTTTTATATTATTATGACCAAGCATTTTTGATACAGTTTCAATGGGAACACCATTTGTCAATGTAATAGTAGTTGCAAAAGTGTGTCGTGCACAATGAAAAGTTAATTTTTTATTGAAATTACATAAACGAGCTATTTCTTTTAATGCAATATTTGTTTTTTGATTACTAATCATTGGAAATATTCCATTTATATTATTTTGTGTTTTATATTTATTTAAAATAATTAATGCAGGTGGTAAAATTGGAACATTTGAAGGAATATCAGTTTTATGTCTTTTTATAAATATCCATTTTAAGTTATCATCACCAATTTGTATGTTTTTTATATTTAAATTATATAAATCTATATATGAAAGACCTGTATAACACGCAAATAAAAATATATCACGAATTTTATTTAAGCTTTTATTAAGTTTTATATTTTTTAACATGTGTAATTCTTCATTATTTATATAAACACGATTACTTTTTTTAAATTTTATTTTAAAACCAATAAAAGGATCATTAGTTATATAATTATTTTTAATACAAAAATTTGTGATTTTCTTTAAACGCTGTATATGTTTCATCATTCCATTATGTGTACATTTTGTATTTAATAAAATATAGTGTGAAAAATTATATACAAAATCATAGTTTAACTTATTTAATGAAATATCATCAGTATTAAATTTTGTTTTTATATAATTTTTTAAATGTTTTATTGTTGTTATATAATTTTTATATGATCCTTTACTGTATTCTATACCAATTAATGATTTCATATTTTTATTATGTTGTTTAAACACATTCATTATACCATCCATTAATAATGAATTATTTTTATATAAATCAAGAATTGTTTTTGCTGTTATAATTATATTGGTTTTATGTAATAATTCATATTTCTTAATTATATCAATTCTAATTTTTTCTAATTGAATATTTACTGATTTACTATTGTTTCCAATAACTCGAGTTGTTTGAGAATCCCAATTTGCACCGAAAACATCAATTTTAGTATTAAATTGAGCGATTTTGTTATCATATCTTATTCTGCAATAAACGGGAATCATTCCGTTTTTCTTTTTTAAAGTTTTTCTTGCTAAAAAGCTAACTAATATTTGTTTTTTCATGCTTATAAATTTATTAAATTATACAATACAAACCACATTTAATAAATTGATTATCAATAAGTTATCTTTGAAGATATATATAAATATATTTTTAAAGATATATACTTACTAATGCAAAAAGATGATTTTTTTAATGTTTGAAAAACACAAAAAATTTTGCCTCATTTTTTTGCACCAAAAATTGCACCGCAACAGATTTTTTTTTGTTGGCGATATCAGATAAAAGGGGTGAAAAAATTATTTTTAAAAATAATTTTCAATTAGTTAGTCTTAATACTTGTAAATCAGTGTGTTACTTCCTAAAAAAGGTGATTTTAGGGGTGAAAAGTGTCGGGGTAGCAGGATTCGAACCTGCGACCTCCTGCTCCCAAAGCAGGCGCGATGACCGGGCTACGCTATACCCCGAATAAAGGTTTGCAATAATACTATTTTTATTTAAATAATATCATTAAAGTTTTGCGGAGAGGAAGGGATTCGAACCCCCGGTACCCGTAAAGGCACAACTCCTTAGCAGGGAGCCCCGATCGACCACTCTGGCACCTCTCCAATATTTTTTCAGTAAGATTAAGAACAAAAAAAGGATTGCAAATGTAAACTAAAGTATTTTTATTCCAAATTTATTTATGGTCAATTTTTTAGTTAATTAATTAATGATATTTTTATTGGAATGTTATATTTGCATGATAATTATCTATAATGAATAACAAAGTTTTTTTATTTTTTTTCTGTCTTATTTTCATTTCATCATGCGTTAAGGAAAGAGATCTTACAACAAATACAGTAGTTGCTCATATATTATCACAACCAGATGGGCTGCATCCCTACAACAATAATTCTGTTATGAGATCATTCATATTCTCATACACTCAAAAAACTCTTCTTGGATTAGATTTAGAATCACTAGATTATGTTCCAGACTTGTTAACAGAGCTCCCTACATCATCTGATGATAATAAAACATTTTATTTTGAATTAAGAGATGATATAAAATGGGATAACGGAGAGCAGTTAACTGGAGAAGATATTGCTTTTTCAACTAAAATAATGTTGTGTCATCTGACTAACAATTCTCAGATTAGACCAATTTACAATTCAGTTATTAAATCTGTAACTCTAGACCCTAATAATCCATTAAAATTTTCAATGGATGCTCAAGATATAAATTGGACGGCTAAAACTATATTAGGAGGAATTTATATTCAACAAAAAAGCTATTGGGACCCAAATGGTCTTTTTGACAATATAACATTTGATCAAATTTTAAATAGATCATTTAAAGAGACAGATGAATTATCTAATTGGTTTAATGATTTCAATCATGCAGATAATGGATATAAACCTGAAAATTTAAAAGGTCTTGGTCCTTATGAAGTTAGTGAATGGGAACCTAGTCAATATGTTACACTTTCAAGAAAAGATAATTGGTGGGGATCAAAAGATTCATCTTTAAAAAATCAAGCATATCCAGAAAAAATTATTTTTAAAATTATTAAAGAAGATGCTTCTTCTTATCTAGCTTTAAAAAATCAAGAAATTGATGTTACAACTAATATTGGAACTGTAAAACTGATGAAGCTCAGAGAGAGAGAGTATTTTAATAATAATTATGACTCTGATTTCTTAGACAGGTATGGAATATCTTATATTGGTTTAAACATGAAACCAGATGGTATAAAGCATAAACCATTTTTTGTAGATAAAAAAGTTAGAAGAGCTGTTGCTCATATGATTCCTATAGATGAAATAATTGAGGTTATGATGCATGGCAAGGCATCAAGACAAGCATCTAATGTTTCACCACTAAAAAAGACTTATAATGACACTTTAGAGTTGCTTCCCTTAGATATTGAAAAAGCAAAGCAACTATTAGACGAAGCTGGTTGGGTTGATACTGACGGTGATAACATTAGAGATAAGGTCATAAACGGCGTTAAAACACCATTTTCATTCAAATTTAGTTATATGGCCTCACCAACATCTAAAGAAATTGTATTGATGATGAAAGAGAGTATGTATAAAGCAGGTATTGTTGCTGAACCAACACCTATGGATTTCTCTCTTTTTTATAAAAATGCTGGAGATCATAAATTTGATGCTATGCTTGCTGGCTGGGGAAGCAGTGCAGCCTATTCAAATCCTATGCAACTATGGCACACATCATCATGGGTTAATAAAGGCTCTAACTTCTGTGGATTTGGAGATGCTTATAGTGATGCATTGATTGAAGAAGCTAACAAAACTCTAGACTATGAAACCCACAGAAATGCTCTTTTAAAGCTTCAAGCTAAAATTTATGAAGACCAACCGTATGTTTTCCTATATATAACGAAAAGAAAATTCGCTATTCATAAAAGATTTAACAATAGAGAAATGTATTTTGAATTTCCAGGTTTAAGGCTAAATAATTTAAAATTAAATAGTAATTATGCTAATAACGCATTAACAGAAGAAATATAAAATGTTAAGATATACTATACAGAGAGTACTTACCTTCATTCCAATGCTTATTGCTATTTCTTTATTATCATTTGTGATTAGTATTAATGCGCCTGGTGATCCAGTTGAAAGACTTGCAAAATCTGCTGAAAGTGAAGGCTCAGCTCAAGAGCAATCTGGAGCATCAAAAAAAATTAAAGCAGAATTAAGAAAAAAGTTGGGATTAGATCTTCCAATTTTCTATCTAAGCATTGCAGATTTATCAACAAGTGATACCTTGTATAAAATTCAGGATAAATATCATAAAGCAACACTAGAGCATTTAACACACAAATCTGGAAACTGGCAATTAGTATCTGACTATTACAATGAATTATTAAATCTACAATCAATTCATTTAAAGCTAAACTCAAAAGAAATTCATTCATCACAAGATGAATTAGATCTCAATACTATTAATGAGGCTGTCAATCAAGTTGGTTTTGAAATAAATAGCTTACTAGAAACTTCTGACGACACATTAATAAATCTTGCATTAAATAAGCTTGATAATAAAATCAATAATTATTCATTTTTTAATCCACTCCTTGCCTCATTTGGAAATATAAAATCAATTAATAATAATTTATTTACTAGTAGCAGTAAATGGAAAACTTATGTCCCAAAAATAAATTGGTATGGAAGTAAGAACCAGTATCATCTATGGTTATTTGGAAATGGAAAAGATAGAAAAGGCTTATTAAGAGGAGATTTTGGAATATCTTACATTGATAGTCAACCTATTTCAACCAAAATTTGGCAAAAGATTGGTATTTCATTTTCTCTTTCGCTAATTTCAATTTTTATTGCATATTTAATAAGTATTCCTATTGGAATATACTCTGCCTACAAAAAAGATTCTGCTGTAGACAAAGGTTTTTCTTTGATACTATTTATCCTGTACTCAATGCCATCATTTTTTGTTGGAACTTTATTACTACTTCAATTTGCAAATCCAGACAATTTAGCGTGGTTTCCAGTTTCTGGAATTCAAGATCCTACTGTATTTGATCCAAATTGGTCATTTTGGGCAAAAATTAAACATAGAATGCCATTTCTAATCTTACCTATCATAACTTATACATATGGTTCCTTTGCTTTTTTAAGTAGAATAATGAGAGTAGGAATGATTGATATTGTTTCACAAGATTATATTAGAACAGCTCGTGCAAAAGGTTTAGCTGAAGGAAAAGTAATTCTTAAGCATGCTTTAAGAAACTCCCTTCTTCCTGTAATTACTGTTTTTGCAGCTATTTTCCCAATGGCAATCGGTGGCTCTATTATCATAGAAGTAATTTTCTCTATTCCTGGAATGGGAGTTGAAGTTTATAATTCAATATTAAATTATGATTATCCAATGATTATAACAGTTTTTACACTATCAGGATTCTTAACTATGGTTGGTTATTTAGTAGCAGATTTATTATATGCAGTTGTTGATCCAAGAATATCATATAAATAGAATATTATGAGTAATCAAAATTTAGAAAACTTTTCTTTTAAAAAATATGCTTGGAATCAATTCAAAAAAGATAAGATTGCTCTTATTTGCCTTTATCTTCTTTTCTTATTAATTGGAATTGCAGTTCTTGCTCCAGTTATTGCAAATGAAAGACCATTATATGCTGAATACAAAGGCTATACTTTATATCCAGCATTTTCTAGTGAAAGTAGAACAGATTCAATTTTTAAAGAAAATGGTAGTCTAGATGAAGTATTACAATATGATATAACAGATTGGAGAACATTAGACTTTAAAAAGGTAGTTTGGCCTCTTATTCCTTATTCTCCTGAAGGTATGGATAGATATAATAGAGACTATGTTTCTCCAAGCGGTAAGCAACGATTTAAGAACAAAGATGGAGAAATCACTGAAGCCCCAAAAAAATTCAGGCATTTACTAGGTACTGATGGAATTGGTAGAGACCTTGCTTCTGGCCTAATTCACGGTACTAGAATATCTCTCATGGTTGGTTTAGTATCTATGGGTATAGCCAGTTTAATTGGAATTATCTTAGGCGCATTAGCTGGATTTTTTGGTGACAACAAATTAAAAATGCCAAGAATTAAATATCACTTTACATTGATTGGATTATTTTTTGGTTTTTTCTACGGGTTCGGTCAAAGAAAATATGCAATATCTGATGGTTTTTCAGAAGGTGTTGTAAGTGGAATGGTTGAATTATTAATTAGTACTGGAATAATAATATTGTCCGTGACAATTTTTAGATTAATAAGCAGATTAATAAAAATTAATAAACTTCAAGAAGAAACCTATGTTCCTATAGATACTTTTGTTTCTAGAGGAATAGAATTATTAAATTCAATTCCTAGACTTTTACTTATAATCACTATTACAGCAGTTGTTGAAAGAAGTATTTGGATTGTAATGATTATAATTGGTATAACTGGTTGGACTGGTATCGCTAGATTTACTAGAGCAGAATTGTTAAGAATAAGATCACTAGAATTTGTACAAGCTGCTCAATCATTAGGTTTTTCTAGTGCAAGAACAATTTTTAAGCATGCATTACCAAATGCATTAGCTCCTGTTTTTGTTAGTATCGCATTTGGAATAGCTTCAGCTATTTTAATTGAAAGTGGATTATCTTTCTTAGGCATAGGCGTTCCAGATGATATTGTGACATGGGGATCACTACTAAATTTAGGAAGACAAAATCTTGAAGCATGGTGGTTAATTATATATCCTGGAATGGCAATATTCCTTACTATTACTATTTATAACATGATTGCTGAAGCTTCAAGAGATGCTCTTGACCCAAGGCTTAAAAGCTAAATAAATTTCTTTTTTTACTTTAATCATATTTAATATATGGTATGCTTTTTATTAAACAATTATAATTTTAAATTACATAAATTTGTAGTATAAACTTAAAGAAAGAAAATACATGAAAGAAGTAGTAATTGTTTCAGCTGTTAGGACAGCAATGGGTAGTTTTGGTGGAGTTTTTTCTAATATCCCAGCTACCAAACTAGGCAGCTTTGCAATAAAGGGTGCTATTGCAAAATGTGGAATCAATAAAGATTTAATTGATGAAGTCTTTATGGGAAATGTATTACAAGCAAACTTAGGTCAAGCCCCTGCTAGGCAAGCTGCAATTGAAGCTGGACTATCAAATAAAATACCATGTACAACAGTTAATAAAGTATGTTCATCAGGAATGAAAGCGATAATGCTAGGAGCTCAATCTATAAAATGTGGAGATAATGATATTGTCGTTGTTGGTGGTATGGAAAATATGTCTTCCGTTCCTCATTATTTATTAAATTCTAGAACTGGTCAGAAATTAGGGGACATTAAAGCTGTAGATGGATTAGTTAAGGACGGACTAACTGATGTTTATAATAAAAAACATATGGGATTATGCGCAGAAACATGCGCAAAAGAAATGAGTTTTTCAAGAGAAGAACAAGATGATTTTGCTATAAAATCATATGAAAGATCAGCAAAAGCTTGGAAAGAAAATAAATTTTTTAATGAGGTAATTAATGTTGAAGTTCCTCAAAGAAGAGGTGATAATTTAATTATAAACGAAGATGAAGAATATAAAAAAGTAAAAATCGATAAAATCCCTAATCTAAGACCAGTATTTGATAAAGAAGGAACTATAACAGCAGCGAATGCCTCAACAATAAATGATGGTGCATCTGCATTAATAATTATGAGTTTAGAAAAGGCTAATGAATTAAAAATAAAACCATTAGCAAAGATTATTAGCTACGCAGATTTTGCTCATGATCCTGAATGGTTCACTACTGCCCCATCAGATGCTATAACTAAAGCATTAAAAAAGGCAAAAATTGAAATATCTGAAGTTGATTTCTTTGAACTTAATGAAGCCTTTTCTGTTGTTGGATTAGCAAATTTAAAATTACTAGATATTAATAGTGATATTGTTAATGTAAATGGAGGAGCAGTTTCTTTAGGTCATCCACTTGGATCATCTGGATCAAGAATTGTAGTAACACTAATTAATGTTTTAGAGCAGAATAATGCTGAAACTGGAGTAGCTGGTATATGTAATGGTGGTGGTGGCGCTTCTGCGATAGTAATTAAAAAAATGTAAATGAAATTTGGTATTTCAAAATTATCAATTGTTCCAGTAAGATTTGATCCTAATGATCAATCTGAGATGACAACACAATTGATTTTTGGAGAACACTATAAAATTATAGAGAGCAGGAATAAATGGAGTAAAATAGAAATTGCTCATGATAGATATATTGGTTGGATATGTAACAATCAAAATCAAGAAATATCTGAAGAAGAATACAAAAAATTAGAAAAAGAGATACCAACCTTAACTACTGACATATTAGATATCATAGAACATGAATATCATCAACCTATAGTTATAGGTAGTGTCTTACCTACATACAAAAGTGATCATGCATTAATAAATAATAAGATGTATAAATTCACTGGTAAAAAAACTCAGGGATTTAGTCAGAAAAAACATCTTATTAAAAATGCAATGGTGTTCTTAAACGCTCCTTATTTGTGGGGTGGCAGAACACCTTTTGGTATTGATTGTTCTGGTTTTACTCAAATGATATATAGACTTCAAGGAATCAAAATTCCTAGAGACGCATATCAGCAGGCTGAAATTGGGACTACATTAGGTTTTATTGATGAGTGTGAAGAAGGAGATTTAGCATTTTTCGAAAATAATGAAGGGAAAATAGTACATGTGGGTATAATAATGCTAGATAATCAAATAATTCATGCTTCTGGAAAAGTAAGAATAGATAAAATTGATCAAAAGGGAATATTTAATTCTGAACTTAAAAAACATACACATAAACTAAGAGTAATTAAAAAAATAATATAAATGAATATGAAAAATAAAATTTCTTTTCTTCTATTATTTGTTTGTTTTATTATAACAAGTGCTTGTAAACATGAACTTGAAACGCCATCTTGGGATGTTGATATTATTACACCTCTTGTAACAACTCAAATTACAATTGATAAAATTAATATAGAAGATAGCTTATTAGAAATTCAAAGTAATGATTCAGGTCTAGTTTCATTAGTATTTAATGATAATTTAAGTGATATTAATTTTGATTCATTAATTAATATTGACACACAAGTTCCGGGCAAAACAGAACGATTAGAATCAATTAATTTTCCAACTATTAATATTTCAGACACAATCACCTTAGGGGACTTGATTTCTACAATTCCTCTAGGAAGTATCTTATTTCCAAATGGTGGAACAGCATCAATTCCTTTTTTACCTAATGCCATTAATTCTGACACATTTAACATAAATGCAAGTGAGTACTTTGAAACAATGACATTAATAGATGGCATTTTAATTTTTGAAATTAAAAATAAATTACCTACAGATATCTCAAATGTCGACTGTTCACTTATTAATTCAACAAATCAAAATATAATAGCATCATTTAATTTCCCATTAATTTTATCAGGTAGTTCACAGATAGATACAGTTCAACTAAGTGGTTTAACAATTGATAAAGACATTGAAGCAGTTATAAATAATGTTGATGTTAACGCTAGTAATGGTAATGTTTCAATTAATTACTCCGATGGATTAATTTCAAAAATTAAATTAAAAAATTTAAAGATTGAAGAAGCTACAGCATATTTCCCAAAACAAGAACTTTCTCAAAACTTAACAGAAACTAGTTTTAATCTTGGAGATGCTCAAATTACAGAAATTGGTATTAAAACTGGATTAGTTAATATACATTTCGTTAGTACTATTCAAGATACAGGCAGAATAATTTACAATATCCCTTCTCTTTCAAAAAATGGAATACCTTTTTCAACTGAAAAAATTATTCCAACTACTATTAACGGAGAAAGCACTATATATCAATTCAATTTTGAAGATTATGTGTTGGATTTAAAAGGAAAAAGTGGTAGAATTGGTGGTGACACTGTAAATACCATATATTCCGAGTTGTATACTTATATTGATTCAACTGGAGAATTAGTAACATTAAACAAAGAAGATAGTTTTTATTATCACACTGAATTTATTTTTACACCTAAATATGCACTTGGTTATTTAGGAACCGATACAATTAGTATTGGACCTGAAATTATAGAATCAAATATTTTCAATAATGTCATTAGTGGTGAACTTGATTTAGATAAAACAAAGTTGTCTATTGAAATTGATAATTACTTTGGCGCGGATGCGGCTCTTATCTTTAACAATTTAGAAAGTATTAACTCAAATACTGGTGAGAGCTCTACACCAATTTTAGATCAGAACGGAAATAATTTTATTGGTCACAACTATGAAATCAATAGAGCTATTTTAAATAGTATTAACCCAGAGCCTAATATTTCAGCTACTAACACTTCAATTGTTTTAGATAGTGATGATATGTTAAATATTCTGCCTGATAAAATTAACACCTCTTTTGATGTTTATTTGAATCCAAATGGTCCATCAAGCATACAAGATTTTTTATTTACGGATTATCCAATAGATGCATCCATACAACTTAAAATTCCATTAAACTTAATTGCAAATAATCTTCAACTTTTAGATACTGCTGAAATTGATATTGATGAAAATGAAAATATTGAAATTGAAAAAATATTTTTAACAATTGAAAATGGCTTTCCAATTAATTGTAATGTTAATATTATCTTTTTAGATAATAATCAAAATGTAATTGACACCCTGTTTAAAAATCAACAAATTATTTCTGGAGTATCTGTGGATAATTTAGTAATTGAAAAATCAATTAGTTTATTAGAAAGTGAAAATGTTAATTTAGACAATGTATCTAGAATTGTTTTTGATGCTATATTTCTTACAGAAGACATAAATAAACATGTAAGCATTTATAACGATTATTCAATTGATTTTATTTTAAGTACAAAATTTTCAACTAGAGTAAATTAATAATGAAAAGAATACTATTAATATTTTTTATTGCTCTATATCAAACTTCATTTAGCCAAGATAAAAGCATCATTTTTAATTCTGAAATTAATATTGAAACAAATGCAATTAATGGTGCAATTATTAATGAAATATTTACTAATAGTTATTTAAATAATAATTTAAAAAATAGAATTATATCTCTAAACGACCAAGATCATGTAATTAATCTTAATCTCAATACCTCATTTATTTACGGAGAAAAAATAAATAATATACTTTCTTATAAATTTTCATTCTCTGATGTTAATCATGCAAATATTAAATTTGACAATAATATTTTAAAAATTTTGTTAAAAGGAAATTCGGAGTTTGAAAATGAAAAATTAGATTTTACCACCACAAACATTAGAGTAAATAGATATCAGCAATTCAAACTATTTCTTGATTATCACAAAGAAAAGTACGGATTTGGATTAGGTCTTTCCTATATTTATGGAAATCACAACTTAACACTGATTTCAAAAAAGGGATCAATTTATACTGCACCAAATGGTGAATATCTAGATTTAAATTATGATTTAAATTCATTTGTTACAGACACATCTAATCTATCACCATTTGAACATAACGGAAATGGAATATCATTAGACTTAACTGGTTCATTAACATTTTTAGATCATCAATTAGAATTATACATGCTAGATCTAGGATATATAAATTGGAACAATAATTCTCAAAATATATATCTGGACAGTACTTTTACTTTTAATGGTATTGAAGTAGATAATATCTTTGATTTTAACGATTCTATTTTAGAAATTTCAAATATCGTTGATCAATACGATAATATTAATCAAAGAAATAGCATCTATAAATCATACTTATGTTCAAATATTGGCGTTAAAATATCTAAACAGATACAAAATAAAAGGTTTGGGATGATTACTTATGGGTTAAATACTAAATGGCAACCATATTTAGACAATAAAAAATTATCAATTAAAAAAATAAGGCAAGGTTTTAAACAATCAAATTATTCACCGTTCTACTATGTAGCAACTGAAATTATTGCTAGTAAAATCTCAATAATTCCAAAAATAGCATATGGAGGATATAATGAAAAATTTAATTTTGATTTATCTCTGTTATTAAAAAGAAAGTTCTCATTAGCTCTAGGAACGCAACATTTAGAATATTTATTTTCTAAAGAATATGCAAGAGGTTTTGGAGTATATTTACAGATTCATAAAGAATTATAGTTATGTCAAAATTAAAAAATCTCTTTCAAGAATATGCAGAAGGCAAAAATTGCAAATATTATAATAAAGCAAATAATTTTTTCTTAATTGCTGGTCCTTGTATTATTGATACAAAAGAAGAAACTATAGAAATTGCCAGAAAATTAGATGAAATAACTAATAGACTTGGTATTCCATTTATATTTAAAGCATCTTTCAAAAAAGCAAATAGAACTCGTTTAGACTCATTTACAGGTATTGGTGACAACAATGCAATAGAAATACTAAAAAACGTAAAAGAAACGCTTAAAATACCTGTAACGACTGATGTTCATAATGAAGATGATATTAATAAAGTTAAAGATATTGTTGACATTATTCAGATTCCTGCTTTTCTTTCAAGACAAACAGATCTATTAATATCTGCTGCAAAAACAGATAAATTTGTAAATATCAAAAAAGGTCAATTTCTTTCACCAGAAAGTATGAGATTTGCAGTTGACAAAATTAAATTTTCAGATAATAATAAAATTTTATTAACTGAAAGAGGAAGTATGTTTGGATATAATGATTTAGTAGTTGATTTTAGATCAATACCTATTATGAAAGAATTTGGTTTTCCTGTTATTATGGATGTAACTCATTCTTTACAACAACCAAATCAATCAAATGGAATTTCTGGTGGAAAACCAATGCTTATAGAAACAATCGCAAAAGCTGGAGTGGCTGTAGGTGTTGATGGAATTTTTATGGAAACTCATATTGATCCTAAAAAATCTAAATCAGACGGTGAAAATATGATTAAACTAAATGAAGTCGAAAATCTTTTAATAAAACTACAAAAAATTAAGAATTCACTTTAAAAATCTATTACACCAAGTATCTTTAATTGGTATCAACCAATCTTTAATCTCTTGTTTTATTTCAATATTTAAGTTAAATATTAATGAATCTTGATTAATGCCAGTAATCTGATTTAAATCTTTAGATGATACACAACTAACTTTTTTTTCTAAAAATAAGAATACATTTAATCTTTCAAAAAAATTGAAATTAAAATTATGATCAATTTCTAATATTATCTTCTGTAAACCATCCATAGAACAACCACCAGTAGGATTTATTGACTCATCTAATCCTACAATTAAAAAATGATTATTTAAAATGGTATAGGAACAGGTTAGAGATTTCCCATGATGGCTCCATTTTTGAAGAAAAGGAACAATCACATTCTGGATTTCTACTTTATCTGCTTCTTTAAAAACTCTGGAAGAACCATAAATCCATAATCTAGAATTTTCTGCTAGTTTATTAAAATCTATATACATTCTGCAATAAGTTCTGCAATATCTTTAACCTGAGCTTGTCCCTCAGAAATATTCTTCACACCATCAGTAATCATTGTATTACAGAAAGGACAGCCTGTTGCAATAACATCAGCTCCAGTTTTTAAAGCCTCTTCGGTACGAACAATATTAATTTCAAATTTACCATTCTCAGCTTCCTTAAACATTTGAGCACCTCCTGCCCCACAGCAAAATGATTTACGTTTATATCTAGGCATTTCAACAAAATCAATATTTAAATTAGCAATTAAATCTCTTGGAGGTTCGTAAATATCATTTCCCCTACCTAAATAACAAGGATCGTGATAAGTAATCTTATTATAATTAAAATCAGTAGTTAAATTAAGTTTACCGTGCTTTATTAAATCACTAATAAATTCTGTATGATGAGTAACTTTATAATTTCCACCAAGATCAGAATATTCATTTTTTAGAGTATTATAAGAATGAGGACATGTGGTAACAATATTGGTAATATCATAAGAGTTTAAAATTTCAATATTCATTAGTGCCTGCATTTGAAATAAAAATTCATTTCCTGCTCTTTTAGCAGCATCACCTGAAGAGCTCTCCTGTTCTCCAAGAACAGCAAAATTTATATTTGCTTTATTTAGAATTTTTACAAATGCTCTAGTTATTTTCTTTGCTCTTTCATCAAAACTTCCCGCTGAACCAACCCAAAATAAAATTTCGGGCTTTTCACCAGCATTTATAAAATCGTTAATAGTTTTAACTTTAAGAGAATCCATATTATTTTTGAAATACTTGAATTTTCACCTCCTCCTCTACTAAATCTGTAAATTTTCCTGAAAAACGTGTTGCACGAACAATATGATTATCTACCCAATGATAGTTACCACCTCTGGGTTTATTCATTAAAAGTCCATGATATTTAAAACCATTTTCTTCTAACCATTCCTCAGTAACTTTTCTATGCATTTCTAATCTAGATGTGAAAAAGGTAATGATGTGACCTTGATCATACCATCTATTTAAAGTCTCTAAAGCATCATCATAAACATTTGCTGTTGCCATTCTCTCTGGCTGTTCATTAGGAATATCATCACAAATTGTACCATCGATATCTATTAAATAATTTTTAGTGTCATCTTCAAAAACAGGACTGACATCATTACCGTTTAAATCTTTGTTAATCTTCATAAATATAATTAATTATTGTTCTTCAATCCATTTTAATCTATCAGCAGCTGGAAATTGCCAAGGAGCACCATTATTTTCAATATTTGAAAACATATTATTTAATTCAGTAGGAGCAGATGATTTTTCCATAACCAAATATCTTCTTAAATCAATAATAATTGACATAGGGTCTAAATTTATAGGGCAAGCATCAGTACAAGCATTACAAGTGGTACAGGCCCATAATTCTTCATTTGAAATATAGTCTCCTAAAAGAAATTTATCTTCATTTTTATTATTGCCAATATCTTCAATTCTATCTCTTGTGTCCATCATTACTTTTCTGGGTGATAATAACTTTCCAGTTTGATTAGCAGGACACACAGAACTACACCTACCACACTCAGTGCAGCTGTAAGAATTTAGTAATTGTACCCAATTTAAATCAGTTGCATCTCTAGCTCCAAATAAAGCTGTAGGAACATTTTCAACACTATCAGCGTTAGCAAAAGGATCAGCATTAGGATCTAACATTAACTTTACTTCTTTTGTAACAGATGATAAATTATCAATTTTTCCTGGTTTATTAATATTGGCATAGTAAGTACTAGGAAAAGCAAAAAAGATATGTAGATGTTTAGAAATTAAAACATAGTTAAGAAATCCTAAAATTCCTAATATATGAAACCACCAACTTACTCTTTCAATTAATATTAAAGTTTCAATGGAAAAACCATCAAATAGTCCAACAAACAAACTAGAAATTGGAAAAGAACCAGCAACTAAATAATGAGAAACATTTTTTGATTGTAAAATTTGATCAGTAGCATTCATAAGAAAAAATACAGACATTAAAAAAACCTCAAAAATTAATATCAAATTTGCATCTGTTTTAGGCCATTTAGTCATTTCTTTACCAAAAAACCTTTTTATTTTAAAAATATTTCTTCTAATTAAAAATATAAGGCAGGAAAAAAGAACTAAAAAAGCTAAAATTTCAAATGTTGCGATTAAAAAAGAATATAAATTAGGACTTATGACATGAGCTAAAAAACGGTGAGTCCCAAAAACACCATCAATTATAATTTCTATAACTTCAATATTAATTATCACAAATCCAACATATATTAAAAGATGCATAAAAGCTGCAATTGGTCTATCAAACATTTTTGATTGACCAAGTGCAACACGAAACATGTTCTTTAGACGAATATCTTTATTATCAGATCTGTTAATGTCTTTACCTAATTTTATGTTAGAAATAATTTTATTTAGATTTTTAACAAAAAAAGAAATAGCAATAACAAAAGTTAGTAAAAATATAATATTACTTAACTGCATTAATTATCTTGATTTTTTTTAAAATTTTTAGAGCCACTACCAAGCAATGAGAAATTCACATATCTTTTTGGGTTAGTCTTAATATCTTCTATTAATTTAGCTAGTTCAGCTGTAGATTTTTCAAAATTATCATATAATTTTTCATCATTCATTAACTTTGACAGGCTTCCGTTTCCAGCATTTAGATTATTTGATATTTTATTTACATTATTTACAAGTGATGAAATGTTTGATTTTGAAAGTGAATCAGTAATTGATGAAATATTGTACAATATAGATTTTATTCCTGAAACACTATCATTTAAGTTTGAGGTTATTAATTCAAGATTAGAAACTATTTTAGTAATCTTAGCATCATTTTGATAAACAACACTATCAATTTTCACCATAGTATGAGAGAGAATCTCAAAAGTTTGATCTAAACTTTTTAAACTGTTTGAAAGATTTTCTCTTGTGTTTTTATTTAAAACAGCAGTTACAATTGTCAATAATGAATCAACAGAACCAATTAGTCCTTCAGCCTTATTTTTTAATGGGAGAATTTGAGCATTAACTTCATCTTGTAAACTATTTTCAATACTACTCAATAGAGTATCTCCTGGAGTAGAAAAAACTGAAGATTTTCCTAAAATTAATGAAACTCCTTTAGTTCCCATTAAATCTTGATTTACAATTTTACAGATTGAGTTTTCAGGAACACTATCTAATTTATCTATGTTAAGTGTTACAATAAGATTATTTTCACTATGAAGCTGAATATCATTAATTATTCCCACATTAAAACCATTAAGTCTAATAGAGCTTCCAACTTGCAAACCATCAATATCGGAATAGATGGCGAAATATGGTTTATTAGTTTGAAAAACATTTAATCCTTTAAGATATTTAAGCCCATATACTAGAGTAACAAATGCTAATAAAAAAATAAATCCAGATTTTAACTCCTTTGATAATTTACTCATTTTCTTTAAGTTTACTTTGCAAATTTAACGCTTCTTTGGTAGAAATCTGCTTTCCATCTAAAAATGCTACAATAAAAGCACCTTTAAATCCTAAATTTCTAAGATTTATTTTTAACCTATCAGCTTCTATTTTACTATTTCCAGCATCAACAAAATATTTAAATGTACCATTAATTTTTTCTTCCTCAACATTCAAATCTGTAAATTGATTATTATTTAGCATTGATCTTAAAAAAGTACCAATTTGAATTTTATACAATAAATTTAAATCATTTTTAATTTTATTTGTTTTAAGCGCTACAACCTCTTTCTTTAAAGTGTCAATTACATCAAGAGATTTTTCATTAACTGCTTCAGCTGAAATTTCAATGTTTTGCTTGTATGATCTAAATGCTCTAAAAATAGCAGATGCAATGTAATCTTGACCTAAATCAGAATGAAGAAATTCTTCTTCTTTTGGATTGGTTAGAAAACCGCATTCAACTAAAATACTTGGCATATTTGTCCGACTTATAACATAAAAGGGAGCTTGTTTTACTCCTCTACTTTTTCTATTAGCTCTAGTTGAAAACTCATTTTCAACTTCTTCAGCAATCTGTAAACTCTGATTTAAATAAGTATTTTGCATTAAACTAAAAACAATATAACTTTCAGCTGATTTAGGATCAAAACCATCATATTTTTGTTGATAATTATCTTCCAAATATATAGCAGAGTTTTCTCGCATTGCAACATCCATATTTGCTTTTAATTTACTCATTCCCATAACAAAAACGCTAGCTCCTGATGGTTTTGGATTTGTAAATCCATCACAGTGAATAGAAATAAACAAATCAGCATTAGACTTATTAGCAATTTCTGTTCTCTCATTTAACTCAAGAAAAACATCTGTATCTCTAGTATAAATGATTTTAACATCAGGAAATTCTTCAGCAATATAATTACCAAGTTTTAATGAAACAGCTAAGGCAACATGTTTTTCATAAATTTTAAATCTTTTTGTGCCAAGTGTCCCTGAGTCTTTTCCACCATGACCTGGATCAATGACTATAGTTTTAATATTTGTAGAATTTGTTTGGGATAAAAGATTAACATTATAAAGATTAAATAAAAGCAATAAGAAAAAGAGAGGTTTTACGTTATTCACCTTTAAATGGTATAAATTAATTAGTTTTGACAAGCATTACTAGCTTCGTAAACAAATATAATATTAAGATTTAAGTTGAAAGTCAGAAATTTTGTTCTAACAATTTTGTTATTAACAGGGATTATTGAAAAAAACACTGTTCTTTCTACAGAGACAGTTCAAGATTCTTTAAAAACTACTTCTGAGAAAAGTAAATTTGAAGATGAAATCATTAAAAATGCAAAAGATTCAATAAAAATCGATATTGTAAATGAGCAAATACATCTATATGGCAGTGCTAAGATTGAATATGAAAACATTAAAATAGATGCTGGTTACATTATCATTGACTGGAAGACAAATATTATAACTGCAAATCCATTAAAAGACTCCATTGGAGAATTTATACAAAAACCATATTTCCAAGAAGGAAATGACTCATTTTATGCAAATGAAATAAAATATAATTTTAAAACAAAAAAAGGTATTATAAAAGACATAAGTACTAAGGAAGGTGAAGGTTTTATACTTGGTAAAACTGTAAAAAAAACTAATGAAGATATCTTTTATTTTAAAAAAGGAGACTACACGACATGTAATCATGACAAACCTCATTTTTCAATTAGAGCGAATAAGATTAAAGTTATTCCTGGTGAGAAAATTATTACAGGACCGGCTTATCTTAGAATATTCAATTTCCCTACTCCACTTTTTCTTCCATTTGGATACTTCCCAAATAATAAAGAAAAAAGTTCTGGCTTAATTATCCCCTCTTATGGAGAATCTGCAAATTTGGGATTCTTTTTAAAAGAAGGAGGTTATTATTTTACACTGTCTGAAAAACTAGACTTATCATTAAAAGCAGATATTTATACAAAGGGAAGTTGGGGAGTAAAATCATTAATGAGATATAAAAAAAGATACAGATACTCTGGAAATTTAAATCTAAGCTATGGAAATATGGTAAATAGTGAAAAGGGATTTTCTGACTATAGCGTTAAAAAGGATTTCTTTATAAGATGGAATCATACTCAAGATCCAAAAGCAAATCCATCAGTACAGTTTTCTGCTAACGTAAATGCTGGTAGTAGTACATACCACAGAAATAATTCATTTAATTCCAATGAGTATCTTAGTAATACTTTCCAATCAAGTGTTAATTTGTCAAAAAGATGGGAAGGAACACCATTTAGTATGTCTGCTAATTTAAGACACAATCAAAATACGCAAACAAAGATTATAAATCTATCATTACCCGATGTATCATTTAACATGAATAGAGTTTTTCCACTAAAAAAACTGGGCAAAAAAAACAAAAATTATTGGTTTCATAAAATTGGTCTTAGTTATTCAACGAATATCAAAAATGATATATCTATTGCAGATTCATTACTGTTTACTGATAAATCTATTAAAAAATTTAGAAATGGAATTAGACATAATATTCCTATTAGTACTTCTATTAAAGTTTTAAAACATTTTACGTTTAGTCCGAGATTTAATTACACGGAAAGATGGTATTCAAATCAAATTAATAAAGTTTGGGATAACACAGATTCAACTGTTATAACTGATACAATTAATAAATTTACAAGAGCGGTAGATTATAATTTTTCAGCAGGACTAAATACTAAGATATACGGTATGATTCAATTTAATAAAGGAAAAATTAATGCAATTAGACATGTTATTACACCTAATTTAAGTTTTTCTTACAAACCAGACTTTTCTGATGAAAAATTTGGATACTTTAGAAGTGTACAGCTAGAAAATGGCAATAACCAAGAATATTCCATTATGCAAAATGGAATATTTGGAAGTCCATCAACAGGAAGACAAGGAAATATATCTTTAAATTTTTCAAATATTTTAGAGGCAAAAATAAATACTAAAAATGACACATTAAATCCAACTAAAAAAATAAAAATATTAGAAAGCTTAAATATTGGATCTTCCTATAATATTTTTGCTGATTCTTTAAATTTGAATGACATTAATTTAAATGCAAGAACTAGGTTCTTAGATTTAATAGATTTTAATTTTTCAAGCAGATACGACCCATATATAACAAATACAAATCAAAATAATAATTTAAATCAACTTGAATTAAATAAAAATGGCCGTTTAGCTAGATTTTCAAATGCAAATGCGACTATAGGATTAAATATTTCCAATAACTCATTTCAAAAGAAAAAACAAGAGTCAGAAGCAAAAATTCAATGGAATTTAAATGCAAATTATTCAATTAACTATAATAAAGGCTATCGATCTTCAACCTATGCTGATACAATACAATCATTAAATTTTTCAGGAGATATTAAAATCA
>CALJFR010000008.1 GCA_938073745.1 uncultured Flavobacteriales bacterium
AAATTGTGCCTTTCCTCCAAGTGGCTGTTGTGTAATAAGAGAATATGGACCTATTGATCTTGCATGCATTTTATCATCAATTAAATGACCTAACTTAAGCATATAAATTATTCCAACTGTTGCAGTTTGCTCAAATCTTTCTCCAGTACCTCCATCATATAAAAACGTTTGCCCAAGTCTAGGAAGTTTAGCTTCATCTGTTTCAGCATTAATTTGTTCAATACTAGCTCCATCAAATACAGGAGTGAAGTATTTTTTTGATAATTTTTGACCTGCCCAGCCTAGTATTGTCTCATAAATTTGTCCAAGATTCATTCTTGAAGGTACCCCTAGAGGGTTTAAAATTATATCTACTGGAGTTCCATCTTCTAAAAATGGCATATCTTCATCTCTTACTACCCTTGAAACAATACCTTTATTACCGTGTCGACCTGCTAATTTATCACCAACTTTAACTTTTCTCTTTTGTGCAATTTGAACTTTAGCAAGTTGCAGAACGCCTGTTGGCAATTCATCACCTACTGTAATAGCAAATCTCTTCCTTCTATATTCTCCAAAAATATCATTATATTTTCTTAAATAATTTGAAATAATTTTATTAATTAGAGTATTATTTTCATTACTAGATGTCCACTGATAGGGATCAACCATTGAAAAATCAATATTATAAATTAATTTCTTTGTGAACTTTGTACTTTTAGAAATAATCTCCTCACCAAGAATATTCTTTACTCCCTTTGATGCTTTACCTCCAATAATATTATACAGTTTTGTTGATAAAACATTTTTTAATTTATCCGCTTGTTGTTCAAATTCAGAATCAATAAGTTCAAGGTCAATTTTGTCTTGAGATTTTGCTCTTCTATCCTTAATTGTTTTATTGAATAATGATTTACCAATAACTACACCCTGATTAGCAGGCTTTGTTTTCAAAGACGCATCTTTTACATCACCTGCTTTTTCACCAAATATGGCTCTTAAAAGCTTTTCTTCTGGAGTTGGATCTGATTCACCTTTTGGTGTAATTTTACCAATTAGAATATCACCTGTTTTAGCATATGTTCCAACTCTAATCATTCCATTTTCATCCAAGTCTTTAGTAGCGATCTCACTAATATTAGGAATATCTGCAGTTAATTCTTCTGCACCACGTTTTGTTTCTCTAACATTAACTACAAATTCAGAAATATGTAAAGAAGTAAATAGATCTTCTCTTACAACTCTTTCAGATAAAATAATTGCATCCTCAAAATTATAACCTTTCCAAGGCATAAAAGCTACTTTTAAGTTTCTTCCGATAGCAAGTTCTCCATTTTGAGTAGCATACCCCTCACAAAGAACTTGGCCTTTCTTAACTTTATCTCCAACTCTTACAATTGGTTGATTATTTATACATGTTCTTTGATTTGTTTTTTGAAATTTAGTTAATAAATAATCCTTTGTATCATTATCAAAACTTACTATTTTTTCTTCATTTGTTTGAGAATACTTAATAGTTACTTTTTCAGAATCAACATAAGTCACAACTCCATCTCCCTCAGCATTAATCATTGTTCTAGAATCCTTAGCAACATGAGGCTCGAGACCAGTTCCAACAATTGGAGCATCAGTTCTTAATAAAGGAACTGCTTGACGCATCATATTTGAACCCATTAGAGCTCTATTTGCATCATCATGCTCCAAAAATGGAATTAGAGATGCGGCTATTGATGCAATTTGATTTGGAGCAACATCCATCATAGTAACGTGTGATGGCTCTGCAACTAGATAATCATGTTCTCTTCTTGATTTAATTCTATCGTATTCGAAAGCACCTTCTTTGTCTACAGGAGCGTTAGCTTGGGCAATTACATGTCCCTCTTCCTGTTCAGCTGTTAAATAAGTAGCTGGGTCTTTGAAATTAACCTTTCCACCATCAGCTATTCTATATGGAGTTTCAATAAATCCTAATTCATTTACTTTAGCATATACGCATAATGATGAAATTAAACCAATATTAGGTCCTTCTGGTGTTTCTATAGGACAAAGTCTTCCATAATGAGTGTAATGTACATCTCTAACCTCAAAACCAGCCCTTTCTCTAGTTAACCCTCCAGGTCCTAATGCAGATACTCTCCTTTTGTGAGTTACTTCTGCAAGTGGATTTGTTTGGTCCATGAATTGAGATAACTGACTTGTTCCAAAGAATGAATTAATTACTGCTGATAACGTTTTTGCATTTATAAGGTCAATAGGTGTAAAAACTTCATTATCTCTAACATTCATTCTTTCTCTAATAGTTCTAGCCATTCTGCTAAGACCAACAGAGAACTGATTTGACAATTGCTCTCCAACTGTTCTAACTCTTCTATTACTTAGATGATCAATATCATCAACATCTACTTTGGAATTAACAAGATTAATCAGATTACTAATAATTGAAACAATATCGTCATTTGTAAGTACGTGTTTTTCAAGACTTACATCAAGTCCTAACCTTCGGTTAATTCTAAATCTACCAACATGACCAAGGCTATATCTTTGATCTGAAAAAAACAATTTATCAATAATTCCTCTTGCTGTTTCATCGTCAGGAGCTTCAGCACTTCTTAATTGTCTATAAATATGTCTTACTGCTTCAACTTCAGAATTTGAAGGGTCTTTTTGCAATGTATTGTGTATAATTGAATGATCTCCAGACATTTCACCATCTTTGTGTACAAGAATAGTTTCTGTTCCAGAGTTTACAATTTCATCAATATGCTTTTTTTCGATAACAGTATCTCTTTCTAAAATAACTTCATTTCTTTCAATTGGAACTAATTCACCTGTATCTTCATCAACAAAATCATCAACCCATGATTTTAAAACTCTTGCAGCTAATATCCTACCAACTACTCGCTTTAAACCACTCTTTGTTACTTTAACTTCATCAGCAAGATTAAAAATTTCTAATATATCTCTGTCACTTTCATAACCAATTGCCCTTAATAATGTAGTAACCGGTAATTTTTTCTTTCTATCAATATAAGCATACATTACATTATTGATATCTGTAGTAAATTCAATCCAAGACCCCTTAAAAGGTATTACTCTTGCAGAATATAATTTAGTTCCATTTGAATGAAAACTTTGCCCAAAAAATACTCCAGGAGATCTATGTAATTGTGATACAACAACTCTCTCTGCTCCATTAATAACAAAAGTTCCTTTTGGTGTCATAAAAGGAATATTACCAAAATAAACATCTTGTATTATAGTCTCAAAATCTTCATGATCAGGATCAGTACAATATAATTTTAACTTAACTTTTAATGGAACTTTGAAAGTTAGACCTCTATCAATACACTCCTCGATAGAATATCTAGGGGGATCAACAAGATAATCAATGAATTCTAAAACAAAATTATTTCTAGAGTCAGTAATAGGAAATAATTCTGTAAAAGTTTTATATAAACCCTCATTTCTTCTTTCTTCTAAAGTAGTTCCTGTTTGAAAAAAAGATTGAAAGCTTTTTAATTGAATATCAAGGAAATCTGGATATTCAACTTGATTATCAATTGTCGCAAAATTTATTCTTGGTGATATTTTATTATTAGTCAAAGCAGTTGATATTTTTAGTTACAAAATAGTATTAAACAAAAAGCAAAAAATGGTCTAAATCTTATTTAAATTAATAAGATTTAGACCTGTATAAAAAGGAGCTTATTTTAACTCTACTACAGCTCCTGCTTCTTCTAGAGATTTCTTGATCCCTTCAGCTTCGTCTTTTCCTACAGCTTCTTTAACAGCTTTAGGGGCACTATCAACGATGTCTTTTGCATCTTTAAGTCCAAGACCTGTTAATTCTTTAACAGCCTTAACAACCTTTAACTTTGAAGCACCTGCTTCCTTAAGAATTACATCAAACTCAGTTTTTTCCTCAGCTGCTTCACCTCCACCAGCTGCTGCTGGACCTGCGGCTACTGCAACTGCTGCTGCTGCTGGTTCAATACCGTATTCTTCTTTTAAAATATTTGCTAACTCAGTTACATCTTTAACTGATAAGTTAACTAAATCTTCTGCGAACTTTTTTAAATCTGCCATTTTATTGTTTATTAATTAATTATTTATTTAATGTTGGAAGCATTACTTTTTTATTCTTGTCTTTCTGAAAGAGTTTTAACAATTCCAGAAAGTTTATTACTACTAGATTGTAAAGAAGAGATAACATTTTTAGCTGGAGACTGTAAAAGAGTAATAATATCTCCAATTAACTCATTTTTAGATTTAAGCTGAGCTAACATAGATAAATTATCATCACCAATGTAAAATTCTTCCTCTACGAGTGCTGCTTTAAGTAGTGGTTTTTTTGATTTTTTTCTAAATGTTTTTATTACGCTTGCAGGAGCTTTTGCTTCTTCGGCAAACATAATCGATGTATTACCTTTTAAAACATCATCAAGCTGAGTAAAATCTATTGAGTTTTTATCAAAAGCTTTTTTTAAAAGTGTATTTTTCACAACTTGAATAGTAACATTTTGCTTGTAGCATAGCCTTCTTAAACTACTACTTTCCTCAGCTGTTAATCCTGCTATATCAGCAAGATAAAAGTTTTTATTCTCTTCGAGCATGTTATTTAAAACATCTATAAAGTCATTTTTCTCTTTCTTATTCATTTTTTATTGTGTAATATGATTAGTATCAACAGATACACCAACACCCATCGTACTAGAAAGTGTAATACTTTTAAAATAAGTACCCTTAGATGCAACAGGTTTTAATTTGTTTATAGTTTGAAGTAGTTCGTCTGCATTCTCAGATATTTTTTTAGAATCAAAAGAAACTTTTCCAATTGATGCGTGAATGATACCTGTTTTATCAACTTTAAAATCAATTTTTCCTTTTTTTACATCTGTAACAGCCTTACCAATATCCATAGTGACTGTTCCAGATTTAGGATTTGGCATTAAACCTCTTGGTCCAAGAACCCTACCTAAAGCACCAAGCTTACCCATAACTGCTGGCATTGTTATTATAACATCAATATCCGTCCAACCTTTCTTAATTTTTTCAATATATTCATCTAAACCAATAAAATCAGCGCCTGCATTCTTTGCTTCATCTTCCTTATCTGCTGTAACTAAGGCTAATACTTTCAAGTCCTTTCCAGTACCATGAGGAAGTGATGCCACCCCTCTAACCATTTGATTTGCTTGCTTTGGGTCTACACCTAATCTTACTGCTAAATCAATTGATTCGTCAAATTTTACTTTTGATAAATCCTTAACTAAGGAAGAGGCTTCATCTAAAGAATATGACTTATCTAAATCAATTTTTGCAATTACTTCCTTTCTATTTTTACTCGTCTTAGACATAATTATAAATAATTTTTAATTTTTAGGCATACTTCCTTTCACTCTAATCCCCATACTTCTTGCTGTTCCAGCAACCATGCTCATAGCAGATTCTATTTTAAAAGCATTTAAATCTGACATCTTGTCTTCTGCAATAACCTTAATCTGATCCCAAGTTACTGTTGCAATCTTTTCTCTATTAGGTTCACCGGAACCTGATTTCTTTTTTGCTGCTTCAAGTAACTGTGCTGCTGCTGGAGCAGTTTTTATAACAAATTCAAAAGATTTATCAGCAAAAACAGTAATAACGACTGGTACAATTTTGCCTTGTTTTTCTTGGGTTCTTGCATTAAATTGTTTACAAAACTCCATAATATTAACACCTTTTGCACCAAGTGCTGGACCAACAGGTGGTGCAGGGTTAGCAGCTCCACCTCTAATTTGTAATTTTATTATTCCCGTAATTTCTTTTGCCATAATTATATTTTTTCAACCTGCATAAAATTCAACTCAAGTGGAGTTTTTCTTCCGAAAATCTTCACCATTAATTTTAATTTTTTCTTTTGTTCATCAATTGCTTCAATTTCAGCATGAAAAGAATTAAATGGACCATCAATAACCTTTACACTTTCACCAATTATAAATGGAATGTTTACGTGTTCATCTGTAATTGCCATTTCATCAACTCTTCCTAAAATTTTGTTTATCTCAGATTGTCTCATTGGAACTGGAACACCTCCTTTAGTTGCACCTAAAAACCCTAACACATTAGTAATGTTTTTAAGTACGTGAGGCACTTCACCAACTAGATTTGCTTCAACTAAAACATATCCAGGGAAAAAATTTCTTTCTTTGCTTATTTTTTTTCCATTTCTGATTTGATAAACTTTTTCAGTAGGAACTAAAATTTTAGAAACGTGAACTTGCATCTTCAACCTATCAATTTCTTTTTCAATAAATGCAACAGTTTTCTTTTCTTTTCCCCCCATAACTCTTAAAACATACCACTTCTTGTTTGAATCTTTCTTTAAGATTTCAACAGACTCAGTTGTATCAACAGTATTATCAGCATCAACAGAATCGACAGTTTCAACAGAATCCTTATTTTCTAAATTTTCAATATTTTCTAATTCTTCAATCATATATTTTTATACTAGCCAAAAAAACTATAAAAGATTTTCATTAAATTACTAAAGATTGAATCCATAAAATAAATAATTAGTGCAATTATGACTGTAGCAATTGCAACAACAATAGAACTATTTTGTAATTCAGACCAAGTTGGCCACGAAACTTTATTAATAAGTTCGTTATATGATTCTTTTATGATTCCTACTAGTTTTGACATTTTTTTTAAGCTATAATAAGTGTTGCACGGGTGGAGAGACTCGAACTCCCAGCCAATGGTTTTGGAGACCACTACTCTACCAATTGAGCTACACCCGTTTAAATAATAAGAGAAGATTTAAATCTTCTCTTATTATAAAAACAATTTTAATTACAATATTTTAGTAATCTGTCCAGCTCCAACAGTTCTACCTCCTTCTCTAATTGCAAATCTTAAACCTTCACTCATTGCAACAGGGCTAATTAACTCAACTGTAATTGTTAAATTATCTCCAGGCATAACCATTTCTGTTCCTGATGGTAAAAATATCTCTCCAGTAACATCAGTAGTTCTTATATAGAATTGAGGACGATATTTGTTATGGAA
>CALJFR010000009.1 GCA_938073745.1 uncultured Flavobacteriales bacterium
TTTACATTTTTAACATATGAAAAGAAAATTAAAAAATAACGGCATACTCATTGTTTCAATACTAATCATTTCATTTGTTTCATGCAAAGATGAAAATGTAATTCACTCTGTGAATCAACAAAACTTACAATCAAGTCATGATTATGTACTTTTTGAAAAAACTTTATTTGATATTGAAAGAGAAATCGAACATGCCTTGATAGCGACTGGAACAACAAAAAATCTACCCTTATATATTTCATTAAATGTTGATTCAACTGATCAAGATACCTTGATTATTAATTTTGGAGAAGAAAATTATCTACATCTTGGTCATCTTAAAAGAGGAGAAATCATTTCTATTTACAATAGTTTTATATACAACTCTGATGCTCAAATTTCCACAACTTTTAATAACTTCTACATAAATAATAATCTGATACAAGGGAAAATGCTGCTAAAAAATAATGGATTTAATCAAAATGGATTCTCAGAATTTTCTTTAACTATTGATAGTATGAGCATGTTTACTAATAATGGAAGTATAGATATGTTAAGTGGTAATTATATCAAAGAAATGGTAAGTGGAAATAATACACAATATCAATATTTAGATAATATCTATAAAGTAACTGGTAACGCTCTGGGTAATTCCTCAAATAACAACAACTTTAGTGTAGAGATATCTGACTCACTAAATATGATTCTTTCCTGTTATGAAAGTAGTAGCTGTGTTGTTACAGGAGGAACCTCTAAGCTAATACCTGATGGGTATGAAGAAAGAATAATAAATTACGGAGACAATACGTGTGATTGTGATGTAAATGCCATTATTGGAGAGGACGTTCATCCAATAATTATTAATTAAGCTACTTTTAATTTATTTAAAACTAATTTGTTTAGTTTTTTATTAACGTAGCTTGAAGAGATAACTAATTCTTTTTTGCTTTTTTGTGAAGGGATATCATACATAGCATCAAGCATAACGCTTTCACATATTGAGCGAAGACCTCTAGCACCAAGATCAAACTTTAAAGCTTTTTCAACTATTAAGTCAATAGCTTTATTTTCAAAAATTAGCTTTACATCATCCATTTCAAAGAGCTTAATGTATTGTTTTGTAATAGCATTTTTAGGCTCTGTTAAGATAAGTTTTAAAGCTTTTTTATCTAATGGCTTTAAATAAGTTACTATCGGCATTCTTCCAATTAACTCTGGTATTAATCCAAAGTTTTTTAAATCTTGTGGGGAAATATATTCTAATAAATTATTTTTATCAAACTCATTTTCCTCATCTGTCTTGAATCCAATTGAACGTGTATTTAATCTTGCACCAATATGCTGATCTATACCATCAAAAGCCCCACCACTAATAAATAATATATTTTTAGTGTCAAGCGCTATCATCTTTTGATCAGGATGTTTTCGTCCTCCTTGAGGTGGAACATTAACAACTGTACCCTCTAAAAGTTTAAGCATTGCTTGTTGCACTCCCTCACCACTAACATCTCTTGTAATTGAAGGATTATCTTTTTTTCTTGCTATTTTGTCAATCTCATCAATGAAAACAATTCCAATTTTTGCTTTTTCAACATCATAATCAGCTGCTTGTAAAAGGCGAGAGAGTATGCTTTCTACATCTTCCCCTACATAACCAGCCTCTGTGAGAACTGTTGCATCAGCAATACAAAAAGGAACATTTAAAAGTTTTGCTATAGATTTAGCAAGTAAAGTTTTTCCTGTACCAGTTTTACCAACCATAATGATATTTGATTTTTCAATTTCAATATCATCATCTGTAATATCAATTTGAGAAATTCTCTTGTAATGATTATAAACCGCAACTGACATTACTTTCTTAGCAAAGTCTTGACCAATTACATAATCGTCTAAATGTCCTTTTATTTCAACAGGCTTTAATAACTTAAATTGATTTGAATTAGATTTTTCCTTTGTTGATAGTGATTTGGAATCTTGTTCAACAATATGGAATGCTTGTTCAATGCAAGAATTACAAATATGTGCATTTGCTCCGGCTATAAGAACTTCTGTATCCTGCTTATTTCTACCACAAAATGAGCATGTGATATGAATATTTTCAGACATTTATTTCTTTTTTAAAACTTCATCAATCATTCCATACTCCTTAGCTTCAGAAGAAGTCATCCAGAAATCTCTATCACTATCCTTCCAAACATCATCAAAAGATTTGCCTGTGTGCTCAGAAATTATTGCATATAACTCATTCTTTAATTTCTTAATTTCGTTAGCTGTGATTTCAATATCAGATGCTTGACCATGAGCTCCACCAAGAGGTTGATGAATCATTATTCTTGAATGTTTTAATGCTGTTCTTTTTCCTTTAGCACCCGCACACAATAACACAGCTCCCATAGATGCAGCCATTCCTGTACAAATTGTAGATACATCAGGATTTATATACTGCATTGTATCATAAATACCTAATCCTGCGTATACACCACCACCGGGTGAATTAAGATATATCAAAATATCTTTTTTTGCATCTACTGACTCCAAGAACAGTAACTGGGCTTGAATAATATTTGCTACATAATCATTTATTGGAACACCAAGAAAGATAATTCTATCCATCATTAGCCTAGAAAACACATCCATACTTGCAACATTCATTTGTCTTTCTTCAATAATTGTAGGTGAAATATAATTCCCATGTATTGAAGCAAATTGATCTAAATGCATACTACTAATTCCTTTATGTTTGGTAGCGAATTTCTTGAATTCTTGTCCGTAATCCATAGTTTATTTATTTTTCTGTTGCTAATTTAACAAAATCATCATAAGAAATTGGTTTTTCAATAAGTTTGAATATTTGCTTGTAGACAACTAATGTTTTTTCATCAAATAATTGATTAGAAATTTTCTTTCTCTCATCTTCATTTTTCAAAATATTTTCTGAAATATCTAAAATTTGTTTTTCATCAACTGAGGCTTGACCATATTGTTGCATCTGTTTTTGTACTAAAGATTTTGTAAACTCAAGAAGGTCATCATTATTAATTTCTACTTTATTATCTTCAAGAACTTTATTTTCAATCAATTGCCACTTTAAACTTTTAGAATATTGAGGATAGTCAACTTTCACCTGATCCATTGTTATTGGTTTTTCAGAACTTTTGACTAACCATTTCATTAAAAACTCATCAGGCAAATCCAATTTTATTTTATCAACTAAATATAATACAACATCATTTTTAAGCATTCTATCACTCTCAACAACAAATGAGTTCTCTGCCTCTTCAGTAATTTTTTGTTTAAACTCTTTCACAGTATTAATATTACCTTCAGTGTA
>CALJFR010000010.1 GCA_938073745.1 uncultured Flavobacteriales bacterium
TTCAATCTGGAAGAGAATGGTACGGAGAAAGATTTGGAATTATAGATAAATATTCTTTTGAATTTAATTTCTCCAATTTAATAACAAGTCACCCAATTAACATTAAAACATCTGTTGCTGCTAGATCTTTAAATCAATCGACGTTTAATATAAAGGCTAATAATAATTTTGTTGCAAATGTAAATGTTGCAAAAATTGTATATGATTATGCAACTCCATATGCGTTCACAGGTCTTAACTCCTCCCAATTTAATTCTACTTCTGATCAAATTAATATTGATATCGAGTATAATTACTCAGAAAATAATGCAATAGGCTGGCTGAATTATCTTCAATTAAATTCTCGAAGAGCTCTTAAAATCACTAATAATAATCTTTACTTTAGAGACATTCAATTTTTGTATTCTGATGAAGTTGGGAAATATATTATTTCAAATGCAACTAGCAATACTCAAGTTTGGGATGTTTCTGATATTTTAAATATAAAAAAACTTCCAACTAATCTAGTTGGAAACGAAATCTCATTTTTAGATTCATTATCAAGCCTTAAGACATATTTTGCATTTAATAGTGTGTTTCAGAAAGCTGAATTAATTGGTAAAATTGAAAATCAAAACCTGCATAATTTTAGTTCCGAAATTGAATATGTGATAATTACTCACCCTAATTTTTTAAGTGCTGCCAATAGACTTGCTGAATTTCATGAAAATGAGGATAATTTAGTTTCTAGAGTGGTAACACCGCAACAAATATATAATGAGTTTTCCTCTGGTATGCAGGACGCTTCAGCTATTAGAGATTTTTTAAGAATGCTTTATAAAAGACCTAACTCTCAGTTGAAATATGTGTTATTATTTGGTGATGGTTCTTATGACAATAAGGACAGAGTTCCAAATAATACAAATTATATCCCAACTTTTCAATCAGTACAATCTACAAATCCAACTCAATCTTATGTAACTGATGATTACTATGCTTTATTAGATGATAGTGATGGAGACTTTATAAATGATTTAATTGATATTGGAGTTGGAAGATTGCCCGTAAAAAACTTATCTGAAGCTAATGACATGGTAAATAAAATTGAAGATTATTATAGTACTGATGCGCTTGGAGATTGGAGAAATTCGGTAGCTTTTGTAGCAGATGACGGAGATCAAAAAGACGGTAATATGTTTATGACTCAGGCAAATAATCATGCTAATTATATTGACACTAATTTTCAGAATATAAATCTTAATAAGATTTTCTTAGATAGTTATCTGCAAGAATCAACTCCAGGAGGTCCAAGAAGTCCTCAAGCTCAGAATGCAATAAATAGAGTAGTAGATAATGGAGCATTTTTGGTTAATTATACGGGGCATGGAGGGCCTTTGGGTTGGAGTCAGGAAAGAATACTAGAGGTTGATCAAATAATAAGTTGGGATAATAAAAATAAATTACCGCTTTTTATGACAGCAACTTGTAAATTTTCATGCTTTGATGACCCCGGCAAAATATCTGCAGGAGAATATTTATTGTTAAATGATAATGGTGGTGCTATTGCCTTATTAACTACTACAAGGTTAGTTTATGCATTTCCAAATTATAATTTGAATACCAATTTTATAGATGTTTTATTTGAAAAATATAATGGAGAATATCCTAAGCTTGGAGACTTATACAAACAAACTAAGGTCTTAAGTGGTTCAGGAGCAAACACAAGGAATTTTATTTTATTGGGAGATCCTGCTATTTCTTTGTCTTATCCAAAATTCAATATAACTACTTCTTCAATTCCAGATACTATTAAAGCACTACAAGAAGTGACAATAAGTGGTGAAGTTAGGGACGATAATGGTAATATTCTTACAAATTTTAATGGTATTGTTTTTCCTACTGTTTATGATAAAGAAGTG
The DNA here is from genome assembly GCA_938073745.1 of uncultured Flavobacteriales bacterium. Lineage (GTDB taxonomy): Bacteria > Bacteroidota > Bacteroidia > Flavobacteriales > BACL11. The sequence continues at coordinate 1,899 of CALJFR010000010.1, forward strand.
ATTTCTGTAACATTAGGCCAAGAGTCGTGTAGTCCAATGCCTTTTAGAAATCAAAATAATATTATATACAAAGGAACTGCAAGTGTTATTTCAGGACAGTTTTCTTTCTCTTTTGTAGTGCCAAAAGATATTGAAAACAATTATGCTAGAGGAAAGATCAGCTATTATGCGAGTGAAAATAGTGGTGATGACGCTAGTGGCTCAGATGATTCATTTGTAATTGGTGGAACAGCAGAAAATATTGATTATGACTACACTGGTCCTGAAATTTCATTATACATAAATAATAGAAATTTTTCATCTGGTGGGTTAACTAATAATAGTCCTGTTTTGTTAGCTGATATTAAAGATTACAGTGGAATAAATACCGTTGGTAACGGGATAGGCCATGACATAACTGCTGTGCTGGACAATAATTTTAGTAATCCATTTATTTTAAATGAGTATTATAAATCTAACCTCAATAGTTATTCAGAAGGTGTAGTGGAATATCCATTTGAAAACATTGAAGATGGTATGCATACATTGACCCTAAAAGTTTGGGATGTTTTTAATAATTCAAGTGAAAGCTCTATTGATTTCTATGTCTCAAATGATGAGATTATATCAGTTTCAGAATTTTTAAATTACCCAAACCCTTTTACTAATTCAACTGAATTTTATTTTCAGCTCAATCAATCTGATCAATTAATAGATGTTAATATTGATATTTTCTCTATGACCGGTCAACATATTGATAACCTTAAACAATCTTTCTTTAATAATGGCTTTAGAGTTGGACCAATTATTTGGAATAGAAATAATAAAAGTGGAAGTAGTGTTAGTCCTGGTTTGTACATTGCAAACTTATCTGTAGAGATGGAAAATGGATTATTTGAGACTAAATCAATTAGGATAGCAATAACACCTTAAAAATACCGTTATCACTTCTGATAAAAAAATTACATTTGCAAAATAAATTTAAAGTATGAAAAAAATTATTTCATTAATATTAGCTGTAACACTATGTTTTGCTGCATTTTCTCAAAATGTGAATGGTGTAGATCAAATTGGTAGAGATAATTTAAATACTATTACAACAGCTGTGCCATTTCTATTAATTTCTCCTGATTCAAGAGCAGGAGGTATGGGTGATGTTGGTGTTGCAACCTCACCAGATGCAAATTCTTTACACTGGAACCCTGCAAAGTTTGCATTTGTTGAAGACGAAGTAGGATTTGCAGTTTCATATGTTCCTTGGTTAAGAGCATTAGTTCCTGATATTAACTTGTCTTACCTAGCTGGATACAAAAAGTTAAATAAAAATGAAGCAATAGCTATGGAATTGAGATATTTTACTTTAGGAGATATAACATTTACTGATGTTATTGGAAATAATTTAGGACAATATAAACCAAGTGAGTTTGCTGTTGGTTCTGCTTATTCAAGAAAACTATCTGATCAGTTTTCTCTAGCTATTTCGGGAAGGTATATATATTCAAATTTAACTGGAGGTCAATCTGCTGGTGGAATTACTACAAATGCTGGACAATCAATTGCAGCTGATGTTGCAGGATATTTCAGAAAAGATATTAGAATCGCAAAGAAAGATATGGAGTTGGCTCTTGGAGCAAATATCTCTAACATTGGAAATAAAGTTAGATATACTGAAACTTCAACTAGAGACTTTATCCCCATAAATCTTCGTTTAGGTACAGCATTAAATGCCGATCTTGACGAATACAATAAAATTAGTTTTGCTTTTGATATAAATAAGTTATTAGTTCCTACACCACCGATCTACAATGATTCAATTGATGGTCAGATTGATTTTGGTCAAGACCCAAATGTTTCTGTAGTTAGCGGAATCTTTCAATCGTTTGGAGATGCTCCAGGAGGATTTAGTGAAGAAATGCGTGAAATTAATTTTTCTGTTGGAACAGAGTATTGGTATGATGATCAATTTGCCGTAAGAGCAGGTTATTTTAATGAGCATAACACAAAAGGAGGGAGAAAGTTTTTTACTTTTGGATCAGGTGTTAAGTATAATGTTTTTGCTTTAGATTTTTCATATTTAATTAATGCAAGTAGAGCAATTAATGGAAATAATCCATTAGCTAACACCATGAGGTTTACTCTAATTTTCGATTTTGGTGCTATGGAAAATATCAACTAAATGAATTATAGAATTGGATTTGGTTATGATGTTCATCAACTAGTTTCAGGAAGAGATTTTTGGTTAGGTGGTGTCAAAATCCCTTTTGAAAAAGGAGGCTTAGGACACTCTGATGCTGACGTTTTGATACACGTAATTTGTGATGCTTTACTTGGAGCTGCCAACCTTGGTGATATTGGCAAGCATTTTCCAGATAATTCCAATGAATTTAAAGATATTGATAGTAAAATTCTTCTTAAAAGAGTGATGCAGCTAATAAGAGAAAATAATTATGAAATTGTTAATATAGACTCAACAGTATGTCTGCAAACTCCAAAATTATCTCCATATATTGAAAAAATGAAATTAGAATTATCTAATTGTATGGACATTTATATTAATGATCTTTCAATAAAGGCAACTACTACTGAAAAGTTAGGCTTTGTAGGCTCTGGGGCTGGTATTTCTGCTTATGCAACTGTTCTTATAAACAAAATAGTTACTGAAATCAAATAGCTGAGAAGTTGGGATCTCTAAAATAAACAGTGATTTTTGCCTCTGCACAAATAACATTCTCTAAATTAATAGCTTTCACTTCATTTATTATTTCATGTTTCCCATTTTTCAAAAGAGCTTGTTCAATTTCTTTTAATTGAGAATCTTGAATTTTAAAGTTTAATCTCAAACTTGAATATGCTGGCTTTATGTAGTTAATTTCTGCTCTCTTTACCCAAACTATTAATTTTCTATTTTTAAATATGTGGTAATACATAATTGGGAAATATGGATCACAAGCTGAAAAAATACTACCACCATATATACTTTTGTAATAATTAATATTAAAAATAGATTTTTTTAGAATTACATTAATTTCCTTGTAATCAGAAGAAATAGACTTTAGTAAAATTCTATTAAAAAAAAGTGGCGGAAAGATATTAAGAGAAAGCTTGAGAAAGAACTTTTTGAAGTTCATAAAAGTAAGATCTAAGTTTAAAACAAGTAAATGTTATTTAGTTTTTGATGGGGCAAAACTCACCTTTCTCTTCAAAATATTGAAGTGCGTCAACAGTTCTTAAAGCCTCATCTACATTTCGAACTAATGTAAAATGATTAATAAGCTGATGCTGTACAATACCATTTTTATCAATTAAATATAAACCCCTAAGAGGAATCATTGGACCTGTAGCAATTAACTGCTCATTTTCATTCATTTGATATTCACCAAAAAGTGTTCCGTAATTTGCACTTATCGTCTTAGTTGTATCAGCAACTAAAGGATAGGTTATGCCATTTATACCACCATTTTCTTTATCTAAATTCAACCAAGCTAAATGCGATTCTTCAGAATCAGTTGAACATCCAACAACCTCAACGTTTTTAGATTTAAATTCCTTTAATTTATTTTGAAAATCGTGAAGTTCAGAGGGACATATTCCTGAAAAATCTTTTGTGTAGAAAAATAATAAAACATATTTTTTTCCTATGTATTTTTCAATATCGAAGTTACGTTCTAAATCTTTACCATTTATTACTGCAGTTGCAGAAAATGACGGTGCTTTTTTTCCGACTAGTACATTCATATTTTTTAATTTTAAAATCTATCTAAATTCATTATTTTTTTCCAAACTTTTATAAAGTCATTAATAAATTTTTCATGTGAATCATCACAGGCGTATGATTCTGCTATGGCTCTTAGCTGAGAATTAGATCCAAAAACTAAATCTACTTTTGTTGCCATCCACTTTATATCATTAGTTTCTCTATCACGTCCTTCAAATATATTTGAACTGCTTAAAGGTTTCCATTCAGTACTCATGTCTAATAAATTTACAAAGAAATCATTTGTTAAATGACCTGGGTTCTTTGTAAGAACACCATTTTTTGAGTTTCCATAATTAACATCTAATACTCTCATGCCTCCCAAAAGAACTGTCATTTCTGGCGCAGTTAATGATAAAAGATGAGCTTTATCAAGTAATAGTTCTTCTTCATTAATACGATGGTTGCTCGGAACAAAGTTTCTAAAACCGTCAGTTTTAGGCTCTAAAACATGAAATGAGTCTATATCAGTATGTGATTGTAATGCGTCATTTCTTCCAGGATTAAAATCAATATTTATATTATGTCCAGATTTTTTTGCTGCATTTTCTAATCCTACATATCCACCAAGAATTATGATATCGGCAAGAGATATTTTTTTGCCATTATTTGAGTTGTCAAAATTAGTTTTTATTGATTTCAATTTCTCAAGGACTTTTTTAAGCTTATTGGGTTGATTAACTTCCCAATTAATTTGTGGTTCTAAAGCAATTCTTGCTCCATTTGCCCCACCTCTTTTATCGGTACATCTAAATGTTGAAGCAGAGGCCCAAGCTGTTGAGATTAATTCAGAATTTGAAATGCCAGAATTTGTAATATCATTTTTAATTGAATTGATTTCAGAAGAACTTGCTAATTTATAATCAACATTTGGAATTGGATCTTGCCATATTAATTCTTTATTTGGAACTTCAGGTCCTAAATACCTTGAAATTGGCCCCATGTCTCTGTGAGTTAGTTTATACCAGGCTTTTGCAAAAGCCTCTTCAAATTCATTAAGGTTTTCATGAAATCGTTTGGATATTTTTAAATATTCAGGATCTTTTAAAAGCGCCAAATCCGCTGTAGTCATCATTGGCGCATGTTTTTTTGAAGCATCATGTGCATCAGGAACGCTATTTGCTCCTGCTGCATTTTTTGGAGCCCATTGCTGTGCTCCTGCTGGACTTTTTACTAATTCCCATTCATAACCAAAGAGGGTATCAAAATAACTATTATCCCATTTGATTGGAGTAGGTGTCCATGCACCTTCTATGCCACTAGTAATTGTGTCTACTCCTTTTCCTGATTTATATGAGTTTTTCCATCCAAACCCCATTTCTTCTATGGGCGATCCTTCAGGTTCAGGCCCTACATGTGAAGAATCTCCTGCCCCATGTCCTTTCCCAAATGTATGACCACCGGCAACAAGAGCCACAGTTTCTTCATCGTTCATAGCCATCCTAGAAAATGTCTCTCTAATATCTTTAGCTGAGGCAAGTGGGTCTGGTTTTCCATTTGGTCCTTCAGGGTTAACATAGATTAACCCCATTTGAACAGCTCCAAGAGGGTTATCTAATTCTCTTTCTCCAGTATACCTTTCATCTTCTAACCACTCAGTTTCAGGTCCCCAATAAATATCACCTTCTGGCTCCCATATATCTTCTCTTCCACCACCAAAACCGAAAGTTTTAAAACCCATAGATTCTAGAGCGCAGTTACCCGCTAGAATCATCAAGTCTGCCCAAGATATTTTTTTTCCATACTTCTGTTTAATTGGCCATAGTAATCTCCTTGCTTTATCTAAATTACCATTATCAGGCCAACTATTCAAAGGAGCAAACCTTAATGTTCCAGAGCATGCACCACCTCTTCCATCACCTATTCTATATGTTCCAGCACTGTGCCAAGCCATTCTAATAAAGAAAGGACCATAATGTCCATAGTCAGCTGGCCACCATTCTTGAGAATCAGTCATAAGATCAAATAAATCGTTTTTTAATTCACTTAAATCCAAACTTTTAAATTCTTTTGAATAATCAAATTCATCATCCATTGGATTAGTTAATGAAGAGTTTTGGTGAAGTATTTTTAAATTTAACTGATTAGGCCACCAGCTAGAATTATTTAAAGAACCAGCTTTTGTATGTTTAGGATTATCAAATCCAAATGGACATTTATTGTTTTCTGAGGAATTTTCTGACATATTTTAATTTTTATTAAAAATATTAATTTTTGTAAAAATACAATTCATTTAGAATTTATATTTAATATAAATAATCAAAATAAAATCTAAAAATTTTTCTGTGCTAGGATAATTAGTCTGTCAGATTTTAGAGCATTAAAATGATTAAGATTATAATCGCCAACCACATCAACAATTTTCATTTTTGCAGTCTCTAGCATTAATGTAAAATCAAAAAGAGTTAAGCAGTGGACTTTTTCTTGATGACTAAATGTTTTTTTATCGTCTTGAATGTAAATTGTCTTAATAATATGATTATTTAAAATTTCTCTAGAGATTTTAAATTTCACATCCTCAACAACTTTTATCTCAGTAGCCACAAGATTCATAATCACTTTTTTAACATTCATAAAGTCAATTAATAAAAGCCCTCCATTTTTTAAGTTTCCAGCCATTGAATTTATTGCTTTTTGATTATCTAAAGTGTCATCAAAATATCCAAATGAAGTAAAAAGATTAGTAACAATATCAAACTTATTTTCTTCAAAAATATTTCTCATATCATGTTGATGAAATTTTAATTTTTTGTTTTCATATTTCTTTGCATATTTAATACTGTTTAAGGAAAGATCAACTCCCGTAACATCAAAACCTATACTATTGAGATATTTTGCATGTCTTCCTTTGCCACAGGCAACATCAAGTATTCGAGCATTCTTTTTTTTAAACTTATTTGAGATATTATCTAAAAATAAAGCAGCCTCATTATAATCCCGATTTTTGTAAAGTAGGTGATAATATTTGGAATCAAACCAGTCTTTATACCAAGTCATCTTTTAATTTCTTTGTCTTACAGCTTCATAACATATTACGCCAGTAGCAACAGATACATTAAGTGATGATATTTTTCCGTTTATTGGGATTTTGGTTTTCTGATCGCACATTTTTAATAGTTCAGGTGATATGCCATCTTCTTCAGAGCCTAGAATAATTGCCGTTGGTTTCTTAAAATCTGATTTATAAATAAAATCTTGAGTTTTTTCAGTACAACCAATTAGTTGAATGCCAGAATCTTTTATTAGTTGTAGGCTAAGCTTTAAATTCCATGTTCTGCTAATTGGTATTCTGTGTAGCGCTCCAGCTGAGGTTTTTACAGCATCTGCGTTTATTGCTGCACTATTTTGTTCTGGAATTAAAATAGTGTGAACTCCTGCACATTCCGCAGTTCTTGTTATTGCTCCAAAGTTTCTTACATCAGTAATACGGTCTAAAACTAAGATTAAAGGTATTTGGCCTTTTTCATAAATTTGAGGAATTATATCTTCAATTTTATGGAAATCTACAGGAGAGATAAATGCAAAAACTCCTTGATGATTTTTTTTAGTTAGTCTATTGATTTTTTCAATTGGTACATGTTTATAATTGATTCTTCTTAAACGAACTAATTTCCATAATTCTGCAAAAGTATCATTGTGTAGTCCCTTTTGAATAAAAAGTTTATCTATCGTTTTGCCTGCTATTATTGCTTCAATAATTGCACGTATTCCGAAAATATAATTCTTTTCTTGCCTATCCATTTAGTTGTGGTGTATCAACGACATCCTCTTCAAAGCCTGTAGAGTTTTCTCCTGAAGAAATTTTTATAATGTCCTTGTCGATTTTATTGAATTCTTTAGATGATTTATTAAAATGATTAACAACTGATCTAATTGTTTTTCCAAGACTATCATGCGAATCTTTATATGCATTTAGGTGATTTGATAATCTCCCGATGTTTCTTTGTATATCGTCTATTGATCTCTCTACTTTCATATTGTGCAATGCCTTTACAGTTATTTGGAGCATTGGAAAGAGACTCATAGGCGATACAATCATTACTTTTTTTGTGTATGCATATGAAACTAAATCTTTAGAATTAATTTTTAACGTTCCAACCCTACTGTTTAACAAGTCTTGGTATAATCCATCAGCAGGAATAAACATATAAGCATAATCGGTTGTTTTCTCAGATGGACGAATATATTTTGACGTCTCATCAATTCTTTTTTTGATATCTTCCTTAAAGGTTTTTTCTAAATTTTCAATTTCCAATTTATCTTCACTTTCAATCATTTTGTTATAGTTGTCCAAGGAAAATTTTGCATCAATGGGAATAATAAAATCACCTACCTTTACTATTGCATCAACTGTTTCGTTGTTATTGAAACTGTATTGCATACTAAAAAGTTCTGGTGGCAAAACATTTGATAAAAGATTTTCTAGTTGAATTTCTCCAAGTATACCTCTTTGCTTTTGATTGCTAAGTATTTTTTCAAGAGTTTTCATTTGGTTTGCAAATCCAAGTACTTGTTCATTGGTGCCTTTAATTTTCTCTAGCTCAGATGTTACTTCTTTTATAACTTTGTTAGAAGAGGCAAATTGTTTTTGCATATCTTCTTTTGAGTTTTCTTGATATTTGAAAATCCCCTTGTTAATATCAGTAAGTTTTTCTTCAATTTCTTGCCTACTCTTTTGAGCATTTTCACCAACTTCTTTTCTTATTTCTTGAATTTCTTTTCTCAATGCATCATTTAATTGCACTAAAAGTTCTTGTGAATTATCATCTTTTACTTTTGAATTTTTAAAATACAAAAGTGTAAAGCCAGCAAAAATCAGAAATATTATTACGAATTCCATGTTGATTATAAAATTAAAACGAAAGTACCAATTGATACTTCGTTAAACAAATCTATTACATCTTTATTTTTCATTCTTATACATCCGTGAGATGATGGGATTCCAATTCTGCCTTCCTCGGATGTTCCATGTATATAGATATAGCGTTTATAAGAATCTATGCTATTTCCTTTATTAACTCCATTTTCAAGTCCAGAAAGCCATAGTATTCTTGAAGTAATGTCATCAGTTTTACTAATTGTCATGTCAGAATAAATTTCAGCAATGTTGCCGTAAAAAACTCTTCCAATAAATCGTCCATTAATTGGGGTTTCTTTTCCAAATTTTTCTTTTACAAGGTGTAATCCAGTTGGAGTTTTGTTGCTCCCTTCTTCATTTCCAATTCCAAGTTTTGAAGATGAAATTTGATAAATTTTAAATATTGTATTTGATTTAATGTGATACAATTTTTGTTCGTCTACAGAAACAAATAGTATTTCATTATAATTACTTTTGTCTTTCATATATCCGTTTACCAAACTGATAATATTTTCTTGTGCACTTAAATTAAAAGAGATTATTAAAATAAGTATTAAAATTCTCAGACCCATTGTATAGTTTTTTGATTTATTTTTTTAAGAATTTTGTTTGTTTTAGAGAAGTGTCTACAGCCAAAAAAACCTCTGTAAGATGATAAAGGAGATGGGTGAGGGGCAGTTAATAAATAGTGGTTAGATAAATTAAATGGTTCAAGTTTTTTTATTGCCTTATTGCCCCAAGCAACAAATATTACAGCTTCTTTTTTAAGCACAATTTTTTCAATAATTTTATCAGTAAATTCTTCCCATCCTTGGTTAGCATGTGATGCTGGAGTGTTTTCTCTTACACTAAGAATTGTGTTTAAAAGTAGTACTCCTTGAATTGCCCATTTTTTTAAATCAATTTTTTCAATACTTATTGATAAATCACTTGATAATTCTTTTATTATATTTTTTAAGGATGGAGGGTATGCAATATCATCATTCACTGAAAATGCAATTCCATTAGCTTGATTTTCTCCGTGATAAGGATCTTGACCAATTATTACAATTTTTAAATCATTAAAGGGGGTTAAGTTTAATGACTCGAATCTCTTATTTTTAGGCGGAAAAACAACATGATTTTTTTCTTCTTTTTTAAGAAACGAACAAAGATTTTGGAAATACTTTTTTGAAAATTCTTTTTCAAGAATATCACTCCAGTCAGCAGCTAAATATATTGGAATTCTAGTCATTTTCTTATCAACATCAAATATATATAACTATGGACTTTATTTCTTTATTTTAAAAAACAAATAGTTTACTTTTGTAAAAAAAAATGAAAAAATTAATCTTCATATTTTCTGTATTTTCAATTCTAGCTATTCTTAGTTCATGCAGCATGTACAAAGAGCCTTGTGAAGGCGTTGGCAGTATAGAAATTAAAACTAATCAAAAAGCATAGTTAAATTGTCTGTAAAAGAAAGAAATAGAAAGCCTAAGTGGCTAAAAGTTAAGCTGCCAACAGGTCAAGCTTACAAAAATGTACGTGGTATTACAAAATCTCATAATCTGCACACAATTTGTGAGAGTGGAAATTGCCCAAATATGGGTGAGTGTTGGGGAGCAGGAACTGCAACTTTTATGATTTTAGGTAACATTTGTACGCGTTCTTGTGGGTTTTGTAATGTTATGACAGGAAGACCCTTAGCCGTTGATATTCTTGAGCCTCTGAAGGTAGCCAGATCTGTAAAGCTGATGAATGTAAAGCATGCGGTAATAACTTCAGTCGATAGAGATGATTTGAAAGATGGGGGTGCAAGTATTTGGGTAGAAACAATTAATGCGATTAGAAAACAAAATCCAGATACAACAATGGAAACTCTTATACCTGATTTTAAAGGAAAATTAAAGGATATTCAACAAATCATTGATGCCAGGCCAGAAGTAGTTTCTCACAATTTAGAAACTGTTAGAAGTTTAACAAAGAAGGTTAGGATACAAGCAAAATATGACAGAAGTCTTGATGCTTTAAGGTATTTGCATGAAGGTGGTATTAGAACAAAATCAGGTATTATGTTAGGTCTTGGAGAAACAGAATCTGAAGTAATAGAGTCTATGAAGGATTTGAGGAATGTCGGTGTAAAAATATTAACACTTGGTCAGTATTTACAACCTTCAAAAAAACATTTACCTGTAATTGAATTTATTTCCCCGGATAAATTTGCTTATTTTAAACAAGTTGGTCTTTCTCTTGGTTTTGAGCACGTAGAAAGTAGTCCTCTAGTGCGTTCATCTTATCATGCTGAGAAGCATATCAAATAATTTTAAATTTTACAACTAAATTCTTATTCTGAGTTTTAAAAATAATCAGATAATTGTTATATTTGTTATCTTATAATTTAATAACAATTTAACATGAAAATAAAATCTCTACTTTTTATATTTATTTTTTTATTCTCTATCAGTGCAATACATTCTCAAAATAACAATCATAATTGCGGATCGCATGAAGGTTATTTAGATGAGCAAAAGCAAAAATATCCAAACTTCTACAAAAGTTTAGAGAATAAGAATCTTCAGCTTGAAGATCAAAAATCAAAATTGTTAAGTAAAATTAATCCTAATGCCAAATCAACTGATAAGAAAATAATTCCAGTAGTTGTTCATGTTATTCATAATTTTGGAAGTGAAAATGTTACTGATGCTCAAGTAAATGATGCTATAAGAACCTTAAATGATAATATTAATGGTCAAGATGCTGCATTTACAAGCAGAACTCCTGATGTTTTCGCGGCTGTTGTTGGTAAACCAAATCTAGAATTTAGACTTGCAACATTAGACCCTATGGGTAACCCTACTTCTGGCATTAACAGAATTCAATCAGAAATGACTCAAGTTCCAAACCCTAGAGACCAAGTGAAGGCTTTAAGTTATTGGAACTCTTATCAATATTTTAACATTTGGGTTGTAAAGTCTCTGCCTGCTGAAAGTAATGGTGGGACATTATTAGGTTATGCTCAATTTCCATTTAGTGGTAGTATGTCAACAGACGGAGTTGCTCTTATAGCAAGTCAATTTGCCAGTACTTCTTCATCTACTTTAACTCATGAAGTTGGACACTGGTTGGGATTACGTCATGTTTGGGGTGATGCTGTTTGTGGTGACGATCAAGTTGCTGATACTCCACCACAAAGATATTCAAATGGTTTTGGAGATAATCCGGGTCCATTACCTACTACAAATTCATTTCCATACCATGTTGGTTTACAAAATCAGGGTTGTATAGCAGATTCTTTAAACTGGGCAGGTGAAATGTTTATGAATTATATGGACTATACATCTGATCAATATTGTACTATGTTTAGTCAAGGTCAAGCAGATGTTTTTGATATAACATTAGACGGTGAAGAAGGTGGTTTAGGATATAGGGAATACATGTGGCAAGATGAAAATCTAATTGCTACTGGTACTATGGAGGGTGCTATTCCACCAGCTTGTAATAAGCAAGCTGATTTTCAAGAAGGATTTGGAAATTCTTCAATATGTTTAGGAGAAGAGGCTTGGTTTAAATCAAATAAATCTATGTTTGGATCTAGTATTACTTCTGTACTTTGGAATTTAGGAGATGGAAATACAAGTACAGTAGATAATAATTATTTACATGATTATACTCAGGCTGGAGTCTATGATGTTTCATTAACTATTAATTATGATGAAGTTACTGAGGTTTCTTCAGATAATTTATCTTCTTTAGATCTTAGTAGTGCATCTTCGTATGATTCTACGGTAGTTTCTCTAATTGCTCAAGGAACTCAGGCTGAACTAAATGATATGAATGCTACAAATATTACTACTCATAATATAGATAGTTTAGGGGTATATTTTGGTCTTGATGGTACTACCTTTTATAGAGGCTATGTTTCAAAAAAAATATACACAGCATACTATAACAATACTTGTACATCAACTAAGGTTAAAGAAGGGTTTATTGCTGTTAATCCTACAACAGCTACAAATTCTGCATCATCCTATAATTACGGTTTTGATAATGCAAATGACATTGTAGATAGCTGGAGAGTAGTAAGTGCAAATGATGACCCAAGTCAATGGTCATTTAATACAAGTGCATTAACTTCTTGGGAATGGTTTGAAGGAAATGACAATACATCTTCATGCGTTATGATGTCTTCTAAAGACGGCTCAAGCAACACAGTGGAAAATTTAATTTCTCCATCATATAACTTGAGTTCATATACATCACCTGCCTTAAAATTTAAATATACGGGAGCTGCAGTTAATACTTTTCCTGAAAATGAGGTGAATGTTTATTATACTACTGACTGTGGAAATAATTGGGCTTTCTTGGGAAGACTTACAAATTTACATGTAGCTAGAGCAGGATTATACACAACAAACTATGCTCCAAATGGAGACTGGCAAGACACTGTTATGACTAAAAATGCTCTTAAGAATGATAATATCCAATTTAAGTTTGAGTATTCAAACAGTAGTGCAAGTAATAATTTTTACCTTGATGATATAGAAATTGGAGAGGAAGCAGATTTAATGAAACAAAATATTGAGCCTCTTACTAGAATTACTATTTTTCCAAACCCATCTATTGGAGATGTAAATGTTTTAATTTCAGGAGTAAAAGACAGAACTATTAATGTTACACTTTTAGATATTCTTGGAAAAGAAGTTAAAGATGTTTTTTCTGGTCAAGTTATGCAAGATAATTTACATCTTGCAACAAATCTAAGTTCTTTAGATAAAGGAATATATTTTATAAGTGTTAGTGAAGGAAATACAGTGACAAATACTGATAAAGTTATTTTGAATAAATAATAGATAATTATATGATTTATAAAAGAGCACCAATTTATATTGGTGCTTTTTTTATGCATAGCATAGCACTTAATTTATACAAACTTATGTTTGTGAAATGAAATGGCTATTCCTTTTATTATTTACACTAATATTAATGCATTTACCTGTTTTTAGCTATTCTTCATTTCCTAAAGTTAGTGATACTACTCAAATACAAAAAGAAACTTTAGAAAAGTATCAAATAAGAATAGTGAAATTTATGAGGATAGTAAAATTGTTAAGAGATGGAAATCTCAATCTATATTTCAAAAATTATTATTAATTATAGCATTATTATTATGTATACTATTTCAACTTATAAAAAATGCAGAATGGTCAGGTCCTTTTCTTTTTGATTTCAGTGAACTCTAGTGTTTATAATATCAGCTAGAATTTCATAAGTTTTAACTTTTGATCTGATAAAACAGCGTAAGTGTAATGATGAATCCAATCTCCAAGGTTTACATAATAAGCTCTTTGATCAATTTTAACTTCCATTGGAATATGGCGATGACCAAACACATAATAATCAACTGGATTGTTTTTTTGTTGCTCTTTACAATACTCAACTAATATTTCTTTTTCTCCACTTGTAGAATTTTCTTGTTTTTTTCTACTTTTATTTGACCAAGCTTGTCCAAGTCTAATTCCAAAATTTGGATGCAATCTTGAAAAAAACCATTTACATATATTGGAAGTAAATAATGATTTAAGTATCTTATATTTATAATCACTCTTTCCAAGACCATCTCCATGTCCTATAAAGATTAGTTGATTATCTTCTTCAATAATAAATTCTCTAAAGTGTACTTTAAGTCCTATTTCTTTCTCTAAATAATCAAGCATCCACATATCATGATTACCTACCAAAAAGTGGATTTGAATTCCTTTATCAACTAAATCTGCTAGTTTTGCTAATAGTCTAACAAATCCTTTTGGAACAACTTTCTTATATTCAAACCAGAAATCAAAAATATCACCAAGAAGATAAATTTTCTTAGCATCTATTTCTATTTCATTAAGCCAAGAGATAATTTTCCTCTCTCTTTTTAAGCTTTCTTCTAAGTTTGGAGACCCCAAATGAAAATCAGATGCAAAATATATTTTTTCTTTTTTCAAAATAGTTAGTCCAATTTTTTTCTAATTAGCTCATTTGTAAGCCTAGGGTCAGCCTTACCTTTCGATAACTTCATAACCTCTCCAACAAACAGGCCAATTAATCCTTTTTTACCAGACTGATACTCTTTAACTTTCTCAGGATACTTTTTAATAACTTCATCAATTAAATCTGTTAAAGTATCCGCATTACTTTCTTGTATCCAATTATTGTCAATAGCTATTTGCTCAGCACTCAAGCTAGATTTAAGTAGAATAGGGAATATCTTAGATGTAGCAACAGAGTTACTAATTTTGTTTTCATCAATCAATTTAATTAGTTCAGCAATTCGATTAGCATTTAAATTAATTTCATCTATGGATTTTGCATTCTCATTTAAATATGATTTAATAACACCGTTCATAAGATTAGCAGCAGTCTTAAAGTTAGGTGTATGTTTACACAATTCATTAAAATATAATGCAGTTTTTTTATCTTCAACTATAATGTTTGCATCATAGTACGATAGCTTATATTCTTTTGTAAATTTTTCAAGCAATTCCTTTGGTAGCGGAGGTAAAGAATTTTTGACTTTATTAATATATTCTTGAGTTACAATTATTGGTTGTAAATCAGGCTCTGGAAAGTATCTGTAGTCATTAGCTTCTTCTTTGTGCCTTTGTGATAATGTTTCTCCACTAGTAGCATTGAATCCTCTTGTTTCATGAACGATTTCTTGACCATTTTCAAGTAATTGAATTTGTCTTTTAATTTCAAAGTCAATAGCATTTTTAACATTTCTTGAAGAGTTCATATTTTTTACTTCAACTTTTGTTCCAAATTTTTCTACTCCTTTTAATCGAACTGAAATATTAGCATCACATCTCAAACTTCCTTCCTCCATATTTCCATCACAAATTTCTAGGTATCTTACAAGTTTTCTTACCTCATTTAGGTATTGATATGCTTCATCTGAAGATCTAATTTCTGGCTCTGAAACAATTTCAACCAGTGGGACTCCAGCTCTGTTAAGGTCAACTAAACTATGAAAGGGATCAAGGTCATGGATACTTTTTCCAGCATCTTCTTCCATGTGAATTCGAGTAATATTTATTTTTTTGGGCTTATCATTTTTATCAGATATTTCAATATAGCCACCATTGCAAATAGGAGTTTTGTCTTGAGTTATTTGATATCCTTTTGGAAGATCAGCATAAAAATAATTTTTTCTTGCGTATTCATTTCTTTTTCTAATTTGAGCACTAACAGCAACACCTAATTTAACAGCGTATTCAACAACTTTTCGGTTGCTTACTGGAAGTGTGCCTGGATGTCCAAGAGTTATTACTGAGGTTTTTGTATTTGGTTGTGCACCATATATATTTTCATCGTTGGAATATGCTTTAGTTTTAGTTTTTAACTGAGCATGTACTTCTAAACCAATTACAGCTTCATATTTATTAGTCATCTCCATTTTTAATTGAAAATAATTTTTTCTGATGCAATTAATTTATTTTTTTTATAGAAATTGAAAAAATAAAAGCCATTACTAATATCTTGTTTTTCAAAAATATTAATGTTCTGATTTAATCTTTCAGTTCTAATTTTTCTACCAAAAAAATCTATAATTTCAACTTTAGTAGCGTTAATATTACTAATAGTAAATGATGAATTTATAGGATTAGGGTATGTTCGAACTTTTAAATTTTGTTCGCTAATTGAAGTTGAAGCGGATAATTCAAATACGTATAATCCTGATTGCATGTCTGAAACAAGAATATTACCAGAGTATAGATATGGGTATACTCCCCAAGCACCCCTATAAGAAATATGATTGTTTGGAAGATAAGTATCGTATGAATTAACTTGAATAGGATTTGATGGATTACTAATATCAAATACTCTTAATCCATCATGATAATATGCAATGTATAAAAGATTATCTTTAATTATTCCATTATGTGCCATAGAGTTTGGGTCAACTCCAGAGCTGAATGTTGCCAGTACACTAATATTAGAAAAGTCACTTACATCTAATATTTTGACGTCATATCCATGATTTTCATCTTGCATTGCATAGATATTTCCATCATCAGATAGCCATCCGGAGTGATTGTATCCCGCATCGGGATAAGATGTAAAAGAAGCAAGTTCAATTGGTGAATCAGAAGTGGAATTTACCATTGAATAATCCATTATTCTTAATCCATCATTTCCACAATTAAGAAATGCAGTGTCATTTTTCACATATGCATCATGAACATGACCAACATCATTGTATGTGTTTATTAATATAGGATTGTCTGGATTGCTTAGATCAAATACTTCCATTGCCTCTCCAGTGGCGCAGGCATATAATTTGCTAGTAGCAGTATCAATAAAAATATTATGTACTTTATTAAGCAAGTTATTTGAGTCATAAACTGTATTTACTGAATTTGGCAAGTTTGAAACATCTACAATCTGAAGAGTAGATACGGATCCTTCGTCACAGACTATATATAAATATCCATTATGGTCATGGTAGTCCCTATGAATAACTCCAGGACCTGTATATGCACCCGCAACAAATGCAATTTCACTGCTGTTTTGTGGATTTGTCACATCAAAAAAGTGAGTTCCTGATGTTGAGCCAATAATTGCAATTTCACTTCCATTTATATTTAAACCCCAAATTTCGTTATAGGTATTATTATAGGCACCTGATCCAACAAGAGTAGTGTCTTGCCAATGAAAAAGAAGATTGGTATTTTGTTGACCATATAAATCAATTCTAAAAAATAAAATGATTAAAAATAAGATAGAAACTTTTTTCATGTTATTATATTTTAGAAATTAGTTCAGTTATTAGTTTTGTTAGAACAGGTTGAGTTTTTTCAGCAACATTTTGAACATCCTCATGAGTGACAACTTGAATTTTTCCTGGCACTCCTAAATCGGTTATAACTGATATAGCAAAACAACTCATGCCTGCATGTCTTGCAGCAATAACTTCTGGAACTGTAGACATTCCTACCGTGTCTCCACCAATAATTCTGAAGTATTTATATTCAGCTGGAGTTTCAAGTGTTGGACCAGTTACACCTACATAAGTACCCTTTTGAATCTTTATATTATTTTCACTAGCTATCTTTTCTACAATAGAAAGCATCTTCTTACTATATGGCTGACTCATATCAGGAAATCGAGGACCAAGTTCTTCAAGATTTTTACCAATTAATGGGTTTGGAATAAGATTAATATGATCATCAATAAGCATTAAGTCTCCAATCTCAAAAGATGGATTTACACCACCACTTGCATTAGAGATTAAAAGATTTTCAACGCCAAGGTATTTCATTACTCTAACAGGAAAAACAACTTTTTGCATGTCATAGCCTTCATAATAATGAAATCTTCCCTGCATTACAATTACTTCCTTTCCATTTACAAATCCAAATATTAGTTTTCCACTATGACCTTCCACAGTAGAAACTGGAAAATTTGGTATTTCATCATAAGAAAAAGAAAATTTAATATCAATTTCATCAACAAGACCCCCCAGACCTGTTCCAAGAATAACTCCAATTTTAGGATTAAAATCTGTATTAGTTTTTAAAAACTCTGCAGTTTTTTTAATTTCCATCAACATATCCAATTATTTTTTTATTAAATTCTCCTTGGTCTAACATCACTATTTCAATAGGTAAAAATACAACTTCCATATTTTTAAAGTCCTCTTTAAATTGAACTAATTTTACACTATCTTTTTCGGTTGTTAAGATAATTTTTTTTGTGCTTTTAATTGAATCACAATAAGATAATATGTTTTTTATATCTTCTTTGCTATAATTATGGTGATCCTTAAATTTGAAATGTTTAATAATGCTACTCTGTGTTTTTATATACTTTTCAAGAGAAACTGTATTTGCAATTCCAGAAATTAAGACAATATTACATTCAGCAATATCAAAGACCTCATTATTAAAGATATTTCTTGGTTCTAAGTATTTTGTGCTGGAGAAGCTTAATTTAGCCTGAGAGATTTTTGAGATTTCGTTTTTTATACTTTTAATTTCACTATTTTCTAGATCATTTTCTATGTTAGTTGTTACTATGTAATCAGCTCTTTTACTTTGTTTTTTATTTTCTCTTAAGTGCCCATATGGAAGTAGATGATCTTTATAGAAGGGTTTATGGTAACTTGTAAGTAATATGTTAAGGCCTGCTTTTACCCATCTGTGTTGAAAGCCATCATCCAATAAAATTACTTCAACATCGTGATGGTTTTTGATTATGTAATTAATAGCTTGAATTCTATTGGCACAAACAACAACTAATGCATTTGGATTTTTTCTTTTTAACATTAAGGGTTCATCTCCAACCATATTGAAATCACTATCAATTTCAACATTGTAAAGATTTTTTGATTTTCTTTTGTAACCCCTACTAATTATTGCAACTTTTTTATTGGATAAAACTTTAAAAATATAATCAGTATGTGGTGTTTTTCCACTTCCACCGGCATTTAGATTTCCAATACAAATTATTGGAATAGAAAATGATTTTGTTTTAAAGATACCAACGTCAAAAAGAAGATTTCTTAATGATGATATTAACCCATAAATTATTGAAAACAAAAAAAGTAAAATTTTCATATCACAAAGATAGGATTTTAGATGTTAGTATATTTATGAAGTTTATTACTTTTGGAATATGAAAATATATGAAATTACTGATTATTTAGAAGAGATAGCTCCTTTACATTATCAAGAAAGTTATGATAATTCTGGCCTATTAGTTGGCGATTTCAATTCAAAAGTCAAAGGAGCTCTAATATCTTTGGATTGTACAGAGAGTGTTATTGATGAAGCAATATCTTTAGGTATTAATTTAGTTATTTCTCACCATCCAATAATTTTTAGTTCTCTAAATAAAATTAATGGAAGAAACTATGTTGAAAGAGTTATTATAAAAGCTATAAAAAATGATATTGCTATTTATGCAATTCATACAAATCTTGATAATGTATTTGAAGGAGTAAATAGTAAAATTGCTGAAAAATTAGGTTTAATTAATTGTAAGATTTTATTACCTAAAAGCAAACGGATTAAACAGCTTGTTGTTTATTGCCCACTTACGCATAGTTTAGCTTTAAAGGAAGCATTACTTGAAAATGGGGCCGGCTCATTTAGAAATTATGATAATTGTAGTTTTTCAGTTAAAGGGGAGGGGACTTTTAGGCCAAAAAGAGGTAGCTCTCCATTTTTAGGTAATCTTGGAGAGTTAGAGCAAGTCGATGAAGAAAGATTAGAGTTTTTTTTTAATAATGAGGACGAAAATCGTCTTTTAGGTGTAATGCATCAAAATCATCCATATGAGCAAGTAGCTTTTCAGGTTTATTCATTAGATAACATTAGTTCAGAAATAGGTAGTGGAATGATTGGTGAGTTGCAAAAAGAAATTGAACCGAAAGAATATCTAGATTTACTTAAGAGTAAAATGTCAACAGAATGTATTCGTCATACTAAACTAATAAATAAGAAAATTAAAAAAATTGCTATTTGTGGAGGAAGTGGTAGTTTTTTACTAGATGAGGCAAAAAAACAAAATGCTGATCTTTTTGTTTCTAGTGATTTTAAATATCATGAATTTTTTGATGCAGAAGATGAAATTATAATTGCTGATATTGGACATTTTGAGAGTGAGCAGTTTACAAAGGATTTAATTTATGATTTGCTTAGCAAAAAATTTACTAAGTTTGCCGTCCAATTATCTAAAGTAAACACGAATCCTATAAATTACCTATAATATGGCAAAGAAAAAAGCAACAATAACAGTTGAAGACCGTTTAAAGGCACTATATCAGCTACAAATGATAGATTCAGAAGTAGATAAAATTCGAATTGTAAGAGGTGAATTACCTCTTGAAATAGAAGACCTTGAAGACTTATTAGCTGGGATGCAAACACGTTTAGAAAAGTTAAATTCTGAACTTGACGCTGTAAATCATGAAATTTTGTCTAAGAAAAATGCTAATTTAGATGCTGAAACATTAGTTAAAAAGTACGAAAAGCAACTCAAGAATATTAAGAATAATAGAGAGTTTTCTTCTTTAACCAAAGAGTTAGAGTATAAGAGTTTAGAAATTCAACTAAATGAAAAACAAATTGGAGAGTTACAAGCAAAGACTCTACATAAGAATGAGGTAATTAATGAAGTGAAAGTTCAGGTCAATGATAGAGAAGAAGAATTGTCTGTAAAAAACAAAGAACTTGCAGCTATTATCAAAGAAACAGAAAAAGAGGAGAAGGCGCTACTAAAGAAGTCAGAAAAAGCCCAAGAAGTAATTGAAGAGAGAATTTTAAAAGCTTACTCTAGAATTAGAAGTAAGGTTGTTAATGGATTAGCAGTTGTTTCAGTAGATAGAAACGCATGTGGTGGTTGTTTTAATCAGATCCCTCCACAACGACAATTAGATATTCAAATGCATAAGAAAGTTATTGTTTGCGAACATTGTGGAAGAATACTTGTTGATTCAAATATTCTAGAGTCATAGGCTAATAACTTAACGATTAAAAAGGGATTTCATATTTTTGAAATCCCTTTTTTATTATATGAGAATTTTTGCATATCTATTTGTTTATTTTTCCTTTTTAAATACAGCAAATGCTGAATTTGATTTGAATTCTAATATGTCAAATGCATATTCTTATTGTATTGATTTGAATTTTTCGAAGGCAGAATATTTTTTAGAAATGGAAAAAAATATAAATCCAGAAAATGGGTTTATTTACTTAAATGAAAATTACATAGACTTTTTAAAAATTATAATAACCGAAGATCAATCTTATTTTGAACAACAAAAAACCTTTAAAAACGAACGTTTAAAAAAAATTAGAAGAAATGACAAAGATTCTCCTTTTTATCTATTCTCTCAAGCAGAAATATATATTCAGTGGGCTTTTGTGCGAATTAAATTTAAGGAGTATTTTTTAGCTGCATACGAGTTACAAAAAGCCTATAATCTTTTAAAAAAAAATGATGAATTATTTCCTGATTTCATTTTGAATAAAAAGAATATTGGCGTTTTAAGGATCTTATTAGGTTCTATTCCTGATGAATATAATTGGATTCTCAGTGTTATTGGATTAGAAGGAAGTATTAATAGAGGATTTGATGACTTAAATTCAGTTTTAAATTACATTGAAAATTTTGAAAAATATAATATCTATGAAGATGAGGTGATTTTTTATTTGTCATTTTTAGAAATGAATATGCGTAATATAAAACAGTCTAGATTAAGTTTGTTAAATAAAATAGAAGATTGTTGTCTCTCTAGTGATTTATTAGTTTTTTGTGCTGCAAGATTATCTAATAATATGGGTGATAATCAACGAACTTTAAAGATTTTAGAGCAGGTAAAACCCTCAGATAATAAGATAAAATTCTACTATTTAGATTATTTATACGCCATGTCTAAATTATATCAACTAAATTTTGAAGAAGCTGAAAATTCATTTTTAAGATTTACAAGTAATTTTAAGGGTGATAATTATATAAAATCTGCCTACCATAAACTATCCATAATCTCTTTTTTAACGGACTCAATAGACAAGAGAGATTTTTATCAAAATAAAACTTTAGAATTGGGCCAAAGTTTTATTGAAGAAGATAAGTATTCAGAAAACCAGGTGAAAAATAGAAATATAGATAATAAAGATTTGATAATGGCTAGATTTTTGTTTGATGGGGGATATTACCAAAGATCACTAAATATTATAGAATCAATCAATCAATCAGTTTTGAAGGACTATAATCTTGCTGAGTATTATTATAGAATTGCTAGATTATATCAAAAGTTAAATTATTCAAAGAATGATATCCTTGATGCTTTTTATCAACTCCTGGATTTAGAGAACTCATATAATTTGTATTATTTCCCTATGTCTAATTTACAAATTGCATTAGAGTATGAAAAAGAAGAAAATGACGAAGCTGCTTTAATGTATTTTCAAAAAACATTAAAATATGAAGCTTTTGATTATGAAACTGGAATAAAGAAAAGTGCAAAAGCAGGTCTAAACAGAATACGCAATAATTAATATCTTAACCCTAATGTAATAACTACATTGTGATTTGTATAAACTAGGTCTGTTGAATTTATGAATTCGCTATTATACATTTGGTAATTATCTGAACGCTGGGATAAAATATATGCTAAGTCAAAGTAATAACTACCATAATTAACTCCTGTTCCAAATGAAAAGTTTTCGCTTAATATCTCCTCATTTTCTAATAATGGGCTTGAGTTACGAATATATCCAGCTCTAAAGCTGTAAGTATCCATTTTATATTCAACACCTAACCTAATATTTTCAGTTTTTCCATAATTACTTTCAATATTATTATTTTCATTATAAAATATTTCTGTGCCATCATCATTTCGTAAATTATTAGCACGTAATTTAGATGTTGAATAGTCAATGATTTCATAATCTGCACTTAAGAGGATTCGATTATCAATATTGGCAGAGACGCTAGCAATAGCTTTCCAGGGAGTAGTTAGTTCGTATTCGAAATAATTAATTGGGGAATATTCACGATAGCTGGTGTCTGTGAAATTTGCTTGAGTAATTGTTCTAAATTCTTCTTGAATATTAAATACAGTTGGAGTGTGTAATGCTCCACCAATTTTAATATTATCATTTAATCTATATATTCCACCTAATTTTAAATTAAGACCTTCACCGTTAGCATAGAGGTTTTGCATATATTCAAATGATCCAAGATTATTTATAGTGTCAGAAAATATGTCTTCTCTATGATTAATTACTTCTGAATATTCAAATGTTGGAATTCCAATAGTTGCACCTAGATATAGCTTCTCTTCAAAAGATGTTCCCAAGGATAGTACAAATTCATGCATATCTCCATTTGAATTAAATTGGTGTGTTTGTCTTTTTAAACCATTACTCATGACATGAGAAATATAATTTCCATTATCAAAAAGATACTGATTTAAAGATGTATCAACTGAGTTGTTTTGAAGGTCAATAATATCTGTCCAGAATGCAGGAGATCCAAAAAAAACATCAAGTTCGTTAATTGTATTTCCTTGAGCTACAGAAAGAAGATTGTCTGCTAAAGAAGATGTATTGTTGAGAGTATTGATGTAAATGTTTTTGTCGTAATTGGCTAATTGATTTGCTCCAATTCCAAAATTTATTCTTTTCCAGTTATTATTGTCTTTGGGATTAGAAAAGATAAAGCCAAAATTACCAATACTTCCATTGGATATGTTCTCATCAAATTTTTCATTATAGGTAATATCATCCAACAAAATAATTTTATTGTTGTAGGAAGTAGTATTGTTTAATGTGAAAGATGGTGAGAATGTGATTTCAGTGAATTGATACATTCCAATTCCTGCAGGATTATAGCTAAGACAAGAAAAATCTCCTCCCAGTGCGCCAAAGGCACCTCCCAATGAAGTTGCTTTAGCAGTTCCAAACATATTTTGTTGGGAGTATCTTAATGCGTCAAACTCATTTTGAGCATTTGCAAAAAATGTGAAGAAACTAAATGTTAATAGGATGATTTTAAATTTCATATTTATTTTCTTTTTGGGCTTCTACTTTTTGTTCTTGTACCTGAAGGTCTAGATCCAGATGATCGAAAATTTGAACGATTGTTTGATTTATATGTGTTTTTAGATTTATAAGTATTTTGTTTTGTAAAGTTAGATCTTTCTCTTGATACTTTTTCTTTTTTATTACTGTTGTTTTTTAACGTATTATTTAAAATATTATTACTAGAATTTGATCTATTGGTTGTCGTCTTAGTTGTTTTGTATGTTTTACTATTTGTAACATTAGAATTTGGGAATTTCCAATGGCCTCTAGTTTTAACATTTGTTTTAATTAGATTTCTATTATTTGAATTTAAATTTCCCCTTGGACCATATGTATAATTGTTGTTATTTATATTGTTGGAGTAGAAATTATTATGATTATGGAAGCCATGGTTGCCATAATGACCATGATGGCCATAGTTATTCCAGGAGTAATAATTGTAATGGAAAGGTGAATAATAGCTGTAGAGTGGAGAGAATGAATAATATGGATAATCCCATCCATATCCAGAATATATGCTTGATCCCCAATAAAATGGGTCTGGATTATACCAATAATAATCGGTATAAAAACCAGAGTAGAAGCCGTAATTCAACATCATTGGCCTGTGAAATCTTCTTATTCTTGACGAATATGAAAAATCATAATAATCATCTGATTGATAATATTCTTCATTATTAGTTGCTGTGTCAACTAAATTTATGTCTTCTTCCGCATATGCATCATTTATTCTCTCTACAGAACTGAAATCATCACTTGAAAGGTAATTAGGGTCTGAGAAAAAGACTTGATTTGTAGAGATACAAGAAGATAAAAAGAATATAAAAAAGTAAATGATAAACGAGTTTTTCATAAGTATATTTTAATTTTAATTATCTGTTTTACAGCTTTAAATTAATTAGTTTTGTATGTTTGAACTATAACGCAATAGTTCTAACAAAATTACATTATTTAATATAAAATGTCAAAAAAGATAACCCCTAGATCACAAGATTATTCTTTATGGTATAACGATATTGTTCAGCATGCTGATTTAGCAGAAAACTCTGGCGTAAGAGGGTGTATGGTCATTAAACCATATGGTTATGCTATTTGGGAGAAAATGCAAGCAGAATTAGATAAAAAGTTTAAGCAAACTGGGCACGTAAATGCATATTTTCCATTATTTATTCCAAAATCCTATTTTAGTAAAGAAGCAGATCATGTTGATGGATTTGCTAAAGAGTGTGCTGTTGTTACTCACTACAGATTAAAAAATTCTGAAGACGGAAAGGGAATTGTAGTAGATGAAGCTGCTAAGTTAGAAGAAGAATTAATTGTTAGGCCAACATCAGAAACAATAATTTGGGATACTTATAGAAAATGGATTCAATCCTATCGTGATTTACCTCTATTAGTTAATCAATGGGCAAATGTTGTAAGATGGGAGATGAGAACACGTCTTTTTTTAAGGACAGCCGAGTTTTTATGGCAAGAAGGTCATACAGCTCATGCAACTAAAGAAGAGGCTTTAGAAGAGACAGATAAAATTATAAATTTATATTCTGATTTTGCTCAAGATTTTATGGCTATGCCTGTAGTTATTGGTGCAAAATCTGAAAATGAAAGATTTGCTGGTGCACTTGAAACCTATACTATAGAGGCGCTAATGCAAGATGGAAAAGCATTACAAGCTGGAACATCTCACTTTTTAGGTCAAAATTTTGCAAAGGCCTTTGATGTTAAGTTTGCTACAAAAGAAGGAACTCAAGAATACGTTTGGGCAACATCTTGGGGAGTTTCTACTAGATTAATGGGAGCGCTTGTTATGACTCATTCTGATGACAAGGGTCTTGTTTTACCACCAAAGCTTGCCCCTCACCAAGTTGTAATAGTTCCAATTTATAGAAACAATGAGCAGCTAGAAAAAATTAAAGAAATCGTTTTAGAAATTAAATCATCTTTAGAGCATAGAAATATTTCTGTTAAGTTTGATGATAGAGATACACACAAGCCAGGTTGGAAATTTGCTGAATATGAACTCAAAGGAGTTCCTGTAAGATTAGCAATTGGAATGAGAGATGTTGAAAATGGAACTGTTGAAGTTGCCAGAAGGGATACTTTAGAAAAAGAGACATTGAAAGTTGAAAATATTGATGTAAAGGTTGAGAATCTATTACATAAAATTCAAAAGAATTTATTTGATAAAGCAAATGATTTTAGAGAAGAAAATACATTTAAAGCAGATTCCTATGAAGAATTTAAAGAGTTGATAGAAAAAGGTGGTTTTGTTTATGCTCACTGGGACGGAACTAGTGAAACAGAAGAGATTATTAAAAATGATACTAAAGCTACCATAAGATGTATTCCAGAAACTTCTGAAATTAATGAAGGTAAGTGTATTTTATCAGGCAAAAAATCAAAGCAAAGAGTATTATTTGCTAAAGCTTATTAATAATGAAAAATGAAGCAGAAATTCTAAAACTTTTAAAAGAAAAGTCAGCAACAAAGCAATTAATTTATAGAAATACTAAAGAAGTTTTTGATGATTTAGTTATTTCTTTAAAGTCAAAGGAAAAATCATTAACCAGTTTGTTAAAAAATGAAGTGGAGAATGTTGAATTAGAGTTTAAATCAAATGGTTTATTTGATGTTCAGCTTAAATTTGCTGGTGATACCCTTCTTTTTCACATGCATTCTAATATCTTTGATTTTCCTCCTACGCATGAAATTTTCAAGTCAAAATACATTAATTCAGATAAGAAAAGAAGCTTTTGTGGTGTAATTAACATTTATAATTTTCTGTCTGATTCATTAAAATATAATCGCTTAAATGATGAAGGAGTTTTAATAGGAAGAATTTTTATAAATAAAGAAAAGAAATTCTTTGTTGAAGGGGATGAGGATTTAGGCTCTTTATTTAAAGAATTTTCTAAAAAAGAAATTAATAGTGAATCAATAGAAGAAATTATAAATGCATGTATGATTTTTACATTAAATTTTGATTTGTGTTCTCCTAATTTTAATGATGTGAGATTAGTTTCTGTCCATCATTTATTAACAATGAGTATGAATCAAAAAATTAAAACATCAAAAAGGTTAGGATACCAGCTCTCTTATCATGAGAAATAATTATTAATTATTTGCTAGGTTTTAAAAAAAGTATAAATTTGCAGCCTTGATTGAGAATCATTATGGCCCGGTCGTCTAGTGGTTAGGACGCCAGGTTTTCATCCTGGTAACCGGGGTTCGATTCCCCGTCGGGCTACAAAAAATAATATATATGGCAAATCATGCTTCAGCGTTAAAAAGAATTAGACAAACTGCAACTAGAAGGTTGTTGAATAAGTATAAACATAAAACAGCTAGAAATGCAATTAGAGAATTACAAGCTTTAAATGATAAAAAAGCAGCCTCTGCTTTACTTCCAAAGGTTGTTGGAATGTTAGATAAATTAAGCAAGACTAATATTATTCATAAAAACAAAGCTGCTAATCTTAAGTCAAAATTAACAAAACATGTAAATTCTTTAGCAAAAGCAAAATCAGCCAAAGCTGCTCCTAAGGCTAAATAATTTTACTCAATACAAATTAAAAAGGCTTATCATTTTTGATAAGCCTTTTTTGTATAATTTTAATTTATGAATAACATTTCTGATGTATTTTTTGATTTAGATAGAACATTATGGGACTTTGATTATAATGCTCATAAAACTCTTATTGATATTTACAAAGACTTTAAACTCAAAGAATTTAATATTGATGTAAATCAATTTATAGATCAATATACATTCCATAATGAGCATTTATGGTCTTTGTATAGAGATAATAAAATTTCAAAAAGTCTTTTAAGGTCAGAAAGATTTGGATTAACCTTAAATGAGTTTTCAGTTGATGACAATGATTTAGCTGTTAAAATAGGCGATGAGTATATTAAAAAATGTCCCTTGCAGACTACTCTTTTTCCATATGCAGTTGAAATATTGAATTATCTAAAAACTAAATACAAGCTTCATATTATTACTAACGGTTTTGATGAAGTCCAACATATTAAGTTAAAAGCATCTGGATTAACACATTTTTTTAGTGAAATAGTAACTTCTGAAAAAGTAGATGTTAAGAAACCAGATCCTAAAATATTTAATTATGCTTTAAAAAAGGCTAAAACAACCTCTGTGAAAAGTATAATGATTGGAGATGATTTACCAGTAGATATATTAGGAGCTAAGCAAGTTGGTATGTCTCAAATTTATTTTAACCCTAATAAAAAGAATCATAATGAAAAAATTGATTATGAAATTTCTAGTCTAGATCAAATAAAAGAAATTTTGTAATTATTTGGTTACTTCAATAAGTGGTTTGCCTGTACAGCCATTTGGAAAAGATATTTCTAATAATGAGCTTATTGTAGGAGCAATATCTTTGATGTTCGCAAGATTTGTTGTTTCCCCATTAGAAATTTTATGTCCCCAGAATATTAATGGAACATGTGTGTCATAACTGTGTGAAGATCCGTGAGTCGTCCCTCCTTTTTCCCAGCTTTTTCCAATCCATCCAGGCTGAAGTTCAACAATAACATCGCCAGACCTCTTATGATTAAATCCTTGTTGGATTTTAGCGTGTGTGGAGTGATTGTATTGGTAATTATGTAATTGATGAGCAGTATATGTGTTTTTGACTCCTTTTTGTTTTAATAGAAAAGCACTACATATTTCAGGTATCAGTCTTAGAGTTTCAGCACCCAAATTTTTCTCAATATAATCATGATTAAGAAATAATTGATTATTTGAGTAGTTAAGAATTAAATCTTTAGCTAAAAGATCATTTGCTGGCCAATTTAATTGATCTCTTAGATGTGTCGTTAGTTCATCAATCATTTTCGAATTAGAAAAATATCCTGAAGGAATATTAAATTGCATTAACTTACTTGGTTCTGAAGCAACTCCATGATCTGCAGTTAAAAATACAATTGCATTTTCTTTACCAATTTTAGTGTTTATATAATTTAAAAGCTTTGCAATATCTTTATCTAGACGCTTATATGTATCTAAGATTTCAAATGAGTGAGGGCCATATCGATGACCAATATAATCCGTAGATGAAAAACTAATTGTTAGAAGATCTGTAGTGTTTTCTCCAAGATTTTCGTTCTTTAAAATTTCTAAAGCTAAGTCTGCTAAAATTGTATTTCCATAAGGAGTGCTTTTTATTATTCCAAATCCTTTTAAATCTATTAAGGAATCTAAATTATGAGAAAATTTGTTTTTAAAAGACCATTTAGATTCAATATAGCTAGAAGTTGGTTTTTGATTTTGATATTCAATTAGCCAATTAGGCAGATTTTCCATATAAAAACTGCTACTAATCCAATCTCCGTGTCCATCCATCCAATAAGCAGCATCTGCTGAGTGGCCTGCAGAAAGTATTGCACCCCTGTCTTTTAATGAGACTCCAATAACTTTTGATTTAGGATTGAATAATTGTATCTCGTCTCCAATTGTAGTTGTTAGCATATGATGAGGTGACATTTTACCGTCCTCAGAGCTGATGTCAATGGTATTCTGTTCACAATTACATATAGTATGCATATCTCCATTTCCAGCACAGTAAACACTTTTCTTTAAGTCTTTATCATACCAATTGTTAGCAATAATTCCATGGTGAGCTGGAGTGGTTCCAGTAAAAATACTTGCGTGACCAGGGCCTGTGTATGTAGGTGCATAACTAAAATGAGTATTTTTAAAATAATAACCTTCCTTCACAAGTTTTTTGAATCCGTTATTCCCAAAATCATTCCAAAACCTATCGATATAATCATACCGCATTTGATCAACGACAATACCTATAACTAATTTTGGTTTTTTTGCTTCAACGTTAAAATATAAAACAACTGAAATTAAAATTAATAGTGTTTTTTTCATTT
>CALJFR010000011.1 GCA_938073745.1 uncultured Flavobacteriales bacterium
AACTATTCTTTAAAAAGTAATATTTTTCTAAGAAAAACAATAGCCTATCTTTTATTACATCAACATTTGACTCCTTTTTAGTTAACTTAATTACTGAAGTTGCTTTAGGATTATAATTCTGAAATAATGTCTGATTAACATTTAATCCTATACCAAGAATTGAGGTGTGAATCATAGAATTATTACTTTTATTTTCAATAATAAATCCAGCAATTTTTTTATCATTAACAATTATATCATTTGGCCATTTAATAAAAACTTTATCATCTTGTATTTCAGATAATAAATCTTTAATAGCAAGAGAGATAATAACACTAAAACTAAATTGCTCTTTTAATTTTAGTTTATGTTTAAATAAGATACTTAATAATAAATTTTTTCCTTTTTTACTTTCCCACTTTCTAATTTGTTTTCCCCTTCCAAATTTTTGATAATTAGCAGTTACTACAACATTCGAATCAATAAAAGTCATCTTATCCAAGTCTAATAGGAAGTCATTAGTTGAAACGGTTTCATCTAATTTTATTTGATTTTTAAAGAAAAAACTAGAGGACATATACTAGATTTATTTATAGAATTGATTAAATTTGCAATTGTAAATTTAAGAATATTTATGCCAAAGCTTAAAATAAAAAAAAATGAACTTTTAGAGGCAATTGTTAGTAGTATTAAATCTATAAAAGGTAATAAAATTATTTCTCTAAACTTCACTAAAATTGAAAATAGTATTTGTGATTTCTTTGTTATATGCTCAGGCACCTCAAGTACACATGTAAGAGCAATACAAGATAATGTCAGAAAGAAAGTTCAAAAAATAACAAAACAAAAACCTTGGCATGTTGAAGAAGACAATAATGCAAATTGGATTTTAATGGACTACTCAAATATTATTTTACATATATTTCAAGAAGAAACACGAACATTCTATAATCTCGAAGAGTTATTGGGTGACGCTAAAAAAACCTCTCATAAAGAACAAATAAATGAATAAAAAGAAATTCAAAACACCTAACAATCCAAAATTTTTCAAATTCAATATCTATTGGGTTTATGCTGTTATTTTTTTATTTTTTATTGGATTACAATTTTTTAATACAGATATTACAAAAAAGACAAACTTTAGAGATTTTAATAATAACATGCTTCAACAAAATAAAGTTGAACGTATTACAATTGTCAATAAAGAAAAAGTATTTATATATATCAAAAAAGAATTTCTTTCTGAAGAAAGCTTTAATGATGTAAGCAAACAACCTTTTGGAAATACCACAAACTACGGTCCTCATTATTTCTTTGAAATTGGGTCAGTTGAAACCTTTAATGAAGATTTAAAAGATGTTCAAACAAGTTTTGATTATGAAGATAGAATCTCCCCTACTTACGAAACTAAAAAAGATGTTTTTGGGGATATTCTGGGATGGATTCTTCCTCTAGTTTTTTTTATAGGGATATGGATTTTTATAATGAGAAGAATGAGTGGTGGCGCTGGTGGTGGAGGTCAAATTTTTAGCATTGGTAAAACCAAAGGAAAATTAGTTGACAAAGCAAATATAAAAGTTACTTTTAAAGATGTTGCTGGTCTAGAAGGTGCAAAGGAAGAAATTAGTGAAATTGTTGATTTTTTAAAGAAACCTGAAAAATACACGAAACTAGGTGGCAAAATACCAAGAGGTGCCATGC
This sequence comes from uncultured Flavobacteriales bacterium, assembly GCA_938073745.1. GTDB lineage: Bacteria > Bacteroidota > Bacteroidia > Flavobacteriales > BACL11. The sequence goes on from CALJFR010000011.1 coordinate 1,681, forward strand.
TTATTGGACCCCCAGGAACTGGAAAAACTTTACTAGCTAAAGCTGTTGCAGGAGAAGCAAAAGTACCCTTCTTTTCTCTTTCAGGATCAGATTTTGTGGAGATGTTTGTGGGTGTAGGAGCATCAAGAGTTAGGGACCTGTTTAAGCAAGCAAAAGAAAAGGCACCATCCATTATTTTTATTGATGAAATAGATGCTATTGGTAGAGCCAGAGGAAAAAATGCAATGACTGGAAGTAATGATGAAAGAGAAAATACCTTAAATCAATTATTAACAGAGATGGATGGTTTTGGAACTAATACTGGGGTCATAGTTATGGCTGCTACAAACAGAGCGGACATATTGGATAAAGCCTTAACTAGAGCAGGAAGATTTGACAGACAGATATATGTTGATTTACCTGATTTAGTTGAAAGAAAAGAAATTTTTAAAGTGCATTTAAAACCTATTAAATTAGCAAAATCTATGGATGTTAATTTTCTAGCTAGACAAACTCCTGGATTTTCAGGTGCTGATATTGCTAACGTGTGTAATGAAGCTGCGCTAATAGCTGCAAGAACATCTAAAAAAACTGTTGGCAAGCAAGACTTTCTTGATGCAGTAGATAGAATTGTTGGTGGATTAGAAAAAAAATCAAAAATTATTTCTCCAAATGAAAAGAAAACCATTGCCTTTCATGAAGCAGGACATGCAACGGTAAGCTGGATGCTAGAATTTGCCTCTCCTTTAGTTAAGGTTACTATTGTACCAAGAGGTAGATCTTTAGGTGCTGCTTGGTATCTTCCTGAAGAGCGTCAGCTCACAACAACAGAGCAAATGAAAGACGAAATGTGCGCAGCTCTAGGAGGAAGAGCTGCTGAAAGTCTATTCTTTGACAAAGTATCTACTGGCGCACTTTCTGACTTAGAAAAAGTAACCAAACAAGCTTATGCTATGGTAAGTATTTATGGTTTAAGTCCTAAACTAGGGAACATATCTTATTATGACTCAAGTGGACAAAACTCTGGATTTACCAAACCATATTCTGAGGAAAGAGCAAAACTAATTGATTCTGAAGTTAGTAAGTTAATAGAAGAGCAATACAACAGAGCATTAATAGTATTAAGAGATAATAAAAAGAAAGTTGAAGAGCTAGCAAATGCACTTCTAAGCAATGAAGTTATTTTTAAAGATAATTTAGTTTCAATATTTGGAGCTAGAAAATGGACTTCTTATCATGAGGAAAAATTAGAGGAAGAAGAATCAAAAACAAAAAAATAATAATTACTCTTAATGAATAATGATTGGATTGAAGTTTATTCTACAAATGATATATTTAAAGCAGAAGTAATAAAAAACATGCTTATATCAAATAATATTGAAGCCATTATTATGAATCAGCAAGACTCATCATATCATTTTGGCACTGCTAAGATTTATACAAAAAAAGAGAATATTTCTAAGGCAAAAGAAATAATATCTGAATGATATCTATTGAAAATAGAAATAGATTAATTTTTGGTATAATTTATATCACTCTTCTACTATTTAGCATTAGTTACTCTCCACTAAGCTGTTCAGCTCTGTTTGTTTTAATTGGTTTTATTTGTCTATATGAAATGTGGAAACTAAGAAAAGGGAAAACAAAATTTATTGCAATTTTATATGTCTTAATTCCCTTTATTTTAATTCAAATCTTAATATGGAATTATCTGTCATTTACTGTCTATGACACTAAAAACTGGAATTTTAAACCTATATTGTATTTAGTTATTCTAACAAGTATATATGATTCTTTTGCTTATATAGTAGGAGTAAAGTTTGGAAAAAATAAAATTATGCCATCTATTTCCCCAAAAAAATCTTGGGAAGGATTTTTTGGAGGTTTCGTATTTACAGCTTTTGCTGCAGCATACTTTGTTAATGATGATACAACAACCTTTCTATTTTATTCATTTTTAATACCAATTAGTGCTACAGCAGGTGATTTTATTGAATCATCATTTAAGAGACAAGCAGATGTTAAGGATTCTGGAAAATTAATTCCTGGACATGGTGGAATGTTGGACAGAATGGATTCTCTTTTGATTTCAATTTCAATAATAAGTTTATTAATTATTTACACATCAATATGAATATTCACAAAGAAGGTAGGGGTTTAATTAAGAATTCAATTTTTCTATTATTACTAATAGGAATAATTAGTGGGTTTAATGATGCTTTTACTTCATTCACTCTACCAATTTTTTCTTTTTTTATATTATTTTTTATTTGGTTTTTTAGAGTTCCAAAAAGAAATTTCAATATCGTTGAGGGAAATATTTACGCACCATGCGATGGAAAAGTTGTTGTGATTGAAGAAACTCTCGAAAATGAGTTTTTTAAAGATAATAGAATACAAGTTTCTATCTTTATGTCTCCTTTGAACGTGCACAATAATCTGTACCCTATTAATGGAGCAATAGAATACATAAAATATCATCCTGGCAAATTCTTATTTGCGTGGAATCCAAAATCCTCCACTGATAACGAAAGAAATACAGTCGTAATAAAAAATTCGAATATTGAAATCCTCTACAGACAAATTGCAGGCGCACTTGCTAGAAGAATTATTTGCTACTCTAAAGTAAATAAAGATATAACAGCTTGTCAAGAACTAGGTTTCATAAAATTTGGTTCGAGAGTTGATCTTTTTCTTCCAATAGGAACTAAAATTATTTCTAATTTAAATGACAAAACAGAGGGAGGTAAAACAATAATTGGAACATATAATAATTAATTTTTATTTAATATATTTGTTATGAAACAAAATAAAAAATTA
>CALJFR010000012.1 GCA_938073745.1 uncultured Flavobacteriales bacterium
TGATTTTATACTTTCTGCAATAAACTACAACTGATATAGCGCCAAAAATTAAACCTCCATAAAATGTTAAGCCACTAAATGCAATTAATTGACCAATTGGATCAGCAAGGAATTCTTGAAAGTTTTCTAAGTTATGGAAAATTTTTGCTCCTATAATTCCAGAGATAGCTGCTATAATAGTAATATTCCCAACTAAATCATATGGATGAATTTCCTCTTTTATCATTTTTGGTTTTACTAATTCTTGCTTTTTATTTTCTTTTTTCTTGTTGTAATAAGAAAGAAAAGCAAATATTAATCCTCCAAAAAAGCTACCTCTACTAGATAAAACAAATGTTTGAGGATTATCAACTAAATCTCCATAGTTTAATACTCCTTCAACTAATTTAAATCCAATTAAAAATCCTGTAGCTATACTTATTATAATTTCAATTAAGCTTAATTTTTTACCAACTATTTTTTCTTTTATATAGACTGATAATTTTCCTTCTTCTTCCTTTCTTTTTAACTCAATTTGAATGATATATGCTGCAGCTAAAAATGCAATTGCAACCCAAAAGCCAAAAGTTTGTATTGGTAATGGAATATATATTCCAAAAAGATCCTCTATTAAATGGCTTATTGTTGGATACATGCTTCTAATAATTTTACATTCATTGTTAAATCATCATTATAATCAGTTATAAAGACCTCTTGTTGCGTTTTTGATAATGTTTTGTTAAATGGTACTTTGATTTTAATATAGTTTTCAGTAAAGCCGAATAAAAAACCATTTTTATCTTCTTGCTCAAATAAAACATTTTTAGTTGTTCCTAATGATTTTAAATAAAAATTCCTTTGAAGTTTAGAGGATAAAATTCTTAAAATTTTACTTCTTTCAGATCTTTTATATTTATCTACTGGATTTTTTAATAGTAATGCTTTAGTGTTTTCTCTTTCAGAATATGAAAAAACATGAAGATAGGAAACTGGTAAATCTTTAATAAAATTCATAGATTCAGTAAATTCAACATCAGTTTCATCAGGAAATCCTACAATTACATCAACGCCAATAGAAACATTTGGTATTTCATTATATATTTTTAAAATTTTATTTCGGTAGAGTTCACTGTTATATCTTCTTCTCATTTTTGCCAAAATTACATCAGATCCTGATTGCAGAGGGATATGAAAATGAGGCATGAATTTACTAGATTTTCTTACAAATTCTATTATTTCATCTGTTATTAAGTTTGGTTCGATAGATGAAATTCTATATCTAGTAATTCCCTTAACTTTATCTAGTTCTTTAATAACATCTATAAATTTTTTATCTTCATATTTATAATCTCCAATATTAACTCCAGTAATAACTATTTCTTTTATTCCATTTTTTGCAATTTTATTTGCATTGGAAACAATATTTTCAATAGAATCACACCTACTTTTTCCTCTTGCAAAAGGAATTGTGCAATAGCTACATGTGTAATCACAACCGTCTTGAATTTTTAGAAATGATCTTGTCCTATCATTTAAAGAAAAGGAAGAATGATAATCTAAATTATTTATCGAACATCCATGTATTTCTGTTGTTTTAGAATTATAATTTTTTAAAAGCTCTGGTATTTTAAATTTGTCATTAGCACCCACAACCATATCTACACCGTCAATAGCTGAAATAGACTCTGGCTTTAATTGTGCATAACAACCTGTAATAACAACCATAGATTCTGGAGCAGTTCTTTTAATTTTTCTAATAATTCTTCTACATTCTTTATTTGCATTTTCAGTTACAGAACAAGTATTAATAACATAAAGATCTGCCTTATTATCAAAGTTTGTTTTTATAAAACCAATATCTTCTAGTTGCCTAGAAATTGTTGATGTTTCAGAAAAATTAAGCTTGCACCCTAGAGTATAATAAGCAACTTTTTTACCATTTAACATTATGCAAATTTATAAAATAGATTATTAATTAATAGAATGTTGTAATTTTGTTATATGATAAGAATTGTGTTTTTTGTAGCCTTATTATTTTTTTCTTGCTCAGAGCAAAAAAATATCGATCAATTATCTATTTTTAAGTACAACGAATCTTCAGGAATTAATTCTTTAGACCCTGCATTTTCAAAGGATCAAGCTTCAGTTTGGGCAACATCACAGCTTTTTAATGGTTTAGTTCAATTAGACAGTAATCTTATTGTAATTCCATCTATTGCATATTCGTGGTCAATTTCTGAAGATTTATTAAATTATAAGTTTAATTTAAGAAATGATGTTTTCTTTCATAATATTGATAAATCATCTATAGAAAGAGGAAGAAAAGTTACTGCAGATGACTTTGAATATTCATTAAATAGGTTATTAGACAATGATGTTGCTTCTCCTGGTAGATGGGTTTTGTCTAACGTTAAATCATTTTCAGCAGTAAATGATAGTGTTTTTTCAATTTCTTTAAATAAACCATTTTCTGGTTTTTTGGGTTTACTTAGTATGCAATATTGCTCAGTGGTTCCTAGAGAATTTGTTGAATCATTAGATTTTCATTCTCATCCAATAGGAACAGGTCCATTCAAATTTCAACTATGGGAAAAAGGTGAAAAATTAATTTTTAGAAAAAACTTAAATTATTTTGAAACTCTTAATAATAAAAGATTACCATTTTTAGATGGTGTTTCAATCTCTTTCTTAAGAGATAAACAGGCAGCTTTTTTACAATTTATTATGGGTAAATTGGATTTTATTTCTGGATTGGATGCATCATATAAAGATCAAGTTTTAACAAAAGAAGGTAAGTTAAAGTCCAATTACAAAAAAAAGATAAATCTTCATACAGAAAACTATCTTAATACTGAATATCTTGGTTTTTATTCAAAGGATTCATTATCTCCATTAAGATTTTTAGAGATAAGACAGGCAATTAATTATGGTTTTAATAGAAAGAAAATGTTAAAATATTTAAGGAATAATATTGGAACCCCTGCAATTAATGGATTTATTCCAAAAGGAATGCCTTCATTTAATGATTCTTTAGTAGGTTTTTATTATAATCCCAAGCTTGCTCAGAAATTAATTTCTAAAGCTATTGAATTAAATAATGGGCCATTAAATTCTATTGTATTATCAACTACATCATCTTATTTAGATTTATGTGAATATATTCAAAATGAATTATCAAATATTGGCTTAAACATTGAGATAAACGTTAATCCCCCTTCAATACATAGGCAGATGGTAGCAACATCTAAATTATCGTTTTTTAGAGGGAGTTGGATTGCTGATTATCCTGATGCTGAAAATTATCTTTCTCTTTTTTACAGTAAAAATCATTCTCCATTAGGCCCTAACTACACTCATTTTAAAAATAAAGAATATGATGATTTATATGTTAAAAGTTTATTGGAAAGTGACGATTCTTTAAGGTTCTTGTATTATAACAAGATGGATAAAATTATTATTGATAACGCACAAATAGTTCCTCTATATTATGATAACGTACTTCGATTTACACAAACAAATATTAAAGGATTTACAAATAATGCTATTAATATGCTAAATCTTAAAAGTGTAAATAAAGTTTTGTAAATCATCGGAGGAATTGATATATTTTTAAATACATTAATTAAATTTGCCTTGTATCTATTTAAATTATGAAAATATCTCTTAGCTGGCTCCAGCAATATTTAAAAGTTGATCTATCAACAGATGAAATTTCTGAATTACTTACTGATATTGGGTTAGAAGTTGAAGGGATTCATAAATATGAAACTATTAAAGGTGGACTAAATGGAATAGTTATTGGTAAAATCTTAACAGTTGATAAACACCCTGATGCCGATAGATTAAATCTAACCACTGTTGATGTTGGCGCAGAGGATCCTTTACAAATTGTTTGTGGCGCTCCTAATGTTACTATTGGATTAAATGTTCCTGTAGCTACTGTTGGTACAAGATTATACGATGGAGATGAATCTTTTAAAATCAAAAGAAGTAAAATTAGAGGACAAATTTCTAATGGTATGATTTGTGGTCCCGATGAAATTGGTTTAGGTGCTAAAACAGATGGTATTATGGAATTAGCTGAAGATGCTAAAGTCGGAATGGCAGGTGCAGACTATTTTAATATTAATGAAGATATAGTTTTTGAAATTGGTCTAACCCCAAATAGATCTGATGCAATGTCACATATTGGAGTTGCACGAGATTTAAAAGCTGTTCTAAATAGTAAGGGTGATGATTTAAAAATGTGTATGCCATCAATTAAGGATTTTAAAATTGATAATAAAGACTTATCTATAGATGTAAAAATTGAGTCTGAATCATTATGCCCTAGATATTCAGGAGTTTCAATTTCTAATGTTACAGTTAATGAATCTCCAGATTGGCTTAAACATAAGCTATTGTCAATAGGAATTAATCCTATTAACAATATTGTAGATGTTACCAATTATGTGTTACATGAAACTGGGCAACCATTACATGCATTTGATACTGAAAAGATTTTAGGAAAAGAAATTATTGTTAAAACATTAAATAAGGAGACAAATTTTATTACACTTGATAAAAGCGAACGAAAAATATCACAAAATGATTTGATGATATGTAATGCTAAAGAACCTATGTGTATTGCTGGAGTTTTTGGAGGTTTAGACTCTGGCGTTACTAATAATACTAAGTCAATCTTTATTGAATCAGCATATTTTGATCCAACATCAATTCGTAAAACTGCAAAATATCATAAGTTAAATACCGACGCATCATTTAGATATGAAAGAGGTTGTGATCCAAATATCACTGTTTATGCTCTTAAAAGAGCTGCTTTACTTGTTAAAGAGCTTTGTGGTGGTGTAATATCTTCTGATGTAGTTGATGTTTATCCAAATCCAATTGAAGATTTTTCAATTAACTTTTCATACAATAATTTAAATAAGCTAATAGGAGAGGAGTTGGATAGAAATCTTGTTAAAGCTATTATTAAGAATTTAGAAATTAAAATTATTGAAGAAATTGATGATAGTTTATCTTTATTAGTTCCACCATATAGAACTGATGTTAGAAGAGAAGTAGATGTAATTGAGGAAGTTTTAAGAATTTATGGTTTTAATTCAATTAAAATAAATAATAAATTAAATGCATCTATTGATTCTTCAAATGGTATTACCTCTTTTAAATTAAAAAATATTATCTCCAATTTATTAGTTTTTAACGGTTTTAATGAGATAATGAATAATTCATTAACAAAATCTGAGCTTTATAATGTTAATACATTTTATAAAGCTGAGAATAACGTTAATATTCTTAACCCACTTAGCTCAGATTTAAATATTTTACGAAGAACTATGTTATTTTCTGCTTTGGAAACAATTGAATATAATTCTAACAGAAAAAATAATGACCTTAAAATATTTGAGTTTGGTAAAACTTATTCTCGAGTAGATAAATATATTGAAAATCAACATCTTTTTCTTTCCATAACTGGAAGAAGGCTAAAAGAAAATTGGAATTCTACAAATAATCAGATTAACTTTTTTGATTTAAAAGAATATGTTCATACAATACTTAACAAGCTTGGAATTTTTAAGTTTGATTCTACATTAAATGATAATCCATTTTTTGATGACTATATTCAATATAAATTGAATAATGATATTATAGTTTCATTTGGATCAGTTAATAATAAAATTCTTAAAAAATATAAGATAAATAAATCCGTTTATATTGCCGACTTTAATTGGGACGTTTTATTAAAAATTGTTAAAGGATCTAATATTGTTTATTCTCCAGTAAACAAATTTCCATCGGTAAGAAGAGATCTTTCTTTGTTAATCGATAAAAATATTTCTTTTTCAGAATTAAAAAGTATTGCAAAATCAATTAAATGTAATATTCTAAAAGATATTAATCTTTTTGATGTTTATAATGGAGATAAACTTCCTGAGAATAAGAAGTCATATTCCTTATCTTTTATTTTTGAAGATAATTCTAAAACTCTTACAGATATTCAAATTGATAAAATAATGGACAAACTAATTAAGGAATATAAAAAAGGGGTGTCTGCTGAGATACGCTAGATTAAAAATCTAAAGAATTAATCAAATTATCATCAGCTGTATTTGGTATTAAAACTTTTAGTTGTTCATTTTCTTTCATTGCCCTTTTAATAGCAAAAATTGCCTCTTCATTTCTAGCCCAGTTTCTTCTAGCAATGCCATTGTTTACATCCCAAAAAAGCATGTTTTTAATCTTCTCTTCAGATTCTTTAGAGCCATCAATTAACATCCCAAAACCACCGTTTATAACTTCTCCCCACCCAACTCCACCACCATTATGAATAGATACCCAGGTAGCACCTCTAAAAGAATCACCAATAACATTATGAATAGCCATATCAGCTGTAAATTGAGATCCATCATATATATTTGATGTTTCTCTATATGGAGAGTCAGTGCCAGAAACATCATGATGATCTCTTCCAAGTATAATAGGTTCTTTTATTTCATTATTTGCTATTGCTCTGTTAAATGCAAGGGCAATTTCAATTCTTCCATTCGAATCAGCATACAGTATTCTAGCTTGTGAACCAACCACAAGATTATTATCATCTGCTGACTTTATCCAGTTAATATTATCGTTCATCTGTAATTTAATTTCATCTGGAGAATTAATTTTTAGCTTTTCTAAAACTTCAGCTGCAATTCTATCAGTGGCTTTTAAATCTTCTTTTTGGTTTGAAGAGCAAACCCATCTGAATGGACCAAAACCATAATCAAAACACATTGGTCCCATAATATCTTGAACATATGATTGAAATTTAAAATTTCCCGATTCATTAAGAATATCTGCTCCTGCTCTTTTAGCTTCTAATAGAAATGCATTTCCATAATCAAAGAAGTACATTCCTCTTTTTGCCATTGTATTTATTGCATTCACATGAGACCTTAGTGTTTCTTGAACTTTTTCTTTAAATAAAGAAGGATTATTAACCATCAGGCTATTTGCATCTTCATATTTCATGCCTTGAGGGTAATATCCTCCTGCCCATGGGTTATGTAAAGAAGTTTGATCAGAGCCAATATCTACTTGAATATTTCTTTCTACTAATCTTTCCCATAAATCAACTATATGGCCATTATATGCTATTGACAATGCTTCTTTCTCATTTCTAGCTTTAACAGCTGTATCAATTAGTTTGTCAAGATCATTAATAATTAGATCAACCCAACCTTGCTCATGTCTTTTTATTGTAGCTTTTTTATTTATTTCAGCTACAATACATACTCCATTTGAAATAACAGCAGCCTTGGGTTGCGCTCCAGACATTCCACCTAATCCAGAAGTTACAAATATTTTTCCGCTTAAATCTATAGCTAAGGGGTCAATTTTTCGTGCAGCATTTAAAATAGTTATTGTTGTTCCATGCACAATACCTTGAGGTCCAATATACATAAATGATCCTGCAGTCATTTGACCATATTGGGTTACACCTAAAGCATTGTATTTCTCCCAATGGTCAGGCTTAGAATAATTTGGAATCATCATACCATTTGATACAACAACCCTTGGTGCATTTTTATTTGAAGGGAATAGACCCATTGGATGTCCAGAATAAATTACAAGTGTTTGTTCATCGTTCATTTGAGCAAGAAATTGCATACATATTAAATACTGAGCCCAGTTTTGAAAAACCGATCCATTTCCTCCATAGGTAATTAGCTCATGTGGGTGTTGTGCAATTGCATTATCTAGATTATTAGTAAGCATTAGTTGAATAGCTGCTGCTTGTTTAGATTTATGAGGGTAATCGTTTATATTTCTAGAGTATATTTTGTAATCTGGACGAAATCTATACATGTAAATTCTACCATATTTTTTTAGCTCTTCTAAGAACTCTGGAGCTAATATATGGTGCATCTCTTTAGAAAAATATCTTAAGGCATTTTTGAGTGCTAATTTTTTTTCATCAACACTTAAAATATCTTTTCTTATGGGAGCATGATTTATATTTAAATCGTAATCCTTTTTTTTGGGAAGTACTTTTGGAATTCCTTCTAAGATAAAGTTTCTAAAATTATCTAAATCGTTCATTTTTATTAAATGTAATAATAAATTAAATGTCCATTTTATGCTAATGCAAATTTACGATATTTGCTTCTATGAAAATTGAATCATATGAAATTTTTAATGATTTATTTAAGAAATATAATGTTAAAGTATTTATTAAGAGATTAGATGAAATCCCTAATTCGGTTTCAGGAAATAAGTATTATAAATTAAAGTACAATATTGTTCAGGCAAAGAAAAACTCTTGCAAACAAATAATAACATTTGGAGGAGCATTTTCAAATCATGTTTTAGCTACCTCTATCATTTCAAAAGAAAATAATTTGAAATCAATTGCTTTTATTAGAGGAGAAGAGACACTTCCTCTAAATCCAACATTGAAATTAGCTACATCTAATGGAATGAAAATAATATATCTTTCAAG
>CALJFR010000013.1 GCA_938073745.1 uncultured Flavobacteriales bacterium
ACTGCAGCTAATGGATTTGCTTTATTTGATTCAGATGCTTTAAATACTCAATATACTCCTCAAGAGGCAACACTTACATATAATGGGGCAATTGATTGTTCTGCATACCCATATATAAATATAAATTTTGAATGTTATCACAGAGTATTCCGTGATTCAGTTTTTGTAGAAATTAGTACGGATAACTTTGCTACTGTTGCTGGTAGATATAGAATTCAACCAGAACTTGCTACTAATGAATCTTCTCCAAATCCAGATTTTGTTGCATTAAATATTTCATCATCAGCTGGAAACCAGCCTAATGTATATTTAAGATTTCATTACGAAGGAGAGTGGGATTATGCCATAATGATTGATGATGTTACTTTTTCTGAAATTCCTGATTATGAATTAGAATGTACTAATGAAACTTTCAGTGGATGGTGGTTAGGATATCAATCTTTAGGAGATATTGGTATTGAGTATTCAATGTATCCAATTGGACAATCAGCAGCAAACCCTTATAGGATGGAAGCAGTTATTGCTAATACTGGAGTTAATACACTAAATAATGTTACATTACATGTAAATATTGAAGAGCCAAATGGGAATATTAATTCCTACCTCTCTAATGCTACAAATCTAGTTGGAGCACCAAATCAAGCTATTGACACTGTAGCTACTACTAATTCTTTCAACCCATCAAGTTTAGGTCTACATAATTTTTCTTTTTGGGCAACTTCAGATTCATTTCCTTCTACAGATACAACAATCAAAAGTTCTATTGTAACTGATTCTGTATATGCTGTTGATTATGATTGGAACAATAATGGTTCTAATTTATTGGGAAATGCTTTTCTTGGAAGAACATGTGGAGGTCAAGTACTTGCTAATGTTTTTGATATTTATCAAAGCACGATGCTTACATCAATATCATTTCATGTTAGCTCCTCTTCTGTTGTAGGATCAATAGTTGCAGTTCAACTTTATGAAACAGATGGTCAGATATTTTTAGATGAATCTAATCAATATTCTTTGACAGCTGCTGATATTGGTAACTGGGTAACGATTCCATTATCAAGTTCTATTAATCTATTTGCCGGCACGTCATATATGGCAGCTGTTCGTGGTTTTCAACACCCTACAGACACATCATTAATTAGTACATCTACTAATGCATATACTTCTAGTTATATTCAAGATAATGGTTGTAATATTGGTTCTCAAGGATACGGGGCTTGGTATACTTCTAGTAATTCTTATGCCATAAGAATGAATTTTGGATTAGTTATCGCTGGTTGCACTGATCCTTTAGCTATTAATTATAATTCTCTAGCAAATTTAGATGATGGCTCCTGTATTTTGTTATCTGGTTGTACTGATTCCACAGCTATTAATTATAATCCTTTAGCGACTATAGATGACGGTTCATGTATTTTTTCATGTTTGTTGTCAAATTGTACTGATTATTTATGCCCTTCGGAAGGCAGTAATTTAAATGATGGTTTTGTTGGATCAGCATATCAATCATTTATTAATTTCTCTATACCTTTAGATACTTCTGTTATTTTAAGTGGTCTAACTTTAAATGTTACTATAAGTAATGTGGATGTCACTTCTGTAATAGGTTTGCCAAATAACTTTTCTTATTCATGTAGTAATCCTACTAATTGTTCTTTTGTTGGTGGGTCAAATGGTTGTTTAGAACTTTATTCATTAACATCTCCATTAGTATCTGATACTGGAGCTTATCATATTCAAATAATTACCTCTACCTTAGCAATTAATGTTCCTTTGATTGGGTCTATAACCCAAATTGATACAATAGATTATTTTCTTGAAATAAAAAACAGTCCATATATTGGTGGATGTATTGATTCTCTGGCTTGTAATTTTAATTCTTTTGCAAACATTGATGATAGCTCATGCGTTTATAATCAAAGTAATTTGATTATTTTAACACTATGCAATAGTTATGTTTGGGATGGTGTTATTTATGACTCTACAGGGGTTTATACCAATATTTATCCAGCATCAAATGGCTGTGATAGTACTGTAATACTTGATTTAACTATCAATAATAGTTCTAGTTCAACGGTATCGATTACTGAATGTGACTCCTACACTTGGGATGGTATGACCTACGATTCTACAGGATTATACACTAATGTTTATCCTTCTTCAAATGGTTGTGATAGTTCAGTAACTCTTGATCTTACAATTAATAATAGTTCTAGTTCAACAGTTTCAGTTACTAATTGTAATTCATTTGATTGGGATGGTGTTACTTATGATGCAACTGGTCAATTTACTAATGTTTATCAAGCATCAAATGGCTGTGATAGTACTGTAACACTTGATTTAACTATCAATAATAGTTCTATTTCAACAGTTTCAGTTACTAATTGTGATTCCTATACTTGGGATGGAGTAACATATGATCTTAGTGGTTCTTATACTAACTCTTACACTGATTTAAATGGTTGTGATAGTATAGTGACTCTAGATTTAATAATAAATCAAGCTACAACATCCTTAACATTAGACTCTGCCTTAGGTTCTTATGTTTGGAATGGAAACACTTATAGTTCAAGTGGAACTTACACTGCCAATTTAACAAATTCACTAGGCTGTGATAGTATAGCGACATTGGAATTAGTAATCTTTGCTAATACTTGGGATTGTGTAAGTGGAGCTTGTATAGATCCCGGCAATGGTCAGGGGACATATGCAAGTTTGAGTGCTTGTCAATCTAACTGCGTTTTACCAACTTGGGATTGTGTTGGGGGTTCTTGTATTGATCCTGGCAATGGTCAGGGAACTTATGCAAGTTTGAGTGCTTGTCAATCTAATTGCGTGTTACCAACATGGGATTGTATTGGTGGAGTTTGTATAGATCCAGGAACTGGTCTGGGGACTTTTTCTAGTTTATCTGCATGTCAATCTAATTGTGTTATTACTGCTACATGGGATTGTGTTGGGGGTTCTTGTATTGATCCAGGCACTGGTCTTGGTTCCTATGCGAGTTTGAGTGCTTGTCAATCTAATTGTGTATTGCCAACATGGGACTGTGTTGGAGGTTCATGCATAGATCCAGGAACTGGTCTTGGTTCTTATGCAAGTTTAACTGCTTGTCAAGCTAATTGCACAAATACCTCTTTAGAACTTAATATGATAAATGATTTTAATATTTATCCAAATCCAAATGAAGGTATATTTAGAGTTAGTTTTAGTGCTAATTCTACTGATTTAATTGAATTAAGAGTAGTTAACCCATTAGGTGAGGATATCTTCTTTGATCAATTATTTAGTTTTCATGGAGAATATGATAAAAAAATAAACTTATCGAATTATGCAAAGGGTGTTTATTTTATGAGTATAAATTCAGGTTCTGAATTAATTGTTAAGAAAATAATCATTAATTAATCATAGAATTCTTTATTAAAACCTATTAGATATAATTTATTGGTGGATCTTGTAAATGCAGTGTAGAGCCATCTGAGGTAATTTTTATCTAACATTTCTTTTTTAAAGTATCCGATATCAATAAATACTTCTTTCCATTGCCCACCTTGTGCTTTGTGACAAGTAATTGAATATCCAAATTTTATTTGAATTGCATTAAAGAATTCATTTTCTTTAATTTTCTTGTTTATGTCTTTTTGTCCTTTATAATCCAGCCCTACTTCTTTATAAAGTTTTTTATACTCTTCATATTTTAATGATGGTGATTCTGAGCTTATTGTATCTAAAAGTAAAATTGTTTCTATCTCATTTTCATCTGGATAGTCAAGTAATCGTATGCTAGTCTTAGCAAATTTAAAGCCATATCTTTCAATTATTTCATTCACTCTAGTGACTTCAATAATATCGCCATTTGCTAAAAAGCCGGCTTCGCTTTTCTCATCCAGCCAGAAATAATTATTTCGTACTACCATTAATATGTCTCCAGATGAAATAATATCCTCTTGCCATAAGATTTCACTTCTTATTCTATTGTTATATTGATTTGCTCTTTTATTAGATCTACATATTATGGTTGTGTTTTCAACTCCAGATTGTGCGTAAGCTGCTTCTATATATTCTTGAAGCTCCTCGCCAGAGCTTATCCTAATTACTTCATTGTTTAATTGAATTTTTGGTAGAGAATTGTTATTTATTTCAATTAGCTTTCTAAGATTTGTCGCATTTTCTAATACTAAGGAGTTTTTTTCTTGTCTAACTACTTCTTTTAATTCTTTAGATATTATTTGTTTTTGGTGTTTTTTGTCGAGATTTTCTTCATCCAATGCTGGGCTTACATCTAGATGCACTGGTGGGAGCTGTGCGGTGTCTCCAATTAAAATTAATTTGCAATCAATTCCTTCGTATACATATTTAATCAAATCTTCTAACAAAGATCTTTTACTAAGACTATCATTTAAGTCTTCTGGAATCATTGAAGCTTCGTCAACTATAAAAATTGTATTAGTGTGTAGGTTTTCTTTTAGTGTAATAAATGTATTGCCATTTTTTGATGTTCTTATCCAGTATATTTTTTTATGTATCGTTGATGCCTTTCTTTTAGAATATTTAGCTAAAACTTTAGCTGCTCTTCCGGTGGGAGCAAGTAAAACTGAGCGTTTTCCTAAAGAAGGAAGCGATTTTACAAGTGCTGATATTAGTGTTGTTTTTCCGGTACCTGCATATCCTTTTAATAAGAAGATACTTTTACTACCAATAGTTGAAATAAATTCACTTAAGTCTAAAAGTACTTTTTTTTGCTCTTTTGTTGGTTTGTGGGAGAAGTGTTTTAAAAGTTTCTCAATAAAATTCTGAGTTTTCAAATTTTAAATAATATTAACTTCAGGGTGAATCATAATATCAAATTTTTCAAGTACAGATTGCTGAATTTTTTTTGATAACTCAATAATTTCGTTTCCACTTGCTTGTCCATAATTTACCAAAACAAGTGCTTGTTTATCATAAACTCCACAATCATCTTTTCTGTAACCTTTCCATCCCGCCATTTCAATTAGCCAACCAGCAGCAATTTTAGAATGAGTTTTGGATTGTTTATAGTTTATAATTTCTGGATATTTTTCTTTAATTTTTTTCAATTTCAAATTTGAAATAATTGGATTTTTAAAAAAGCTACCACTATTTCCAATTTTCTGTGGGTCAGGTAATTTTCTACTTCGTATATTGATAATAGCATTGCAAATTGACTGAGGAGAAGCTTGGCTTTTTAGAGCAGCAAGTTCAGATGCTATAGCTCCATATGATGTGTTATTAATGGGTTTTTTATTAAGCAAAAAGGTTACTTTAGTTATGATGCATTTTCCTTTTAGATCTTTTTTAAAGATTGAACTTCTGTAGCTAAAATTACATTCACTATTTGTTAACTCTTTAATAGATTTGCTTTCAAGATCAATAAATTGAACTTTTTTAATTGTATCTTTTGCTTCACAGCCATATGCACCTATATTTTGAATCGGAGAGGCGCCAACTGATCCCGGAATAAGGGCCAGGTTCTCAATGCCTGAAAGATTTTTTTTGACACTCCATAAAACAAATTCATGCCAAATCTCTCCACTACCAACTTCGACTTCTGTATGATTATTATTGTCTTTTGTGATATTTATTCCTCCCAAACTATTTTTTATAACAATTCCATTAAAATCCTTTGAAAATAATATATTCGAGCCACCACCTAAAACAAACGATTTTTCAGTTTTTAATAATTTATGATTAAGAATTTCTTCAAGTTTCTTTAAAGTATTGAATTCATAAAAAAATTTAGCTTTAGCTGAAATATTAAAAGTGTTTAGATTGTCAAGTTGATAGTTCTTTTCAATAGAAATGCTCATAATTCATCTATTGTTATTTCTTTTAATTTTTTTTCAGAACATCTAATAATTCTTGAGTTAAATTTTTTAATGATTTCATAATCATGCGTTGCAATAACTACAGTTGTACCTTTATTATTTATATCTTTTAATAATTGAATTATTTTTTCTGACTTTTTAGGATCAAGGCTGCCTGTAGGTTCATCAGCTAGAATAATTTCTGGCTCGTTTAATAGAGCTCTTGCAATTGCAGCTCTTTGTTTCTCTCCCCCTGAAAGTTCATGTGGCATTTTATTGTTAAAATCTTCTAAATGAACATCTTCTAAAACTTTATTTATTCGTTCTAAAATCAGTTTTTTGTCTTTCCATCCTGTTGCTTTTAAAACAAACTCTAGATTATCATTAACTGATCTATCTGAAAGTAGTTGGAAATCCTGGAATACAATTCCTAACTTTCTTCTTAATTTAGGAATATCACTTCTTTCTATTTTATTGAGATTGTATCCAATTACATTAATGTTCCCCGCAGATACCTTTATTTCTCCGTATAGAGATTTAACTAGACTACTTTTTCCACTTCCAGTTTCTCCAACTAAATAAACAAAATCACCATGTTTTATCGATAGATTAACATTTTCAAATATTAGTCTATCTTCTTGATACAGGTTAATGCCCTCAAGTGTAATTTCTTCATTATGCATTTTCTGGAATGTATTTGTGAATTTTCCCAAAGGCAAGACTTTCAATTATTTTTATCATTTCTTCAGAATATTTTTGAAGATTATTTTTTTCTAATCCTCTTTTTGCTTGACTAACTCTAAAATAAGCTCTAAGAGTCATATTTTCATCCCTTATTTGGATGAAATCAGGTATAACCTTCGTTCCTTTAATTTTTAGAATGTAAAACACAATGCAAATTAAAAAAATATATCATCTATTTAACGAAAAAATAATTTTTTAATTGTTCAGAAGTTGTGTTGAAAACTTAAGTTATCATTGATGTTTCAACTTGCCATATTATATAAATTTACATTAGTAATGATTAGATTTTTTACACTTTTTATATCTCTTTTTGTTTTTAACTTTTCTTATGCTCAAGAAAAAGATTTTGATGTTGCTTTAGATTACTATAATCAAAAGCAATATAATTTAGCTCAGTTAATTTTTGAAAACCTAGATAGTGATATTGCACTGCTGTATAATGCTAAATGTTCGAAAAATTTAGCCTCTGATGATGCTGTAGAATTATTTAATAGATTGCTAAATGATTTTCCTTATTCTATCTATCATAATGAGGTTTATTCTTCTCTTGCAGAGATTTTTTATAATGACCAAGACTTTTCTAAAGCCATAATTTATTACAAAAAAATTGAAGATGAGTTAAAAGTAAATCAAAAATTTAATTTAGCATATTCTTATTTTCAATTAGATTCTATCGAAGATGCAAAATATTATTTTTCAAAACTATTGAATGTTGATTCTGATTATCAATCTGCCTCTAAATATTATTTTGCTCATATTTCCTATAAAACTAAAAATTATCAATCTTCACTGAAGTGGTTTAAGGAATTAAGAACCGACAAGAAATTCAAGAAAATTGTTCCTTATTATATTGGGCAGATTTACTATTTTTTAGAAGATTACAATACTCTAATTGAATTTTTAGAACCTTCTATTAATGATGTTATTGACTCCAGAAAGATGGAATCAAATAGATTGCTTGGAGAATCTTATTATAGAGTTAAAGATTATCTCAACGCTACAAAATACCTGAGTGTTTTTGATTCAGATTCAGTTGATGTTAGTGATTCTGATAATTATATGATTGGATTTTCATATTATAAAATTTCTGACTATTTAAATGCGATTACTTATTTTAAAAAAATAGATGTTTCCGATAATAAATTAGGTCAAATGACCTCTTATTATTTGGGCGCAAGTTATTTGAGGGTTAATAATAATAATTTTGCTTTGCAAGCATTTAAAAATGCTTCTTCTATGCAATTTGATCAAATTATTTCAGAGGAAGCTTTTTTTAATTATGCAAAACTTTCTTATGAGTTAGATTTGCCATTTGAAAATTCTCTTACAACTTTCAAGCAATTTGTCTCTAATTTTAGTTCCTCTGACAAGCAAGAATATATAAAATCTTTAATGGTAAAGCTATTAAAAGTTACAAGCAATTATCTTGACGCTTATAATGCACTAAAAAATAAAATTGATTTGACCTTGGAAGAAAAAACTACACTCCAAGAGCTAGCTTTTTTTCTTGGAGTTAAAGAGTTTAATAATAATAATTTTGATAGAGCTATTTTCTTTTTTAAAGAATCACTGATGTTTTTTAGCAATGAAGGTATTAGAAATGCTTCAAAAATATGGCTAGCAGATGCTTACTATCAAATAGAGGATTTTGAAAATTCTCAAAATGTTTTATCTAATATTTCTAATGTCAAGGATAAATTTTTGAGTGATCTATTTTTATACAATAAAGGTTATACATTGTTTAAGCTAGGTCAATATTCCTCTGCTAATAAAGCTTTTAGAGCTTATATCAAATCTGCTACTGATTCAATGTTTGTTAATGATGCGTTGCTAAGAATAGCTGATTGTTATTTTATGCAAAAAAGCTTTACTCTTGCTGATAAGTATTACGAAAAATCAATTGTCTTTAATTTATTTGATTTAGATTATTCATTATACCAAAGATCAATTTGTCTTGGGGTGATTAATAATCAATCAGAAAAGTTAAGATTACTCAAGCGTTTAATTTCCGAAAAAAGAAACTCTATTTATTTTGATGATGCATTATTTGATATAGCTCAGTACTATAAAAACTCTGGGGCCTATGATGATGCATTATTGTTTTATGACAGTGTTTTGACAAATTCAATAGATTTTGATTTACAAGTTAAAGCTTATTTGAGTAAAGCAATGGTTTTTTATAATATTGATGAGATAGATAAGTCAATAAGTCAATATAAATTGGTTATAAATACTTTTCAAAAGGGACCTTATTTCAAGGAGGCCTTACTAGGCCTTCAATCAATCTATGTTGGCATAGCAAGAGTGGATGAGTATATATCTTATTTAAATGGTATTCCCCAATATAAACTAAGTCAATCTGAGCAAGATTCGCTATCCTACAGTGCGGCATTTATAAAGTTTTCAGAACAAGAATACAGCGTTTCAAAAGAAGCATTTCAAAAATATATTACAGAATTTAAAGATGGCGTTTTTATAGATGATGCGTATTATTATTTAGCACGTTCATACTATAATTTAGGCGACTCAATTCAAACTAATTTATCTTATGAATATATTGTGGAGAATAATTCTATTCAATATCTTGAAGAAGCCCTTACCCATTTGTCTAGAGCTTATTTTAATGCCGAGGATTTCCTAATTTCAAATAAATATTATTCTCAGCTTGAAGAGATTGTTTCAAATAATAGTGTGAAAAGAGAAGTAATTATTAGACTGATGTATGGGTTTGAATTAATTGACACAAGACAAGCTGTAAATTATGCTCAAAAAGTTCTTTTATTAGATAAGGTAGATAATTGGCTATTATCTAAGGCAGAAATAATAATTTCAAGAAATGATTTTGAATCTGGAAATTATGCGAAAGCAAGGAAATCATATCTTCGGATTTTAAATATTGATAAAAACAGTGATGGAGCGGAAGCAATGTACATGCTAATCTATTTAACCTATTTAGATGATAGTTTAGATGTTGCGGAAGGAATGATTTTTGATATGCCAAATAATTTTTCCGATAACTATTACATTGCAAAATCTTTTATTTTATTGTCAGATATATATGTTTCAAAAGGTGATAAATTTCAAGCAAAAGCAACACTTGAAAGTATATTAGATAATTATGATGGTGAAGAATTAATTCTTTTAGCAAAAAAGAAAAGAGAAGATATAATTGAATCTGAGATTAAAGAAGAAATTTCTGTTGAGAAAATCAGATATATTGATATTTTTGAAGAGGAACTAGAATATGAACTATATGATGTTGCTGACACATTAAGAAAATGATAAATAAACTAATTAAATATTCCCCTCTCATATTATTATGCTTTAGTAGTAATTATATTTTTTCTCAAGATTTAAAAACTACTGAGATTAGAGTAGTTGAAGGATTAGACGTGAGTGTTCCTGATGCCAATAAGCTTAATGTAAAAGCTTTTTTTATGGATACTACAAAAATTGATAAAACTCAAAAGTATTCATTTGTTGATAAAGCGCTTTACTCTAATTTTAATACTCGACCATTAGTAGCGGCAAGAATCAAAAATAAAAATCAAACTAATACTAATGCCACCAATGTTTCTCTTGCTTTTGGTAATAATTCTTATCAAAGTGGAAAGTTTAATTTTAGTAAAATATATAATCGCTCATTTTACTATGGTATTGGTTTGTCAGTACAAAATAGTGAGTTTAGTACATCAACAGATAATTTAAGTGTAGTGAGAAAAAACCCAGCATTCTATTTGTATGCAAAAAATATTTTCGAAAAAAACATTGTTTCTTCAAAAATTTCTCATCAAATAATTACAACAAATCATGGATTTAGTAAAAGTTCAGAAAGTCAGATTTCATATTCTGAGTTTTCTGTAAAAATGAATTCAAGAGGTAAAGAAAATAGCTTTGATCATGTAAGTGAAATCTCATTAAAAGATCTAAATTCTCAAGTTGAGAATCACATTTTTATTGGAACTGAAATTAGTAAAACCATTAATTCTATTCCAATAGCTTTAGAATTGGAGTTTAATAATTATTTAAATTATCAAAATAATGATGATGTTTTAGATAGAGAAGAATTGGATGTAAAGATTCTAGATATTTCTCCAAAATTTTCTTTTGCTAAATATGATTTTGATATTGATATTGGCTTTAATCTTGGGATTGAAAATAATAATGCAGAAAACACCGCAGATATATTCCCTCTTCTAGAAATTAGTAAAGAATTAGTTGACAATGTTATTAACCTTTCTTTTGGTCTAGACAGGAGTGATTACAGAAATACAATTACATCTTTAACAAAAGAAAACCCATACATACATTCTTTTGGTTTAAATGCTCAAGAAACTGACCCAACTGATATAATCAACTTTTCTCACAAATTAGAAACAACAGATATTTATGAGCTATTTTTGCATTTAGATAATAAACTTTCAAATAATGAAATGTTAAGTTTCAAACTTGGTTATGGTAAAATATTAAATCATCATTCGTTTATTTTAACTACAATAAATGATCAAAGAAAATTTGAAATACAATACTTAGATGTTTGGCAATTTAGGGTAAATGCAAATTATCAAAAAGAATTCAATAATTTGATTGCGCTAAATATAAATGTAAATTACAATTGGCATGATCAACTTGTTTCAAATAAAGCTGGTTTAGCTGCCGAAATAAGCCTGCCAGTTACATTAAGAAATAAAATTAAGGTAATACCATCACTGAATTATATTGGCTCAAGAGATGCTCTTATTCTATCTGGTTTTTTTATTGAGCCTACAGAATATGAAACTATTCCGCTTGATAATTTGTATTTATTGGATTTAGATATTAATTACAACTACACTGAAAAAATAGGATTATCTATAAAAGCTAATAATGTTTTAAATGTTACAACTCCATTATGGAATGGGTATGAAGAAATGGGTATTAACTATAGCCTTGGTTTAAATTATATTTTCTAAAAAAGTTATCAACTTTTGTTGATAAAACACATCTAATTTTATGTTAAAAAACTAGCCGTTTAAAGAATGGATAATTGTATATTTGTTATAACATCAATAATTCAAATTTTATGTCTGAAGAAAATAAAAATAATGAAGAATATGGGGCTAGTAATATTCAGGTCCTTGAAGGTTTAGAAGCTGTAAGAAAAAGACCTGCCATGTACATTGGAGATGTTGGGCAAAAGGGCTTACATCACCTTGTTTATGAGGTTGTAGATAATTCTATTGACGAAGCACTAGCTGGCCATTGTTCTGATATAGATGTTTTTATAAATGAGGATAACTCAATTACTGTTAAGGATAATGGTAGGGGTATTCCAACTGCTATGCATGAAAAGGAAAAGAAGTCTGCTTTAGAAGTTGTTATGACTGTTCTTCATGCTGGAGGAAAATTCGACAAAGGTTCATATAAGGTTTCTGGGGGATTACACGGTGTTGGTGTGTCTTGTGTAAATGCATTGTCTACAGATTTAAGAGTTGAGGTTCACCGTGGTGGTAAGGTCTTTGAGCAGGAATATAAAATTGGAGTACCACAATATGATGTAAGAGAGATTGGAACAACGGATAGAACTGGTACTGAGGTTACTTTTAAGCCTGATTTATCAATTTTTGTTGAATCTATTTATCACTATGATATTTTGGCTGCAAGATTAAGAGAACTTTCTTTTTTAAATAAAGGAATAAACCTAAGTATTACAGACCTAAGAAGAAAAAATGAAGATGGAACTCATGTAAGTGAAAAATTCTTCTCCGAAGTAGGTCTCCAGGAATTTGTAACATTTTTAGATAGTACAAGAGATCCAATTTTAGATACTGTTATTTATTTTGATGGCGAGAAAAATGGAGTTCCAGTTGAGGTTGCAATGGTTTATAATAGTTCATATTCTGAAAATGTTCATTCTTATGTAAATAATATCAATACACATGAAGGAGGAACGCATTTGGCTGGATATAGAAGAGCACTTACTAGAACTTTAAAGAAATATGCCGATGAGTCAGGATTATTAAAAAAAGTAAAATTTGAAGTTAGTGGAGATGATTTTAGAGAAGGATTAACAGCTGTTATTTCTGTTAAAGTAATGGAGCCTCAATTTGAGGGTCAAACTAAAACAAAACTTGGGAACAAAGAAGTTACAGGAGCTGTAGATAAAGCTGTTGGTGAAATGCTCACAAATTATCTTGAAGAAAACCCAAAACAAGCTCAGGTTATTGTACAAAAAGTTATACTAGCTGCTACAGCTAGAAACGCTGCTAGAAAAGCAAGAGAGTTAGTGCAAAGAAAGAACGTTTTATCTGGTTCTGGATTGCCAGGTAAACTTTCAGATTGTTCTGAAAGAGATCCGACAAAATGTGAGATATATTTAGTTGAGGGAGATTCAGCTGGTGGTACAGCCAAACAGGGGAGAGATCGACATTTTCAAGCTATTATGCCCTTAAGAGGTAAAATACTAAATGTTGAGAAAGCAATGCAACACAAGGTCTTTGAAAATGAAGAAATAAAAAATATTTATAAAGCACTTGGAGTATCTCTTGGTACTGAGGAAGATGAAAGAGCTCTAAATACAGAGAAATTAAGATATCACAAGATTGTAATCATGACAGATGCTGATATTGATGGAAGTCATATTGCCACATTATTACTAACTTTCTTTTTTAGATACTTAAAACCATTAGTTGAACATGGATATGTATATATAGCAACCCCTCCTTTATATCTTTTAAAAAGAGGAAAAGACCATAGATACTGTTGGGATGAAAATAACAGAGATAAAATTATTGAGGAAATGAAGGGAGGTAAGGATGTTAATGTTATAATTCAACGATATAAAGGTCTTGGAGAAATGAATGCTAGTCAATTATGGGATACCACTATGAATCCTGAATTTAGAACATTAAAGAAAGTAAGTATTGATAGTGCCGCAGAAGCTGATAGAGTTTTCTCTATGCTTATGGGAGATGATGTTCCACCAAGAAGAGCATTTATTGAGGCAAATGCGAAGTATGCAAATATTGATGCGTAAATAATTTTAAAAAAAAATTTAAATAAATATGAAAGTTACAGTAGTTGGAGCTGGAGCCGTTGGAGCAAGTTGTGCAGAATACATAGCAATAAAAAATTTTGTATCTGAAGTTGTTTTATTAGATATCAAAGAAAATTTTGCTGAAGGAAAGGCAATGGATTTAATGCAGACATCCTCTCTAAATGGATTTGATACAAAAATTACCGGCAGTACAAATGACTATTCAAAAACAGCAAATAGTGATATTGCAGTAATAACTAGTGGAATTCCTAGAAAACCTGGAATGACAAGAGAGGAGTTAATTGGAATTAACGCAGGAATAGTAAAAACAGTTTCTGAAAATATTTTAAAACATTCTCCGAATACAATTATCGTTGTTGTTTCTAACCCTATGGACACTATGACTTATCTAGCACTAAAATCAACTGGATTACCTAAAAATAGAGTAATAGGTATGGGAGGTGCTTTAGACAGTTCTAGATTTAAAACATATCTTTCGCAGGCACTCGATAGACCTGCAAATGATATT
>CALJFR010000014.1 GCA_938073745.1 uncultured Flavobacteriales bacterium
ATAAAGTTATTGTAGAAGTTGGTAGTGGTAGAGGAGGAGGGGCGAATTTTATTGCCAGATATCACAAGCCTAAATTAATAACAGGCGTTGATTTATCTTCTAATGCTATTAGTTTGTGTAATAAGAGTTATAATTTAGATAATCTTAACTTTTTAGTAGGCGATTCTGCTAAACTACCTTTTGAGGATAATAGTATTGATGTTATTTTAAATATTGAATCTTCACATTGTTATCCATCAATACCAGATTTTATTTCAGAAGTTTGCAGAGTTTTGAAGCCAGGTGGTCATTTTTTATATTGTGATTTTTTAATAGATTCTAATCTAGATGATCATCTTAATAAATTGAAAAACAGTAACTTATCAGATCTTAATTATATTGATATTACGGAAAATATTATTAAAGCATCAGAACTAATGACTGATGATAGAAATAATATTATTAACAAGGTAAATTCTAGTTTCTTAAGAAAAGTGTTAAAATCATTTGCTTCTGTAAAAGGAAGTAAGATCTATAAATCTTTTGTTGATAGGCATTACAGATACATTAGCCTTGTAACTCAAAAGAAATAATTATTTTTTGTGTTTAAAAGAGAGTTGTTTTTTATCTTTTGATATTGCAACATTAATTGTTTCACCTTTAATAATTTTAGAATCAATAATCAATTCTGATATAGGATCTTCAAATAAGCGCTGAATAGCTCTTTTTAAGGGTCTTACACCATTTTTTCTATCATAACCTTCTTCTGCTATGTAAACTTTAGCAGACTTTGAAATTTTTGCTGTATAGCCTAAACCTTTAATTCTTTTAGTAATGATATTAATCTCAAGATCAATAATTTTTAAAATATCTTCTTTATTTAAGGTTTTGAACAGTATTGTTTCGTCAATTCTATTTAGGAATTCTGGACTAAATTGTTTTTTTAATGCTTTTTCAATAATTGATTTTGACTCATTATCAAAACTATTTTCTTTTGCAGAAGTATTAAATCCAATTCCATTACCATAATCTTTAATTTGTCTAGAACCAATATTTGATGTCATGATAATTATTGTATTTCTAAAATCAATTGTTCTTCCAAGACTATCGGTTATCTTACCTTCATCTAAAATTTGAAGAAGAAGATTTGAAATGTCTGGATGTGCTTTTTCAATCTCATCTAACAAAACTACTGAATATGGTCTTCTTCTAACCTTTTCGGTAAGCTGTCCACCTTCTTCGTATCCAACATAGCCAGGAGGTGCACCAATTAATCTTGAAATTGCAAATTTCTCCATATATTCACTCATGTCTATTCTTATTAATGCATCTTCAGAATCAAACATTTCAAGAGATAATGCCTTAGTTAAATGTGTTTTTCCAACACCTGTTGGTCCAATAAACATAAAAGAACCAATAGGTTTATTAGGATCTTTTAGTCCTGCACGATTTCTTCTAATGGCATTAACAACTTTTTTTACTGCTTCAATTTGACCAATTATTGATTTGTTAATCTTATTTGCCATGTTAGATAAAACCTTCTTTTCTTTAGATGCGATAGACTGAACGGTAATCCCTGTCATAATACTAACAACATCTTCAATATTTTTATCCGTTACAATTTCTCTTTTGCTTTTTGTAGTTTTTTCCCATTTCCTCTTTTCTTTTTCAAGAGTTTGGATAAGTAGTTTTTCTTCATCTCTTAATTTTGCTGCAACTTCAAATCGTTGTTGTTTTATAGAATTAATTTTATTTGAAGTAGTCTCATTGATCTTATCTTCTAAGTCGGTTATTTTCTTTGAAACTTTGATGTTTGTAATATGCACCCTAGAACCTGCTTCATCTAATGCATCAATTGCTTTATCTGGAAAGAATCTATCACTAATATATCGATTAGTTAGGTGAACACATGACATTATAGCATCATCAGTGTAAGTTACATTATGATGATCTTCATATTTGTGTTTAATATTCATTAAAATTTCTATAGTTTCATCTACACTTGCAGGATTAACTATTATTTTTTGAAATCTTCTCTCTAGCGCACCATCCTTTTCAATATGCTGTCTATACTCATTAAGGGTGGTTGCGCCTATACATTGAACTTCTCCTCTGGCTAATGCAGGTTTGAACATATTTGACGCATCAAGTGATCCAGATGCTCCACCAGCACCAACTAGAGTGTGTATTTCATCAATAAATAGGATTATATCTTTATTATTTTCAAGTTCGGTGATTATACTTTTTAGTCTTTCTTCAAATTGTCCACGATATTTTGTACCAGCAACTATAGCTGCTAAATCAAGCATTATAATCCTTTTATTAAATAAATTCCTTGATACTTTTCTATCTACAATCCTAAGGGCAAGTCCCTCAGCAATTGCTGATTTTCCAACTCCAGGTTCTCCTACGAGGATTGGATTATTTTTTTTTCTTCGACTTAAAATTTGTGAAACTCTTTCTATTTCCTTGTTTCTTCCGACAATTGGGTCCAGTTTTCCTTCTTTTGCATATAATGTTAAATCTCTTCCAAAATTATCCAAAACCGGAGTAGTTGACTTTTGAGAATGTTTTTTTGTTTGTGGTTCACTACTTGTTGGTCCAAAAATATCATCATCGTTGAGATCCTCTTCACTATATGGGTTTTTATCTTCAGATGATATATTAATATTTAGTGATTGATATTCTTCTAAAATTATATCATAATCTAGATGTAAATGTTTTAAAGTAGTAGTTACTATATTATTGTCATCTAGTAAAATTGATAGTAAAACATGAATTGTTTTTATTTCATCTTCAACAAGATTTTTTCTTTCTAAAATAGACTTTTTAAGAACTCGTTCAGCTTGTTTACTAAATGAAATTTCATTAGAACTAACATTTTGATCAACTATACTAGTTTTAATCGTGTTTTCAATGATAGTTTTTAAATCTTGAGGGTCAACATCAAGATTTTTCAAAACCATAATTGCAGAACCACCTCCGTCTCTAAGAATTCCTAAAAAGAGATGTTCAACCCTAATTGAACTATGCCTAAGTCTTATTACTTCTTCTCTTACGAAGGTAAAAACGTCTTTCATTCTATTTGAAAATCCTGTCTTCATTTAATTATATTTTTTAACATCTGCAAGATACTTCAAAAAATCTAATTTTTAATTAGTAAATACTTACTATTTTCTTAACAGATATTGTTCATAACTTAACAACGAAAAACTAGTATTTTTATTACCCAAAAGAGTGTAATTTTATTTAATTTGTTAAACATAATATTAAACAATTATCTACATGATAGAAGGAGAAAAAATCATTGCAATAAATATTGAGGAAGAAATGAAATCTAAGTACATTGATTACTCAATGTCTGTTATTGTTTCTAGAGCTTTACCCGATGTAAGAGATGGATTAAAACCTGTTCATAGAAGAATACTTTTTGGTATGCATGAACTTGGTATAAGGTCTAATACAGCATATAAAAAATCGGCAAGAATAGTTGGGGAAGTTCTTGGTAAGTTTCATCCACATGGAGATACTGCTGTTTATGATGCAATGGTAAGAATGGCCCAAGAGTGGAGTTTAAGATATATGATGGTTGATGGTCAAGGAAATTTTGGATCAATTGATGGGGATAACCCTGCTGCAATGAGATATACAGAAGCTAGAATGAGAAAAACTACTGAGGATATGCTTCTTGATATTGATAAGGAAACAATTGATTGGAATGATAATTTTGATGATACTCTAAAAGAACCATCTGTTCTACCTGCAAGATTACCAAACTTATTATTAAATGGAACTACAGGTATAGCTGTTGGAATGGCTACGAATATGCCTCCTCATAATTTAACTGAAATTGTTAATGGAACAATAGCGTACATAGAAAAAAGAGGAGATATCGAAATATCTGAAATAATGGACCATGTTAAGGCTCCAGATTTCCCAACTGGTGGAACTATTTACGGTGTTGATGGAGTTAAATCTGCTTTTGAAACAGGAAGAGGAAGAATTGTGGTTAGAGGCAAAGTTAGATTTGAAGAAAATAATGGAAGAGAATCTATCATTGTTGAAGAGATACCATACATGGTTAATAAATCAAACTTAATTAAGCAAACTGCTGATCTAGTAAATAGTAAGAAATTAGAGGGTATTTCTGATATCAGAGATGAATCTGATAGAAATGGTATGAGAATTGTTTATGACTTAAAAAGAGATTGTATTCCTAATATTGTTCTTAATAAGCTTTATAAATTTACTGCACTACAGTCCTCTTTTAGTGTAAATAATATTGCATTAGTTGCCGGAAGACCAAGATTATTAAATCTTAAAGAACTAATTCAATATTTTGTCGAACACAGACATGATGTTTTAGTAAGAAAAACAAACTTTGAATTAAAGCAAGCTGAGAAAAGAGCTCATATTTTAGAAGGTTTATTAATTGCATTAGATAACCTAGATGCAATTATCAAGCTAATCAGATCTTCGAGAACTCCAGAAGATGCGAGGAATGGTTTAATATTTAATTTTTCATTGTCTGAAATTCAAGCTAAAGCAATTCTTGATCTTAGACTTCAAAAGCTTACAGGTCTTGAAATGGATAAAATCAAGACAGAACATGAAGAAATAATGAGAAGAATTGAAAGATTTAAAGAAATTCTTTCTGATGAAAATTTAAGATATACACTTTTAGTTGACGATTTAAAAGAAGTAAAAGAGAAGTATGGAGATGAGAGAAGATCTAATATTGAATTTTCTTCTTCAGAAGTAAGTATTGAGGATATGATTCCTAATGATGAAGTTCTTATAACAATTTCTCATTTAGGATATATAAAAAGAACAACGCTTTCAGAATATAGATCTCAAGGTAGAGGAGGAGTTGGCTCAAAAGGAGCAACAACTAGAGATGAAGATTTTGTAGAAGAAATGGTAATGGCAAATAATCACGATTACATGTTATTCTTCTCAGAACAAGGAAAGTGCTTTTGGTTAAAGGTTTATGAAATTCCTGAAGGTAGTAAAACTTCAAAAGGTAGGGCAATTCAAAATATTATCAATCTTCCAAAAGAAGATAAAATAATGGCTTACATAAACACTAAAGACCTTAAAGATGAAGAATATATTAATTCACATTTTATTATGATGTGTACAAAAAAAGGTGTGGTTAAGAAAACTTCTTTAGAGGCATATTCAAGACCAAGAACTAATGGAATTAATGCTATTACCATTAGAGAAGGTGATCAATTATTGGAAGCAAAAATGACAACTGGTAATTCTCATATCATGATGGCAGTAAAATCTGGGAAGGCAATTCATTTTGAAGAAGA
Organism: uncultured Flavobacteriales bacterium; assembly: GCA_938073745.1. Classification (GTDB taxonomy): domain Bacteria; phylum Bacteroidota; class Bacteroidia; order Flavobacteriales; family BACL11. Next base: position 5,298 of record CALJFR010000014.1, read on the forward strand.
GAAGGTTAGATCTATGGGAAGAACAGCTGCCGGAGTTAGAGGTATTCGTCTTGCTAATGATAATGATGAAGTTGTTGGAATGATTTGTATTGAAGATACAAATTCAAGCGTATTAGTTGTTGCTGAAAATGGTTTTGGTAAAAGATCAGCTGTTGAAGATTACAGGATTACGAACAGAGGTGGTAAGGGAGTAAAAACAATTAATATTACTGATAAGACTGGTCCTTTAATTTCTTTAAAAAATGTTTCTGATATTGATGATCTCATGGTGATTAATAAATCTGGAATAACAATAAGAATTGGAGTTGACACTTTAAGAATAATGGGAAGAGCAACTCAGGGTGTAAAACTAATTAGATTGAGAGAAGATGATTCTATAGCCTCTGTTGCAAAAGTTTCAAAATTTGAAGCTGATGAGGATGATTTAGATTTATTAGAGACTGATGAAAATATTAATCCTCAACAATATGAAAATCAACAGCTTGATTCAAAATCAAATGATTTAGCTGATGAAAAATCTGATGATATAGATGAAGAAGATAACTCTGATAATAATGATGTTTCAGAATCAGATAACACTGAAAATGATGATGAAGATCCTCCTAATTTATTTTCAGATTTATAATTATCAGATAATTTCTTTTACAATACACTAGAAAAATATTTTTTTTAATATATTTTTGTTACCCTTAAAACAAAATATATTTAAAAATGTTTAGATTCAATATTTTTCTCATTTCATTTTTACTCTTTAGTTTAAATCTATTCCCTACAAATGATAATGAACCTGTATTATTAAAAAGTGCTAGTACCAATCCTGTCGATATACCTTTTGAAAAGTGGCAGTTTCCAAATGGATTAAAAGTATTAATACACGAAGATAATTCTGATCCTCTAGTTCATGTTCATGTAACTTATCATGTAGGTTCAAATAGAGAAACAGCAGGAAAATCTGGATTTGCTCATTTTTTTGAACATATGATGTTTCAAGGTTCAGAAAATGTACCTGATGAAAAACATTTTAAGATTATTAATGATGCTGGTGGTAATATGAATGGAAATACAACTTCTGA
>CALJFR010000015.1 GCA_938073745.1 uncultured Flavobacteriales bacterium
TAACTACCAGCACTTAAATTAAAAGCAGTGTCGTTAGTACTAAAGCTAGTAAAACTATTATCAAACCACTCATAACTATATGGTGGTGTTCCTCCAGCACCAGAACCTACTGCCAAACCATCGGAAGAATTGGCGCAGATATTCATGCTATCTGTGACAATAGATTGCAATGGAGATCCAGGGGCAGATATAGAAATATCTTGTGTGATCTGACAACTACCATTGTCACTTACGGTAATAGCATATACTCCAGTAGATAAGCCATCAAAAACAGTGTCATATGGGATAGGATTTGGATTTATAACACCATCTATATAATAACTAAATGGTACTAGCATAGTACTCAAAACCTCAATAGTAATCTGACCGTCAGAGTCATCCCAACAACTTACATCTGAGTGAGAAATAGCAAATTCGATTGGTGTTATCGTATCAGATTCTAAAGAATTATTTGCACATGCAGATTCTTGAGTCATGTAAAAGAATTGGTAACCAGCAGGAATATTTACAGCATCAATTGTATACATTGTATCTGGATAATTTACATCAGCCAACAAGGTGTATGGTCCTCCAACATTATCTGAACCAAGAATATGATAGATTGTTGATGGATTTGCGCCAAAAGTCTCATTCCAATCTAGTGTTAAATCTCCATTACCATCTAAAAATGCACATTGTAAGTCAGGCTCGGGTAAAGAATTAGCTGCTGTAACTTCTATTGATATTGTTGCTAATGTAATTGCTGGAGCTGGACAAAAATCATCATAGGCCTTAATAGCAAATGTGTATAAATTAGAAATATTTCCGCATCCCACATTTGTAGAGACATGACTACATGCTGTTTGCCAGTTAAAAAATCCATTAACAAAAGTAGGATTAGAAAAAGGAGGTGTTAATCCAGCACCATTGTCAAATGTTGCACATGGTGGATTAGTACAATCTGTTATTGTTACAAAATCTCCAGCCATTTGTCCACCAGTAATTTCTAAAGTTACATCTTGTGGTGATCCATTAGCATATACATCAAAATCATCTGATTGAATTTGAAAACTAATAGCACTACCAGCAGGAACAGATGTTGAATAAGAAGGCAATCCTGTAATTGGGTCTGTAAAAGGTGGTGAAACAGTTGGTGGTATATTATTTGTTCCACCAGAAAGCGTTGGACAAGAAATTAGAACTGCTTGAATTTCTCTATAAATTTGAGCAACTAACTGCCCACATTTGTATGCATCAATCCTAACAACAGTTACAAAATTACCTGAGATTGTAGAATTATAAGCAATTTCCCCAGTTACAGTATCAAGAGTGACTCCACCAGGAAGAGGATTATCATAAGAATAAGGAGCTAAAAAAGGTAAAGGAGTAGGTGCAACTGGAGGATTAAATGCTCCAAAGAAATCATCAAGTGGTTCATCCCAATCATAAAAAACTTCATCTAACTCATCATCAGATGCGTTATGAGAATAAGCAAATGGATATCCTGTGCAAATTATAGTTTTTGGACTTTCATTAAAAATTGGAGAAGAATCAAAACATGGATCAGCTGGCACTACGTTACCTAAATTATCGTAATATGGAAACATTGATGCTCTTAGTGTAAACCCTTCACTCGGTGAGGTAGGACTAGAGAGAACAAGATTTGTAATTGCTCCATTTCTACAACAAGAATCCCATGTAAAGTGCCATCCTGTAGCTGGAGGTGATCCAGGCAAGCTTATTGGTAAAGATTCATAAATATACTCCTCTACTGCGCCTACAGGATTTCCTGAACAATCAAGTTGTGGATTTCCACTGTTTGTAACATCACAATCTGGAGAAATATCTGTGTTAGAAATAAAGTCAACTGACATTTGTGTAACTGTTGGATGATCCCAAACATAAATTGTTTGAGCAAAAGTAGAGAGAGATGTTCCATCACAATCTCTATATAATTTTAATTTAAAAATATACTTTCCAGCATCAGGGCCAACCTTGATACATTCCCATGTTATTTCACCACCCATTAAATGGGTTGCCTGCATTTGAAAAACACTACAAATCGATATGAGTAAAATTAGAATCTTTTTCATTTAGAGATAAATTTTTTCCAAATTTACAATTTATTAATCTAAAAGGCTATTTATAAAGCGTAAATCTTATATACATTATCTTCTTAATAAGTCATTTTTTTAATATTAAAAAATAAATATTAGTAGTTCAAAATAAATAATAGTAAAAATCATCTTATTCATTAAGCAATCACAAACCGTTAAAAACTAACTTAATTTCTAATGATTTCAATTATTAAATAAGTTTAGATTTGTGAAGATTTAAAATGGAAAACTACTTAGACAAACTAAATCCCGAACAAAGAAAAGCGGTACAGCATATTAATGGACCTCTGATGGTTATTGCTGGTGCCGGTTCTGGAAAAACAAGAGTTCTTACATACCGCATTGTACATCTACTAAAAAACAATGTCTCACCATTCAACATTCTATCTCTTACATTTACAAATAAAGCTGCAAAAGAGATGAGAAATAGGATTGAAACAATGGTTGGCAAAAACATTGCAAGTAGCCTTTGGATGGGCACATTCCACTCCGTTTTTTCAAGAATTTTAAGAATTGAATCTGAAAAATTAAATTACCCACAAAACTTTACAATTTACGACACTGATGATTCAAAAAGTTTAATTCGAAGCATTATAAAAGAATTAAATCTTGACAAAGATATTTACAAAGTTTCCGTTGTACTGAACCGTATTTCATCATTAAAAAACAATTTTATAAAAGCAGATCAATATTCTAATTATGCCGAACTTGTACAAACTGACAAGATTGCCAAAAGACCTGACTTTGAAAGAATTTACAGAACTTATGTTCAAAGATGTAGAAAAGCTTCAGCTATGGATTTTGATGACTTGCTACTTAATACTTACACGCTTTTAGATAATTTCCCAGATCTGATTATTAAATATCAAAATAAGTTCCAATATATATTAATTGATGAATATCAAGATACAAACCATGTTCAATACTTGATTATTAAAAAGTTAGCAGCTCTTAATGAAAACATTTGTATTGTTGGAGATGACGCCCAAAGTATTTATTCTTTTAGAGGTGCTAAAATTGAAAATATTCTGAATTTTAAAAACGATTATCCTGATCACGCAAGCTATAAACTTGAACAGAATTATAGATCAACATCAACTATTGTAAATACAGCAAATAGTCTAATTGATAATAATGAAAATCAAATTAAAAAAACCGTCTGGACAGAAAATATTGAGGGTGAGAAAATAATTGTTTGCAAATGCTATTCAGATAGCGATGAGGGAAGATTAGTTGCTAATACAATTTTTGAAATTAAAATTAGAGAACATGCATTTCCTAAAGATTTTGCTGTTCTTTACAGAGCTAATGCCCAATCTAGATCATTAGAAGAGGCTTTAAGAAAACAAAATATTCCATACAAGATCTATGGTGGACTATCTTTTTACCAAAGAAAAGAAATAAAAGATGTTTTAGCTTATTGCAGACTGACAATTAACCCAAATGATGAAGAAGCATTAAAAAGAATAATAAACTACCCAACTAGAGGAATTGGAAATACAACACTTCAAAAATTAATAGTTACTGCAAATTCACAAAAGATAAGCATTTGGGAAGTGTTAAATAATTTACAAGTCTACAAGCATAACATTAACAATGGGAGTTGTAAAAAGTTAGAAGAATTTACAACTCTTATCAAAAGTTTTATTAGTCAAAAAGAAAATAGAGATGCCTATGTGCTTACTGAGCATATTGCAAAAACATCAGGTGTTTTTAATGACCTTTATAACGACAAAAGCCCAGAAGGCGTTAGCAGGTTTGAAAATATTCAAGAACTACTAAATGGTTTAAAAGATTTTTGTGAAAATACGGAGGAAAATTTTCTTGCAAACTACATGCAAGATGTTGCCTTACTAACTAATCAAGATAATGAAAAAACTGAAGACTTTAACAAAGTAACACTGATGACTGTACATGCAGCTAAAGGCTTAGAGTTCCCCTATGTTTTTGTTGTTGGACTAGAACAAAATCTTTTTCCATCAATGATGGCAGGAGATAGCCAAGAAAACCTTGAAGAAGAAAGACGTCTTTTTTATGTTGCAATAACAAGAGCTGAAAAAAGACTTTTCCTTTCTCACACAACAAATAGATTCAAGTGGGGTCAATATGTTGATTGTGAGCCTAGTAGATTTTTATATGAGTTAGATGAAAAATACATTGTAAAAACTGAAGCCAGTGTAAAAAAACCAAAGAAAGCTCAGAAGCAAAATTATTTTAATAAGTATAAAAAGACTAAAAAAGAAGAAAACAAAATTACCGTTCCAAATGGATTTAAAAAAGCAACAAAAATTCAAAGTAAAATAATACCTTCTGAAATTGATAATATTCAAAACGGAATGCGTGTAAAACACTCAAAATTTGGATCTGGTAAAATAGTAGAAATAAGCGGAGAGAATATAAATAAAAAAGCTACAATATTTTTTGAGGGTGTGGGGCAAAAACAACTTTTACTTAGGTTTGCAAAGCTGGAAATCATAAAAGAATAATGAAAAAAATTATTTTCATATTTATAATTCATACTATTTCTGTACAAGTATACGCCACTTCAAAAGAATCAAAGACTCAACAACTAGATTCAATAAGAATTAAAGCTATTCAGTTTGGCATTGAAAATAAACTTGATTCTTTACAAATTTGTTTTGAATCAATTAAAGCTATTATTACAAATATGTCTGGTGAAGAGATGCTAGAATACGAAAAAGACAATGTTTTAAAATCAACAAATCTTAAAAGCCAACTAAAAATTGAAGAAGCAAAAAGTAAATTACAATCATTAGTTCTACTGTTAATCTCAATATTTGGTTTTATTTATCTAATATTTTACACTGATAAAAAAGCAAGAGAGGAAAAACTAAAGAAAATTACTGCTGCAAAAAACATCTCATCTTATGATCTGTTCATAAAAAATAAGGCTTCCGAAAAACTTCATGACGACATTGGGGGCTCTTTAGCAGCCTTAAAAATGCGCTTAATCCAACTGAATGATCAAGAATATTATTTTGCATTAAAAAATGAAATTGAAATTGTAGATAGTATTTACGATCAAGTCCGTAATCTTTCAAAAGATTTAAACATAAAAAATAAATTTAGCAACAACTTAGAAGAAATACTAGAAAATTTAGTTCATGAAATGTGCTCTTCTTTTCAAAATGTAGAACTAAATATTTTTCCAAAAGAAAAAGTAAATAGTATCAAAGATCAAGAATTTATAAATGCAATCGCATTAACAGCAAAAGAACTAATAACTAACATTATTAAGCATGCCAAGGCTCAAAATATAATCTTAGATTTAACTGCTCATCAAGACAGCATTATTTTATTTATTTCAGATAATGGAATTGGATTTAATTACAATAAATATGGGTTAGGATTAAAAAACATTAATGACAGAGCAATAATGTATGAGGGAGAAATGACTATTGACTCAAGTCCAAAAAAAGGCACTAGTGTTACTGTTCAATTTTTATTTAATTTTGTTTAAAATTATATATGAGTATAGAGGTAATTATAATTGACGATCACAAAATTTTTGGCGAAGGATTTTGCTCACTCTTAGAGAAAATAAATATTCGTGTAAAAAGAGTCTATCAATCTCCAAAGAAGGCTTTAATTTTTTTAAAAAAAAATAAAATAGATCTTGTTTTTTGCGATATAAACATGCCAGAAATTGATGGTATTGAATTAATCAAGAAAATTAAACAATCACAAAATGACATTAAGGTAATTATGGTCAGCATGTACAATGAAAATAATATTATTAACGCAGCAATAAAAAACGGTGCCGACTGTTATCTGAGTAAAAATTGTTCTATTGAGCAAATTAAAGAAGCTATAAAATGCTCTAATTCAAATATTGATTCATGTGTCAACCTCAAACCATTATTAGTCACTAGATCATTAAATGATAGTATATCTCTAAAAT
>CALJFR010000016.1 GCA_938073745.1 uncultured Flavobacteriales bacterium
AGTTTCAGATTCTAAACAAATAATTAGTGAGTTTAATTTCTCAGAATATCCCAAAGCAATCAAATTCACAAATCAGATTGCTGAATTGGCTGAAGAAGAAGGACATCACCCATACATCCATATTAATTTCAAAACAGTAAAAGTGATATTATTTACCCACAAGATTGATGGGCTACATGAAAATGATTTTTTAATGGCAAGTAAAATAGATAAATTATTTAGCCAACAGATTTAAGAAAATTAAAGAATCATAACAAAAAAAGGCTGAAGTTATCTTCAGCCTTTTTTGTACCCGGGACGGGACTTGAACCCGTACGAGCATTACTGCTCATTGGATTTTAAGTCCAACGTGTCTACCAATTCCACCACCCGGGCAAAGTTTCATTTAAAAGAACTTTTTGAGCGAGTGATGGGATTCGAACCCACGACCCTCACCTTGGCAAGGTGATGCTCTACCCCTGAGCTACACTCGCGTCAGGTCGGCAAATTTAGTTAATTATTCAATATTTCAAAGCTTATCACTTATTGTTTTTTTTATTTCATTAAGCTTCATCAACGCCTCAATAGGCGTAAGAGAATCAATATCAATTCCTATTAAAACATCCTTTATCTTTTGCATTATAGGATCTTGAATATCAAAAAAACTAAGTTGCATTTTATTATTTTCTATTATAGTTTTTCCACTTTTTTTTCTAGATGATTCTAACTGTTTTAATAAGTCTTCCGCATTATTCACAACATCTATTGGCATTCCAGCCATTCTAGCAACATGAATACCAAAACTATGATGACTTCCTCCAGATTTAAGTTTCCTCATAAATATAATTCTATTATCCTTCCTTTTTATAGAAACATTAAAGTTCTTTATCCTTTCAAATTGTGCTGACATATCGTTTAGTTCATGATAGTGAGTTGCAAATAATGTTTTAGCTTGAGTTGGATGATTGTGAATATATTCTGCTATTGACCAAGCAATAGAAACGCCATCATAGGTACTTGTACCTCTTCCAATTTCATCTAAGAGAATCAAACTATTCTGACTTAGATTATTAAGAATACTAGCTGTTTCATTCATTTCCACCATAAACGTAGACTCTCCCATAGATATATTATCAGAAGCACCAACTCTGGTAAAAATTTTATCAACTACACCTATTTCAACTGCTTCTGCAGGTACATAGCATCCAATTTGAGCCATTAAGACAATTAGTGCAGTTTGTCTTAAAAGTGCAGATTTTCCAGACATATTAGGACCAGTAATCATCATTATTTGCTGATCAATTTTATTTAAATCTATATCGTTAGGAATATAGTTCTTTAGACTATCAAGCTGCTGCTCTATAACAGGGTGTCTTCCTTTAATTATTTTAAGATCACAATTATTGTTCAAAATAGGTTTGCAATAATTAAATTTATTAGCAATTTTAGAGAATGATAATAAACAATCTAATCTTGAAATAATTTGTGCATTCTTTTGAAGAAGGAGTGTTTTTTCAGCAACTGTAGTAACTAATTTACTATAAATCTCATTCTCAATAATTGAAATATTATTCTGAGCTGATAAAATTTTAGATTCATAATCCTTTAACTCAGGCGTAATATATCTTTCTGCATTAACTAAAGTTTGTTTTCTTATCCAATTTTCTGGAACTTTATCTTTGTGAATATTTCTAACTTCTAAGTAATAACCAAAAACATTATTAAATGAAATTTTTAGAGATGATATTGAAGTTTTATCAATTTCATTTTGCAACATTTTATCTAGAAGTCTTTTTCCAGAATTCTTGATCTCTTTTAAGTCGTCTAATTCTTTATTTACTTCTTTATTTACAACATCCCCTTTATGTAAAAAAACTGGAGGATTTGCAACAATTTCATATTCAATCTTATCTACTAAATCAGTACATAAATCAATATTATTACCCAAACTCACAAGCATAGACATATCAGAATCTAGACAAGCCTGCTTAATTGGAGATAATGAAATTAATGAATGTTTTAGTTTTTCAATTTCTCTTGGATTAATTCTTAATGTTGAGGCTTTAGAAACTAATCTTTCAAGATCACCAATTTGTTTAATATTAGATTTTACAAGTTCAAAGAATTTTTGATTTTCAAGAAAAAAACTAACAACATCAATTCTTGAATTTATTTCTTCTAAATTTTTTAAAGGCAATGCTAACCACCTATTTAACATTCTTGAACCCATGGCAGTTTCTGTATGGTTAAGAATATCAATTAAAGTTTTAGCTCCCTTATTTGGAGAATAGAACAACTCTAGGTTTCTTGTCGTAAATTTATCCATCCACATAAACTTTTCTTCATCAATTCTTTTGATGGATGAAATATGAGATGTGTGATTATGTTTTGTCTCCTTAAGATAATGAAGAATTATACCTGCACCGATAATACCATCATGCATACTTTCTATTCCAAATCCTTTTAGAGATTTTGTATTAAACTGCTCGATTAACAACTCATTTGCAAATTCAATATTATATGGCCAATCATCTAGGGCAAAAGAGAATTTTTCAAATAAAAAATCACTTTTAAATTTATCTTTTTGACTTTTTTGAAATAATACTTCAGATGGAGAAAATGACTGTACTAACTTATTTACATATTCAGCATTTCCCTGAGAAAGAAGAAATTCACCTGTTGAAATATCTAAAAAAGATACCCCTAATAATTCTTTACCATAATAAATTGATGCTAGGAAATTATTCTTTGAACTTTCAAGTGTAAGATGATTATAAGAAACCCCAGGTGTAACTAGTTCAGTAACACCTCTTTTAACTATTTTTTTTGTTTGCTTAGGATCTTCTAGTTGATCACAAATTGCAACTCTATGTCCAGCTTTAACTAATTTTGGTAAATAGTTATCTATTGCGTGATGAGGAAAGCCAGCAAGTTCAATCCTTGAAGAACCATTTGCTCTATTTGTTAATATTATGTCTAAGGCTTTAGAAGAAACAATAGCGTCTTTTCCGAAAGTTTCATAAAAATCACCAACACGAAATAGCAGTATTGCATCAGGATATTTAGATTTTATCTCATTATACTGTCGCATTAAAGGAGTGACCTTAACTTCTTTATTTTTGCTTACACCCAAAAAATTTATTATTTAATTTAGCAACAAATATAATAGATGAGAAAGTTAAATAATAATGAATTAAATAGAATCACTGTTGAAGATTATAAAAATGCTAAAAAAACTCCAATAGTCATTGTCCTTGATAATGTGAGAAGTGCACATAACGTTGGCGCAATATTTAGGACAAGTGATGCTTTTTTAATTGAAAAAATTTTTCTTTGTGGTATTACACCCTGTCCTCCAAATAATGAAATTAGAAAATCAGCTCTAGGCTCGACAAACTCAGTAGATTGGGCATACGAATCAGACACCAATAAAATATTAAATAATTTAAAAAATTCAGGCTATAAAATTGTTGGTGTAGAGCAAGTAGAAAATTCAACTAAACTTTCAAATTTTAAACCCAAACAACCTACCGCTCTCATATTTGGGCATGAAGTAGATGGTATTAGCCAAGAGGTTATTAACAGTTGTGATGAGTTTTTAGAAATAGTTCAGCATGGAACTAAACATTCCTTAAATATTTCTGTTTGTGCTGGAATTGTTATTTATAAGGCTAGTCAATCTCTAAAATAATTACTTTTAGTTAAGAATTTAAGTTCATAAAAATTAGTCTAAAAAAGAGATATTTAAGAATAATTTCACCACAATATTTTATTATTTTTGTTGTTATATTTAAAAACAAAATATAAAATGAAAATCACCAAATTCTTTAGTCTTTTAGTAGTTGTATCTTTCCTAACTTCTTGTGGACTTTCAAATATGTCTAGCAAATATGAAACAGTTGCTATTACTGTTACACCTCCAACACTTCAAGCACATGCCGGAAAAGTTGGTGTAACTATTGATGCAAGTTTTCCAGAAAAATATTTCGCAAAATCCTCAACTGTTGAATTCACTCCTGTTTTAATTAGCTCCGAAGGGGAAAACAAATTTAAATCCATAACAATTCAAGGAGAAGAAGCATCAGGTGGTGAAGCAACAATCTTTTATACAACAGGAGGAAGATTTTCTTATCAAGACGAGATGCCATATACAAATGATATGATGGAATCTACCCTGGAATTAAGAGCTGTGGGTAAATCAAAAGACAAAGAATTAGTATTTACTCCAAGAACTGTAGCAAAAGGTGTAATGGCTACTTCAACAAGAGTTCAAAATACCGAAGACTTAGCATTTGCAAAAAGTAATTATGAAAAAGAAACAATACTTGAAGAATCAGCAATTATTTATTTTTTAGTAAATCAAAGTAATATAAGAACAACAGAAAAGAGTGATGATGACATTAAGAGATTAGAAGAATTTGCAAGTATGGGAAATAAAACTCATTCAATTGAAGTGAAATCTTATGCTTCTCCTGAAGGGTCTGTTGATCTTAACGACAATGTTTCTGACAAAAGGGCGGCTAGCACTTTAAGATATGCTAAAAGAATCCTGAAAAAGGTTAAACTTGATGGTTTCGACAATAATGATTTATATACCGAAATGTCAGAAGGCGAAGATTGGGAAGGATTTAATAAATTAATGAGAAGCTCTGATATCAAAGACAGAAGAAGAATAACAAAAATTGTTAACTCTGTAGAAGATCTTGAAAAAAGGGAACAAGCTATAAGAGATATGGCTGAAATTTATGATGCCATTGAAAAAGATGTTCTTCCTCAGCTGAGAAAAGCAAAAATAACTGTTAGATCATTTGAGCCTAAAAGAACAGATGAAGAAATTCTTGAACTTGCTCAAAATAACCCACAAGAATTAGATGTAAAAGAATTACTTTATTCTGCTTCATTAGTAGAAGAAGCAAATGATAAGGTAGCTATTTTTAATACAGCTAGTCAATTACATAATGACTGGAGAGGATATAATAATACTGCTTGCCTAATGCTCTCTAATAATAAAATTGAAGAGGCTAAAGACTATCTAAATAAAGCTAAAAGTTTAGACAAAAATGCTTCTAGTGTTCAAAACAACCAGGCTGTAATTGCGGCTTGGGAAGGAAATTTAGGTCAAGCTAAGAATCTTTATAATAAATCTGCTACTCAAAAAAATAAAGCACTACTAGACTTAAGAAGCGCTAATTACAAGAAGGCTAGTAGATATTTTAAAAACAAAAACACCCACAATGCTGCTCTTGCAAAAATGCTAAATGGACAAAATAGTACTTGTAATGAAAACACAGCTGCTTGTGATTATTTAAATGCAATTTCTTATGCAAGATCAGCAAATGAATCTATGCTTATAAAATCATTAAAAAGTGCAATCAACAAAGATTCTAGATATAAGAATGAAGCAAAAATTGATTTGGAGTTTGTGAATTTCAGAGATAGTGAGAACTTTATAAGTCTAACAAAATAGAATTATAAAATTATTTTTTCTGTAGAGCCAACTGTATATTTCTTAGAAATTAACCTTTTTATTTCTGAATAAGTATTTAAGTCATTAACGAAATCCACATCGGTAACATCTATTATTAAAACAGCAGACTTATTCTGTTTTTTCAAATAATCAAAATAGGAATCTTGTATGGATTCTAGATATGAATCCTTTATATTTTGTTCATATTCCCTGCCTCTTTTTCTAATATTAGTCTGCAATCTTTTAATATCAGAGTGCAAGTATACCAATAGATCTGGTGCAGGAAGTGATGCAAGCATAATATTAAATAACTTCTCAAATAATAGCAATTCATCTCTATGTAAATTTGTTTTTGCAAAAATTCTAGATTTCATAAAAAAATAATCCGATATTTTATTATTAAAAAATAAATCACTACTAATCTTATCTTTAAGTTGATGATATCTTTCTGACATAAAAAAAAGCTCAAGAGAAAAGCTGTATTTTTCTGGATCTTTATAAAATTTTGGTAAAAAAGGATTATCAGAAAAAGATTCTAATATTAGTTCTGATTTAAAGTCCGATGCAATTTGTGATGCCAAAGAAGTTTTTCCAGAACCTATATTTCCCTCAATAGCTATAAAATTATAATTCATAAACAGAAACTTTTTCTTCATCTAAACACTCCAATAGTAATTTATTAATTGTTTTTTGCAAGATTGGATGAATATAGTTTTTCGCAATTTCATCAAGAGGACTTAAAACAAAGCGTCTTTTAGAAATATATGGATGCGGTATACATAAGTTATTCGTTTCTATAATCTCATCATTATAGAACAGAATATCAATATCAATAATTCTTTCTCCCCATTTTTCAATCCTTACCCTTCCCATTTCTTTTTCAATATTAAGTATTATATCCAATAAGTCAAAAGGTTTTACATCAGTTTCTAATAATAAAACTTGGTTTAAAAAAGAACCTTGATTTTCTACACCCCATGGTGAGCTTTCATATATACTAGACTTCTTGATGATTAAACCAACTTCATCAATTAACATAACTTGAGACTGTTTAAGGTAACCTTCTCTATCACCAAGATTACTTCCTAATTGTATATAAACTCTATTCATTTTATTATGGCCCAAATTGGATAAATAAGATAATCTAATAAGTACTTATTTTAAGATTGTAAGTTATAAATTATTAAAATTATATTTGTTTAAAATTTAAAAAAAGAAAAAAATGTTAAAATTTTTAAAAAATATTTTTTCTACTGTAATAGGAATACTATTGTCATTTTTTGTAATTATAATAATATTTATTGGCGTGCTATCTGTTTCTTCTGAATATCAAAAGAAAGAAAAAAAGATTGATAAAAACACAATACTAAAAATTGATCTTTCAACTCCAGTTGTAGAAAGAGCATCAACAAATCCCTTAGCTGATTTAGATCTTTTTAATCCAGAACCAAAAAAACAATTAGAACTAAAAGTTATACTTGATAATATTGAAAAAGCAAAATTTGATGATAATATAATTGCAATTTATATTAACAGTCCTGTTGTTAGTGCGGGATTATCTCAGACTGAAGAAATTAGAAATAAACTGCTTGAATTCAAAAAAACAGGAAAACCCATAGTTGCTTATAGTGAAGTATATTCTATTAAAAACTATTTTCTTTCTTCGGTTGCAGATAAAATTTATATGAACCCTGTTGGAGGCATTGATCATAAGGGCTTGTCTGCAACTATAATGTTTTTTAAAGGGCTATTAGAAAAACTAAATATCGATCTCCAAATTTTTAGATTAGGAAAATTTAAAAGTGCTATTGAACCATTTACACTTGATAAAATGAGTGATGAAAATCGAGAGCAAATTAAATTAATGCTAAATAGCATAAATAATAATATCATGGATAGCATTTCAAGTCAAAGACAAATTCCATTTGAAATGGTAAAAAAACATGCAAATCAACTTTCATTAAATTCTGCAGAAATTTGTCTTGAAACAGGCTATGTTGATCATTTAATCTATGAAGATCAGGTTAAAGATTCATTGATAGCAATTAGCACGAATAAGAAGCTTAAGACTATATCTCTAAAAGGGTATTCATCGGTTAAATCAAAAGAGAAAGATATTAGTAGAAATAAAATAGCAATTATATATGCTACAGGAGAAATAAATTCTGGAAAAGGAGATGTAGCAAGCATAGGCTCAAAAACAACCTCAGCAGCAATTAAAAAAGCAAGAGAAGATAAGAAAGTAAAAGCAATTATCTTAAGGGTAAATTCACCGGGGGGTAGCGCCTTAGCTTCTGATGTAATATGGAGAGAAACAAAATTAGCTCAAGAAGAAAAGCCTTTAGTTGTCTCCATGGGAGATTATGCGGCATCTGGTGGTTACTACATAGCCTGTGCTGCAGATAAAATAATAGCTAATCCAACTACACTGACCGGTTCTATTGGAGTTTTTGGTATGATTCCAAATATGCAAAATTTTTATAAGTCAAATTTTGGAATAACAGTTGACACTGTAAAAACCAATAACTATGCTGATATGGGTACCAGTAGGAAACTTTCAACTTATGAGAAAAATAAAGTTCAAGAAAGTGTTAAAAATATATACACTACATTTATTTCAAGAGTTAGTGATGGTAGAGATCTGACAACTGAGGACGTAGATGCAATTGGACAAGGAAGAGTTTGGTCTGGATATGATGCTAAAGATATTGGATTAGTAGATTTATATGGGGGTCTAGAAACAGCTATTATGATTGCGGCAGAACTTGCAGGGGTTGATGATTACAGGGTTATCTCTTTACCAAAAATAGAAGATCCCTTTACAAAAATCATGAACGACTTAACTGAATCAAGACTAGTAACATTTTTTGAAAAAGAATTTGATTTAATCGATACAAAAAAATTAAAAAAGGTTAAGGACTTGATTACATCGGATAAAATTCAAACTAGAATTCCTTACCTAATTGAACTAGAATAAGCTAGATTGAGAACTTGATGATGAAACTGAAAAGTTAGCTACAAAACCTTCGTGAGATCGAACATTAAAAACTTGACCATCTCCAAAAATTAAGTACTGACCTTTTATACCTTTTAATACTCCTTCTACATTTTGCAGTTTTTCTAGCTTTAGACTTTTAATTTTAGTAGGATATTCTAATACAGGGTATTTAATATTAGTAATCGAGTTATCATTACATATATATTGTTTTAAATTTTCTGGCACATGCTCTGATAAAGTACTTTTAACTTCTAACAAATCAATTGAATCTGGTTCACCTGAGAGCATTTTTCTCCAATTTGTTTTATCTGAAACATGCTTTTTAATACATACTTCAATATCACCTGAAAACCTTCTATTTGGTACCTCTGCTAAAATAATAGCTTGGCTTGCTCCTTGATCCATCCACCTTGTAACTCCTTGTGTCGAGCGTGTAATACCTACTTTTACACCACTTGAATTTGCAAGGTAAACATAGTGAGGTGCTATTTGAAATTTTCTCTCCCAGTCAAGGTCTCTTTCCTCAATATCAAGATGAGCAGTGCATAACTCAGGCTTAAAAATACTTTGAGAAGCCATAGGAGATTCCCAATAACAAGTGTAGCAAAAACCAGATCTATAAAATTTTTTCATCTCTCTACCACAACTGCATATAACTTTTCCACTCCAACTAATTTTAATCTTTTTATCGATTAAATCATTCATAAAGTAATCTACATCATTAATTTTTAAATGATAATTCACCACTTCATTTAAAGAAGTTTTCATCTTTTTAATTGTACTTGAATGCATATTTTTGTAATAATTTTTAAATATATTATTTTTTGATAAATCTTCCTTTTAAAAACAGCATTCTTTCAGCACTACTAAAACAAAGAATTAAACAAATAAATAATATTAATTCTAGTCCTTTAATTACTCAAGAAAAAATATTTACTGGCTTAATAAAAAAAGCCCTAAATACAAAGTTTGGTCATGATCATTCATTCTCCAAAATTAAATCATATGATGATTATAAAAAAAATGTTCCTATAAGAAAATATGAGGAGATATTTCCATATATAGAACAAATGAGGCTGGGAGAGAAAAATATCTTATGGCCAGGTAAAACATTTTTTTTTGCTAAATCATCTGGCACAACAAATGCAAAAAGCAAATATATTCCACTAAGCAATGACACTTTGTACGACTGTCATTTTAAAGGCGGCAAAGACATGCTAGCTATCTACCTAAATAACAATCCAGAAAGTAAAGTTTTTAATGGAAAAGGGATTATGTTAGGTGGATCAAAAAAAACTAATAACAAAATTATTGAGGGAGATTTATCAGCTATATTATTAGATAATTTTCCATTTTGGGTTAACTCTCATAGAATACCAGATATTGAAACTGCACTTTCAGATAATTGGAATGAAAAACTTGAAAAAATTACTGAACAGTCAATTAACCAAAATATAACTAATCTAACCGGAGTACCATCTTGGATGCTTATTTTACTATCAAAGATCATAAAAAAAACAGGAGTAAAAAATCTAAATGATATTTGGCCAAATTTAGAATTATACATGCATGGAGGAGTAAATTTTCAGCCATATAAAAATCAATTCTCAAAGCTAATTGGAAATAAAAAAATGAATTATATTGAAGCATATAATGCATCGGAAGGTTTTTTTGCGATTCAAGATCAAAAAATATCTAAAGAAATGTTATTAATGCTTGATTATGGAGTCTTTTATGAATTCATTAAGAAAGAGGATTATGACAAAAAATCTTATGAAGCAATAGGATTAAAAGATGTTAAATTAAACACTAACTATATATTAATAATCTCTACAAATTCAGGATTGTGGAGATACCAAATAGGGGACATAATAGAATTCACTTCAATAAATCCTTTTAGAATAATTATAAATGGAAGAGTTGCTAGCTGTTTAAATACGTTTGGAGAAGAATTAATTGTAAATAATTCAGATAATGCTATTGAATTTGCATGTGAAAAAACAAATTCTGAAATCGTTGATTACACAGTAGCACCAATTTTTATTAGTAATTCTGCAGGTTCACATGAATGGGCTATAGAATTTAAAAAGGCGCCTCAAAATACAAATGAGTTTATGCAAATAATTGATGATCATCTAAAACAATTAAATTCAGATTATGAAGCAAAACGATTTAATGATTTAATCTTAAAAAAACCTAAATTAAACATTATCAAAAAAGGCGTTTTTTTAAACTGGCTTAGTTTAAAAAACAAATTAGGCGGACAAAATAAAATTCCTAGATTAAATGAAAAACGAACATTTATAGAAGAAATAAAAAAACTAAACTTATAAGTTTTCAACAATAAATTATCTCTATAATTTTTATATTAACGAATAAGAATTCTTTTTTATTTTAGTAAAAAATTAATAAAATGCACATTGCAATCGCAGGAAATATAGGCTCTGGAAAGACTACTTTAACAACTTTATTATCTAAACATTTTAAGTGGAAAGCTCATTATGAAGATGTAGAGAACAATCCTTACTTAAATGACTTTTATAAAGAAATGCAGCGCTGGGCATTTAATTTACAAGTATATTTTTTAAATAGTAGATTCAGACAAATTGTTGATATTAAAAATAGTGGTGAAAAATATATTCAGGACAGAACAATTTATGAAGACGCATATATTTTTGCGCCAAATCTACATGCAATGGGTTTGATGAGTTCAAGAGACTTTGATAACTACAAAGAAATATTTAATCTTATGGATAGCTTTATTGAAGGACCAGATCTATTAATATACCTTAGAGCATCTGTACCAAAGCTAGTTGAACAAATTCAAAAAAGAGGTAGAGATTATGAAAACAGTATTCGTCTAGACTACTTAACACGACTAAATGAAAGATACGAGGCCTGGATTGATGAATACAAGAAAGGTGATCTTCTCATAATAGAAGTTGATGACATCAACTTTTCTGAAAACCAAAACGAACTGGAAGAAATAATCTCAAAAATTGAAGAAAAGCTTAAAGGTAGATCTTAACTTATTTCTTTCCTTTAAATTTAATTACCATATCATTTACAACAAGTTGTCCTGCTACACTACTTTCATTAACATTATTGTAGTAAGCAATTGCTACCATATCGTTTCCCGATACATTTAAAGTACCTTCAATTTGATAAGAATAAGCATCAATTCTAGAGACTGCAATAGATGATGCTTCTTCACTAAATACTAAAGACTCTTTACAATTAGATATAAATTGATTGCATTTTGCTCCACCTGATTGACAAAACATATCATTGCTTAATGTTAAATTTCTAAGTAATGTTGCATTATTACTTTTATCAATTGAAAAGTCGGAGGTACTTGTGTAAATAACTACCTCCTCACTTTCAACAGTTTCATATATTGAATTTGCTTCTTGAGTATTAATTTCAATACTTTCATTTACTTGACTAGCTTCAGAAACCGTATTAGTTAATGAAGGGGCAATAACTAAAGCAACCACAGACATCAACTTTAATAAGATATTTAATGAAGGTCCCGAAGTGTCTTTAAATGGATCACCAACAGTATCACCAACAACAGCTGCTTTATGAGCCTCACTTCCTTTTCTACCTTGCTCTTCAATCATTTTTTTAGCATTGTCCCATGCACCACCAGCATTTGATTGAAAAATTGCCATTAAAACTCCACAAGTTGTTACACCTGCTAATAATCCTCCTAACATCTCTGCACCACCAATATATCCAACTAATACTGGAACTAATATCGCTAAAAGACCTGGGGTAACCATTTCTTTGATAGAAGCTTTTGTTGATATATCTACACACTTATCATATTCTGCAACTCCGTTAGCTGCTTCAAATATTTTTTTATCAGCAGCAGAAGCCTTAGACATATCTGAATCATATTTTCTCATTACTTCTAATGCAGCTTTTAAAGC
>CALJFR010000017.1 GCA_938073745.1 uncultured Flavobacteriales bacterium
CTTATAAGCTTTGGGATAAATCAGGTAATTTAATTGAGCAAGGCTCGAATTAATGATAAATATTCTTTGCTTTGGAGATTCAAACACTTGGGGTTATGATCCAGCTACTCAAACTAGATTTTCAAATAATATAAGATGGACTGGAGTTCTTCAAAATTTATTAGGTAATAACTTCAATATTATTGAAGAAGGTTTAAATGGTAGAACAACTAATATTAATGAAAGGGAAGAACATGCACTTGGATATTATAGAGATTTCAGAAGCTCAATGGATCTTGTTTCTATTTTAATTGAAACAAACTCTCCTATAGATTTAGTAGTTGTTATGCTTGGGACGAACGATTTGAAAAATAATTTTAATCAATCTTCTGATGATATTTCTACTAATATGAAGCTTGTTTGTGAAGCAATTATCAATAATGATTATTTTAATAGTAAAACAATAATTTTAGTTTCACCTACTCATATTAATGAAAGTTCCCCTAATCTTTTAGATAGTTTTATTGGAACTGCTGAAAAGTCCAAGTTTTTAGCAAAATTATACAAAAAAATTGCTGATGATTTAGATTTGTTTTTTATGGATGCTTCACAATCTGTTAAAACTAATCAAATTGATGGTCTTCATTGGGATGCTATGCAGCATAGTGATTTTGCAAATTCAATATATAACAAAATAAAAAGTATTTATAACTAAATACTATGCCTAGAATAATAGTTATAATTTAATTTATTTATTTTGGTTTAATTATGCGTATTATTTTACTTTTAACTTTTTCTCCATTCTTTTTGTTTGCTTCTTTTCCTGTAAAAAATCACATTTTTTCAGACACAATTATTGAAAATGGAAAAGTGTATAAAGAGATTTCTGTAGATTCTCTTTACAAGTTTCCATTAGAAGGTGAAACATTACAAGAATACAAATCAAGACTAAAAAGAAATCAAGTTATGTCAAAAAATTTAGATTTAGTTAAATCTAAAAGACAGTCATGGAGTTTTTGGCAAATAGTAGGAGTGCTAGCAATAATTTGGTTGATAATCTGTATCTTTATATTGATGTCTGCATTAACCGAATTTGATTAAAATCTTCTTAATATGAATAAATTTTTTTTATTTTTTTTACTACTTGTTCCATCCTTAGCTTTTGCTTCTTTTCCTTTACAGCTAAGTTGTTCTGATACTATTCGTAAAGATGGTAAAGTATACATTACGGTTAATGAAAATCCTAAGAAGGTTCTAATTAATAAATACGAACAAATAAAATTAGAAAAAACTAAAGATGAAATATCTCAGAAAAATAAAAATAGAACAATTGTTGGGTCTATAGTTTCTTTTGGAATTATTCTTGCTATTCTTGTAACTATCCTTCTTATAGCTCTAGTTCAAGCCTTCTGGGATTCATTAAATAGTTATCCAGGCTAGAAGGTTATAAATACCTTTCTTGTAATAGAGTTACTGATTTAGTAAGTAAATTTTACAATATCTCTCAAAAATAAATACAATTAATCTAAATATTAAAAGGTTTGTCTTTTTTTAATCGTCTAATTATTTAGTAAATTTGTTGTCCTTTAAAAACCACAAACTATGAAAAAGATCTACTTTGTATTAGCTTTATTATTTTCTTTTAACGCTAGTACTTTTGCCCAAACCCTTCACACTGTAAATTCAGGTAGTTACTATTACACACCATCTAATTTGACTGTTAATGTAGGTGATACCGTAACTTGGTTGAACGACGGAGGTTTACACAATGTAAATTTTGATGTCTCTGTAATTACAGGAAACTCTTTTGGTAACCCGGAAAGCTTTGCATCCTCACCAACTACAGGTCCAGTATTATACACACACGTATTTACCATTCCAGGATCCTATAGTTATGATTGTTCAGTAGGATCACATGCTCAAAATGGTATGGTAGGCTCATTAACAGTAAATGGCCCACCATCAAACACTATATATGATATAGTATCTAATTCAACGGATCACACTACATTAAAAGTAGCAGTAGATGCTTGTTCATTAGATGGTACTTTATCAGGCCCAGGCCCATTTACATTATTTGCACCAACAGATACTGCATTTGATGCTTTACCATCAGGAACAGTATCTGCTTTATTAAATGATATTCCAACATTAACGAATATTTTACTGCACCACGCAGTAGGAGATAGTGTAATGTCAGGAATGTTATCTAACGGACAGATAGTAACTACTCTAGCAGGAACAGACTTAACAGTTACAATAGATACATCAGGAGTATATATTGATGGCGCACAAGTAACTGTAGCAGATGTAGTAGCAGATAATGGAGTAGTACACATAATAAATGCAGTGCTATTACCTGTATTTGGATGTATGGATGCTACAGCATTAAATTATGATTCAACAGCTAATATAGACAATGGTTCTTGTTTATTTCCTGACTGTAATGGAATAGCATATGGAACTTCAATTTTAGATAGTTGTGGTGTATGTCAACAAGCATATATTTACAACTTTTCAACAAACATCCCAACTTTTTTAAATGATACTACGGGAGTAATTGTTGGACCTGGTGAGGCCCTAATAATGCCTAACGATCCTTCTAACCCTTTATGGAATGATAGTTGTTCAGGATGTACAGACCCTGCAGCACTGAATTACGATTCAACAGCTACCATAGACAATGGAACATGTACTTATTCATATTCAATCTATGATATCGTTTCAAATTCAACAGATCACACTACATTAAAAGTAGCTGTAGATGCTTGTTCATTAGATGGTACTTTATCAGGTCCTGGACCATTTACATTATTTGCACCAACCGATGCTGCATTTAATGCTTTACCATCAGGAACAGTACTTGCTTTACTAAATGATATTCCAACATTAACAAATATTTTATTGCACCACGTAGTTGGAGATAGTGTAATGTCAAGTATGTTATTCAATGGACAAATAGTAACAACACTTGCAGGAACAGACGTAACAGTAACAATAGACACATCAGGAGTTTACATTGATGGTGCTATGGTAACTGTGGCCGATGTAGTAGCAGATAATGGAGTAGTACACGTAATTAATGCGGTATTATTACCTAATCCTGGCTGTACTGATCCAACAGCAACAAACTATGATTCAACGGCAATAGTTGATGATGGATCATGTTTATATGCTACAAATACTGTATATGATGTTGTAGTAACTTCACCAGACCATAATCTTTTAGAATTAGCAATTGATACTTGTTCATTAAATGGTACCTTGTCAGGACCGGGTCCATTTACATTATTTGCACCAACAGATGCTGCCTTTAATGCATTACCACAGGGTACTGTAGCAGCACTATTAAATGATTTGCCATTATTAACAAATATCTTATTACATCATGTAGTAGGAGATAGTGTAATGTCAGGGATGTTGTCTAACGGTCAGGTTGTTACAACTTTACTTGGAACAGATGTAACAGTTACAATAAATACTTCAGGAGTTTTTATAGATAACGCTCAAGTAACTGTAGCAGATGTAATAGCAGATAACGGAGTTGTACACGTAATAGATGCAGTATTATTACCAAATCCTGGCTGTACTGATCCAACAGCAACAAACTATGATGCTAATGCAATAGTTGATGATGGTTCATGTATTTATGCAACAAATACTGTATATGATGTTGTAGTAACTTCACCAGACCACACCTATCTTGAAATTGGTATAGATACCTGTGGATTTGATGCTTATTTATCAGGTCCTGGACCATTTACATTATTTGCACCAACAGATGCTGCTTTTAATGCTTTACCTCCTGTAACTTTACTTGCACTATTAAATGATATACCACAATTAACAAATATCTTAAAGCATCACGTAGTTGGAGATAGTGTAATGTCAGGAATGTTATCTAATGGTCAAGTAATAACAACTTTACTTGGAACAGATGTAACGGTAACAATCAATTCATCTGGTGTATACATAGATAATGCTTTAGTAACAGTAGTTGATATTGTGGCTGATAATGGAGTTGTACATGTAATCGATGCTGTTTTACTTCCTCCAGCTCCATCTAACACAATTTATGATATTATTAGTAAATCTAGTGACCATACTGTATTAACATTAGCTATCGATACTTGTGGATTAGCAGGAACTTTGAAGGGAGCAGGACCATTTACAGTATTTGCACCAACAGATGCTGCATTTAATGTTTTACCTCCAGGAACAATAGCAGCGCTGTTAAATGATCTTCCACAATTAACTAATATTTTACTTCATCATGTAGTAGGAGATAGTGTAATGTCAGGGATGTTATCCAATGCTCAAGTAGTAACAACTTTACTTGGGGATGATGTAACAGTTACAATCAATTCATCTGGTGTATACATTGATAATGCTCAGGTTACTGTTGCTGATATCGTTGCTGATAATGGAGTGGTTCATGTAATTGATGCTGTATTACTTCCTTCTACAACTGGAATTAATGATATTGATAATGTAAATAATTATGAATATATGTATTCTGTTAATCTTTTAGGCAAAAAAGTAAATAGAAGCAAGCGTAATCAAGTTGTGCTTGATATATATTCGAATGGAAAAGTAGTAAAAAGATTTAATCCATAATTTAAATAAGTTATTACTACTTTAAAGGCCTACTAAAACCAGTAGGCCTTTTTTATTTAATAATAATTTTATTGAATGGATTTTTACTTTTTCTTCCTAGAATATCATAATTTATATCAGAAATTTTATCCTTTTTAATTTCTTCAATAGAAGAGATTTGTCCAAAAATTCCTTTAACATACTCAACACTATTTAATCCATTGTGATTGTAAACAATATGAACTAAATTATTTTTATAAATTACATCAGGGTTTAATTTAGGAGCAAATATAGTTGTGTCACTAAATTTAATTCCTAAGCTTAAACCTTCTACTCCAGATGTTGAATAGCTTAAAAAACAATCAGGAACATTATCTCTATTATCTTGCCATACAATAATAAGAGTATCCCCTTTACCTGCTACTTCTGGATAATCTTGAATTTTACCAATAATCGGATCTATATTTCTTGTGTATGAATAGTTAAGGTCAGATTTATAAATATTATTATAGACAATTTCATCATTTCCAGTAGCACCGCTCCTTCTTACAATTAGTAAAGAATCTCCATTTAGTATTCCTGATGGCCCTGTAGCTGGACAACCACTAAGCATCCAATCAAAATCATCTAAATTCTCTACTAAATTAAAATTTAAACCCCCATCGCTTGATTTAGAAATATAACTGTTTCGTTGATTTAAATTGTTATTTCTAAAAAGTAGATAGATGTCATTATTGTCTAGTACTAAAGAAGCCTTACAGCAATCACAAGGTTCGCCAGGAGCATTAGCACTTGCATTAACACTTCCTAAAAAAGAATTTCCATAATCAATAGATCGATTAACCATTTGCTTTGGTTCTCCCCAATTAAGTAAATATTGCATATAATTTACTACTGGATTTCCATCTTTATCAATTCTAATATTTCCCATTCTAAATTTATGAGAAGGATCATTTTCAGAAACTCTAATTGTATCAGAAAATGAAACACCACCATCAAATGATTTGATTAACATTATTGAACTCTGTGTTGTTGCAGTAGAAGTAAATACAACGTAGACAGTATCACCTTTTGCAGCAAGTTCAGGTCCATCCCATGAAGATGGCAGTACATCATCAGAGCAAATGTCATAAGGAGGACTAAAGTTAGTGCCGTTCCATTTTGATGCCCTTATTTTTTTAGGAGTACTATCTTTTCTCCAAATGATTATTGGACCATTATCTGTTATAGCTATTCGTGGTCTTCCAAAACCATCAGCACCACTACTTATTGTTAAACTGTTGTCTAAATTTAGTTGTTGCCCAAATGAAATTAATGGTATACTAACTAATGATAATATAAATTTTGAGATATATTTTTTCATCTTATTTTAAAATTCTTATTTCTATTCTTCTATTTTTTTTTCTTCCTTCTTTTGTAGAGTTATTCACTATTGGTTGTTTTTCACCGTATCCAACACATTTTATTCTAGATTCCTCAATACCATTTTTTACAAGATAAGATTTTACACTTTTTGCTCTATTTTCAGATAATAATTGATTTGCTAGTTCACTTCCATTGTTATCAGTATGTCCTGCGATTTCAATTCTTATTTCAATTTCATTAACTAAAAGTGATTTTAAATTATCTAACTCTTGAAAATATTTTTCTTCAATATTATATTTTGCTGTTTTAAAGTTAAGATTTTTTATTTCAAAAATTGATTTATAAAAGTCAAATTGTAAATCTATATTAGCAGAAATGATATTCTTGTTTTTTTCTATGTAAATTACTTCATCAAATTTGAATTCTTCACCATTAACAAAACAAGAAACTCTAAATTCTTCCCCTTTTTCTAAATCAATAATTCCATTTCCTTTTAAATCAGAGATAAATGTATAATTTTTTGTAGATCCCTTAATTAATATTCTTGTGTTTGGATAAGGAATATTGAATTCATTTTTGATTGTTATAGTTGTTCTTGCGAAATCAGAATTTATTTTAGAATTTTGAGCAATAATTAATTGGTTTAAAAGAATTAAAAAAAGTAGTATTTTTTTCACTTTACAAATTTAGTTTTTTTAACAAAGATATTTAGCAAAAATATGAGAAGGCCTTGGAACATTATTAACTTACCAATTTATAGTTTACAGACTTTAGATAAAGATGGTAAGCTAAACATGAATATCTGCACATATGTTTCTGTTGTTAGTATGAAACCAAAAATATATTCAATTGCTGTTTATTATGGCACTAAAACATTTGAAAATTTAGAAAATTCAGAAAATGTAGTTCTTCAAATATTAAGTAAAGATAATATTGGTTTAGTTAAAAATTTGGGAAAAAAGAGTGGCTTAAAAATTAATAAGGATAAATATTTGCGAAAACAAAATCTTTTAAAATGGAAAGAATATGAAGTTCTAGATAAATCCTGTGCTTTAATTGAACTAAAGAAAAGTGATTGTATTAAAAATCATGGAGATCATGCTATTTATTTATTTGATTTAGTTAGCTCGAAGACTATTAAGGAAAATGATATTTTAACATTTCAGGATTTAGTTGAACAAAAGATTATTTTATAATTTTTTTATTTGATCTACATCTCTTACTACAGTACTTAACATCATCCCAGACTTTCTCCCATTTTTTTCTCCAAGAAAAAGGTCTTTTACATATAATACATTCTTTAAATGGTAATGGTCTTTTCACTTTATTAAATTTTTCTTTTTATAATATTATTATTAAATAAATTACTAATTTTGCATAAGTTT
>CALJFR010000018.1 GCA_938073745.1 uncultured Flavobacteriales bacterium
GGAAGAACTATTTTTACTTCATTAAATTTTGATTTTTAAATGAAATATTTTCCTTATATCTTTTTTTTCATATTTACTATTTCTTGTGAGCAAGAGGAATTACCAATATCACCACATCAAACTGGCGATATTTTAGTTCAACAAATTGAAATGCTTCAAGACTATAGATATCAAGTATTTTATAATTTAGAAAATAATGAGATTGTTTCTGAAAATCTTAAAACAGATTGGGATTTAGGTTTTGAAAATACTCCAAATGGTTTTCATATTGTTTTAAATTCTTCTACTTACAGCGGATTATCATACATTGAGAATCAGCAATTTGATGATGTAATATCTTCAAATAATCTTGTTTGGTCTTGGGATAATCCTGATGGGAGCCTTGATAGCACTGCATTTGGAGATTATAGGCTTCTTAGCGGCTTTTTTGTAATTGACAGGGGATTTGACTTTCAGGGAAGTCAAAGAGGTTTTAAAAAGCTTAAAATTGATAGTGTAAATTCTCAATTTTATATGATAACTTATTCTAATCTTGATAATTCTGAACTAAATACCTTTCAAATAAATAAAGACAATTCATATAGATATAGTTGTTTTTCATTTTCTGAGGATACAATTATTGATATTGAACCACTATTAATTGAATGGGACTTAATTTTCACTCAGTATACACATCTTTTCTCTGATACTACTCAACCTTCTTATTTAGTCACTGGGGTTTTAAGTAATAATTTAAATATTGCCATTGATACCAATAATAATTTTAATGATATTACTTATGAAATGATTGGTGATTATTATTTTAAAAATAATAATGATATGGTGGGATATACTTGGAAAGAATATGATTTAAATGCTGGTGAATACACCGTTTTTTCTAATATAAATTATATTATACAGAACAATAATAATAAATATTACAAATTACATTTTATTGACTTTTACAATAATTTAGGTGAAAAAGGCTATCCAAAATTTGAAATTCAGGAATTGTAACTAAAATGCTACAACTCCTGTAATTTTAAAGCTTAGTTAAAGCAATATCCACCAGGTATAATACCAACTTGAATAGAATCTAAAAGATCTCCATCTGTATTATACCTATAAGATAGTCCATTTTGAACATAATCTAGAGCATCAGAGCCATATATATATCCATTGTTCGAAGCTATATTATAAAAGCTTTTACTAATTAATGAATTTGATGGTAGTTGTGTGTCATTAATATTAAATGCAAATACAGATTTACTCCAACTCCCATTACTGAAAAATAGTCTGTCGCCTGTGTTATTAATTGTTAAGTCTTCAGGATGATCTCCAACTTCAAAATCATAAGATACTTCTACTGAATTGTTGTATGTATTGATTTTTGCTAGTACACCTGAAGTTTCTGAAACAACGTTCCAATTAGCATCATATTCAGTGTATCCGCCTGTGAGCACCCATACATCTCCATTTGCATCAACAACAGCTGAGTTTGGTTTATCTCCAATTTCTAAAGTTGAAACTACCATGTCTGAATTTATATCAATTATAGATACAGAATTATCTAATCCCCATCCACCAATATTACATACGTATGCATATCCGTTAGTTACTACAAGTTCTTCAGGACCATTTCCTGTAGAAATTGTTGATATAATAGTATTTGAAGTTAGATCAATTACTTGAATTCCATTAATTCCCCAATCTGTAACATAGGCTTTATTTTCTGCAACTTTTTCGATATATCTTGGTGAGATTAAACCCTGAATAGTTGAAATAGAGTTCATTGAATCAATATTTGCCACCTCTATTTTTGAAGAGTTATTTACAACTATATATGCTTTTTCATCAATTATATTCATTGACTGAACAATATCTCCAAGTTGAAAAGAATTTATTTGTGAGAAAATATTATTTTCTACATTTCCATTTTCTGAAACATAAGAAATTGATCCATTTCCAGTGCCAAAATTGCCTTCATTTGTTACAAAATATCCATTTTCATATAGTCCAGGTAAGTTGTTTGGACTTATCGAATCATTTTGACAAGAGGCAAACAAAATTGTACATAATATTATAGCTAGTAAATTGTTCTTATTCATTTTCATTTTAAAATTTAATTAATAGTATAGTTAATCGTCATCAATAATTCTCTTCCAGGTGAAGGGTAGTTTTGATATGTTTGGTATTGCTTGTCTGCAAAATTTTTAATTTTTATTTCTATCTCTAGTGGATATTTAAAAAAGTATTTTATTGCAAAATCAAAAAGCGTGAAGTCTTGAAGCGTATTATTTGGATTTCCATAATTTGTTATTACTTCGCCATTATATAGTGCTGTTATAAAATATTGAAATTGATTTTTTGCATAACTATATGTTGCATTAGCTTTGTGTAAGGGCACATACCTAAGTTGTTGTTTGTATGATTGGTCAATAGCACTGATTTTTTTCTCAGAAGTTGACTTTGAAAAAGCATAATTTGCAGATATAGTTGAATTTTTATAATTAATATTTAATCTAGATTCTATTCCTCTGCACCATACTTCTTTTATATTTTCAGGTTTCCACAAATTATTGTTTTCTTGCCAGCTAATCCAGTTATTTACATAAAGAGAATATCCAGTTATATCTATTGTGATATTATTTTTTTGATATTTAAAACTGCATTCATAATTATTTGCTTTTTCACTCTTTAAATCAAGATTTCCTTGAGAATTTGAACCGTACCAGTATCTGTCATTAAATGTTGGGGCTCTAAAGTTTTTATTAAATTTTAATTTAATAATATAGTTACTTAATTTTATTTCAGCAGCTAAAGAGGGTAGTAGCGGTACATTAAAATTATTATTCCATTCTTTTCTTAACGATATGTTTGTTTTAAATAGTTTTTCAATTAAATTAATAGAACTAAAAATTGCACTATTATCTTCAATGAAATTAGATTCAAAATAGTTGTTGTTTGTTACCTCATGCCTGTTAAAAGAGGAATTTAGATTAAAAGAAAATTTATGATATAAATATTTTAATTTTAGATCTGTAACACTAGTATTAATAATAAACTTACTATCAATATTTTTAGATAATTCTGTGTATCTAAAATCTTCTTTTAAGAAAGCTTGCTTTAGGACTATATTGAATTTATTAATTTGATGTTGTGCTTTTAACAAAAACCTATAGTTTTTGTCGTATTGTTTTGCATCAGAATTTATTGTAGTTAGATTTTGAGGAACTTCTCTATCTAAAAAATTTATCCATGAATGAAATTGTAATTTATTATATGAATTTATATTATAAAGTGCATTAAATTTAACTTCTTCATGAACTATTTTTCCATAATTATTAGTTTGTATGGGAGAGCCAAAGGCTGCTGTATTTTTAAATTTAAACCTGTTATTGTCTATCAACTTCATAAAACTTGAAGAAATCAATAATTTCTTATAGTTATTTTTTAACTTAATACTACTTGATTTTAATCCAAAACTTCCAAATTCCCTTATAAGAGAAACTTCATTTTCAGATTTTATATTATTAAGTGATGAGTTAATATGAATGCTTCCTCCAATTGAACCGCTTCCTTGTAGTGAGCTATTTCCTCCTGAAACTAATATAAATTGTTCAGAATTATCTATTCTAATAGAAGAAAAATCAATAATCCCATTAGCAAATGAATTTATTGGAATATCATTCCATAAAATTATTGAATGAGAGCTTGAAGTTCCTCTAAATGATGGAGTAGCAAGTGCGCCATACTCTTTAATGTAATATGAAGAGTTTAGTTTTAGAAAATCAGAGAAAGTATTAGATCTTGTTTGACCAATTACTGAGGGATTGAAAATTTGAAGATTTACCCCAATTTGATTATCTATAATCTTACTTTCATTATAAATAAACTCATTTAAATGTATTGTATCTATATGGTTATCACCATGTAAATTAAATACACAACATAATATTAATATGTAGGTAAAAATATATTTCATAATACCGTTCGTTTTTTTCCAGAAACGATTAGGGTTATATCTTCTAGCAGGTCTTCTGACTCAGTCCTTTAGATTGGCCTTCCCATTTATAACAGTGGCACACTGGAATCTAAATATTATGGACTTTACAGCTTCTGGTAAAGTAGAGGCTTTTCACCTCTTTCCCTATTATATCAGTTAATTGATACTAGACAATACAAAACTAAATGTTTTAATATCTTTAAGCCTGTTTTTAAAAAATATTTTTAGAATAAGAATAATGACATATTTTTATGATTTTATAAAAAGAATAGTTCTATTACTTTTTATTTATTTCTTAAGTAGACTTTTTTTTGTATTAAATAATCTTAATCTACTTGAATCAATCTATGAATATGACTTTTCTTCTTTTTTATTGATTCTTGAATTCCTCAGATTTGATTTGTCTATTCTATTATATATCAATTCTATTATTTTTCTACTTCTAATATTTCCTAACAATCTTCATCAATATAAATGGTATAGAAAATTTGTTCGATATACCTTTTACATAGTAAACATTCCTTTTATAATTTTAAATAACATAGATATTGAGTTTTTCCAATACAATCAAAAAAGAATAACATCTGATTTTTTAGATTTAATCCTTCTAGGCAAAGATACAGCACAGATTTTACCAAATTATTTAATTCAATATTGGCCTTTAGTTATTTTATCTTTTTTTCAATTTTTTCTTATTACACGTTTTGCTGATTATAAATTTGAAAAAATATTTTTTTCTTTTAGATCAATTTTAAAATCTACTTTAGTATTTATTATTGCAACTTCTTTATTTATAATTGGCGCTAGGGGAGGATTGCAACTAAAACCTATAAAAGTTGTTAATGCTGGAGAGATGTCCAATCCACTATTCTCAAACATTGTTCTTAATACACCTTTTTGTTTACTTCACTCACTTAATAGCAATAAACTAAAGGAGTATGAATATTTTAATGTAAATGAACTAAATCCCAATTTTAGTGAAGTTAATAGTAGTTCTATCGATTCTATTTTTTCTAAAAAAAACATTGTTATTATTATAATGGAAAGTTTGTCAAAGGAGTTTGTTGGGTATTATAATGATCATGATTTAACGCCTTTTTTAGATAGTTTAATTCCTCATTCATTAGTTTTTAATAATACATTTTCTAATGGTTTAAGATCCATAGAAGCCTTGCCTGCAATTACAGCTTCTATTCCTACTTTATCTAATACTCCATTTATCACATCAACATATGCTCAGAATGATTTTAATAGTCTTGCTTCTATCTTATCCGATGAAGGTTATGCGACATCTTTTTTTCATGGTGGAACCAGAGGTACTATGGGGTTTTATGGTTTTGTAAAAAAGGCAGGTTTTAAAAATTATTTTGGCTTAGAAGAATATAATAATTATAATGATTATGATGGTACATGGGGTATTTATGATGAGCCATTTTTCAAATACTTTGCTGAAAAATTGAAAAGCACAAAAAAACCATTCTTTTCTACTTTCTTTTCTTTATCTGCTCATCCACCATACCGTTTGCCTAAAAATTATGACGATGTTTTTAATGAAGGGGAAATCGCTATTCATAAACTAATTTCTTATTCAGATTTTTCATTAAAAAAGTTTTTTGATGAGATAAAAAATGAGAAATGGTTTAATAACACAATTTTTGTGATTACTGCTGATCATACCTCGCCAAAATCAGTAGATAAGAATTTTAAAAATAAGATTGGTAGATATTCTATCCCAATGTTATTTTATACTCCTGACAAAACTTTAAATGGACAATCAAACGTTATTACCCAACATATTGATATTATGCCCAGTCTATTAGATGTTTTAGGTTATAAAAAATCTTATTTTTCATTTGGTGAATCTGTTTTCCAAAAAGAATCTTGGGCTATTCACAAGAACAATAAAAGATATTGTTTAATAACAGAAAAGGGAATTTTAAATAATATAGAAGAAAATTATTCTACTTTTTCTGATTGGAGATTAAAAAATAGAATAGAAAATGATAAAGGTAATATCAAATTTTTAAAATCCTTTAAACAGCATTATTCAAAGTCTATGATATATAATCAAATAAAGCTGAAACATGAATTATAAGTTGCTGTTTATTTTTGTTTTAAGTACATTATATGTATTCTTTTATCAAATATCATTTGATGTTTCTGTTAACTCCACTTTTTATAGTTCAGATAATAAGTTGTGGGCTCATAGAGTATTAAACCCAAGTGATGCCAAAAATCTATCTAAGGAATTTAATGGAGTTGAAATAGATGTTTTTTTTAATTCTAAATTAAATTGTTTTGAAGTTAAACATCACGGAGAGTTCAGTGAATTAACCTTATCAGAATACTATAGCCAAACAAAAAAAACTAATCTTAAATATTGGATTGATTTTAAAAACTTAAGTAATAAAAACGCAAATAAAGCTATTGAATTACTAAACTCTATTTTTATTGATGAAAACTCAAAGAATGATATGATTATCGAATCTAAGAATATAATTCAATTATCAAAATTTAAAAATCACGGTTTCTTTATTAGCTATTGGGTTGAAAGCTTTCATTTTATAAAGAGTTTTTATTCTGTTTTTGAAATTAAAAAAAATATAGAAATTTTTTCCCCTGATGTAATCTCAATGCCTTACAATAGCATAGATTTTTACAGAAAGAAATTCCCAAACTACCCTATACATTGTTGGACAAACGGAATGACTAAACCTGAGGATAAAATAAAGATTCAAGAGATTTGTAATCTTGACAACGTTAAAGTTGTTTTAACTGATTTTCAAGAAAATATTTTGAAATAAACGATTAAAAATTGTGCAATTTCTTTTGAAATTTTTCGTTAAATTAGCAAAACAACTTTTATGAAAATAATATACTTAACCCTTTCTTTTGCTTTTATAAGCACCACTTTTTTTTCACAGACTGTAATTAAAACTCAAACTAACAGTAGAAAAAATAAAAATGTTATTGTTAAAACAAATACTAAGAATTCAAAAAAGGTTATTGTAAAAAATAATACTTCTAAAAATAATATAATTGTTAAAACAAATAGGGACAGGTTGGTAATTAACAAACCCAATAGACCTAAGATTATAAAAAAGCGCTACAAAAAAAAGAGAAGAGGTTATGTTTGGGTAAAAGGCTTTTGGAAATGGAGTCCAATCTTTAGGATATATTTTTGGCAGGATGGTTATTGGCTTCAAAAAAGGAGAAATCATATTTGGGTTGATGGTTATTGGGAAGAAACAATTAATGGTTACTTTTGGGTTGATGGATATTGGTATAATCAATTTTAAATTATGAGATATTTTATTATTTTTTTTATTTTCTGTTTTTACGCATGCGGAGATGTAAACAACGACGGTTGTACAGATATTTATGCAGCTAACTATGATGTTAATGCGTCATATGATGATGGTTCTTGTTTGTATGTGGCTTGTAATGATCCATATGCATTAAACTATAACGAATTGTCTGAGGTTTTTCAAACCTATTGTCAATATATTGCGGATGTTACTTTCTATCTTGATGTCTCTGGCGCTTCATATTTTGATAATCTTGGAGTTCAGTTTCTAGATATTTATGTTGAAGGAAGCTATGTGGGTACTTTACAAGGAAATCTTGGTTTTTCTTTTATTCCTGATTGCGATCCTCCTGATCCTGATGCTGTAAATTTTTCTGTTCAATGGGACAACAACAATGCTATCTCAAATACATCATTCACGTGGACTGTTAGAGATGGCTCTGATGGTTTTATTTATTATCAGGGAACAGATTTAATATCTTCTAATGATTGTTTAACTTTAGGGTTATCAAACAAAAAAATTCAAGAGTATTTAAGTAGTAAATAATAAATTTATTTATCAGAAGATTCTTTTTTTTTATGAGAGTTTTTTAATAAATCTTCAATTTTAATAACATCAAGAGTTTTCTCATTAGTTGCTTCTAGAATTACTTTTGGAGCCATATTATTTATTAATGCTTCCTTCCACCTTAATGCACATAAACACCATTTATCACCTGCTTTCAGTCCATTGAATCCAAATTCTGGAACAGGAGTACTTAGATCATTTCCTCTTGATTTAGAGAATAGTAAGAATTCATCATTTAGTATAACACAAACTGTGTGCATTCCTATATCAGAATCATCTGTGTCACAACATCCGTTTCTAAAAAAACCTGTCATTGGATTATTACTACAAGTGATTAATTTCTCCCCAAAAATATTTTTATTCATAACATATTTATTATTCCAAAGTTATTCTATCAATTATGAGTTTAAATTTCTCATTTTTCTTATTACCAACTAAAAATGCTATTTGTTCAAAATAATTATTATTAAAATTTTGCATATCTAATTTTCTGCCTCTAAAAGATGGATACATCTCTTTTAATGGTATTTTAATTTCTTCCCATTCTCCAGTTGTCTTAAATGTTACTACATATGAAAAATAATCATTTCTATCAGCTTTTATCCTAATTTGATAGTCTTTTCCATCACCTTTAATTTTTAATTTTAAAACATTTTTGTTGCCAATATATTTTCTGCTTAGACTGTGTCTTATTGAGCAAAAGCCACCATTATTTTCTGTTGATACATATCCTTTAAAAATACCACTCCCATCTTTATTAATACTGAAATTGCTTTCAGATATACCACCCATAACATCATCATTTACAATAAACCATTTTTTTAAATCATTATCTTTTTCAAAATCAGAAATGATATCTTGAGCTGTAAGATTTATTGTATTAAATATTACTAAAAGGTTAAGAAGAATGATGTGATTTATTTTCATTTGTATGATATTATTTACCGATACAAAATTTACCAAAAATATTACCAAGTAAATCATCAGAGGATATTTCGCCTGTTATTAACCCAAGATGATAAAGTGATTCTTTAATATTTATTGCTAAAAGGTCACTACTCAGCCCATCTTTAAGTCCTTTAATAACTAATTCTAATTCTGTAATGGTTTTTAATAATTGTTCATAGTGTCTCTGATTAGTAACTACCGTATTATTAGTATCAAGACTATTTACGTTAGTAAATTTACATAATCGGTTTTTTAATATATCTATGCCAGTTTGATTAATTGCTGATATGTATATGGCATCATTTATTTCTGAACTTACTTTTTCATTTAAATCAATTTTATTTATCACTTTAATTACCTTTTCTTGATCATCAATATTTAGTTTTTTAATATTTTTGAGTTGACTTTTTATATCCTGAGTTGCATCGATAAGATAAATTATAATGTTGGATTTTTTAGCATGAGACAGAGACCTTTCAATTCCTAGATTTTCAATTTTATCATCTGTTTTTCTTATTCCAGCTGTATCAATAAATCTGTAGTTAAAACCATTAATAACTATTTGATCTTCAATAGAATCTCTAGTTGTTCCAGCTATTTCCGAGACTATTGCTCTGTCTTCATTTAACAGCGAATTTAAAAGAGTTGATTTTCCTACATTTGGAGCGCCAAGAATAGCAACAGGAATTCCATTTTTTATTACATTTCCAAGCCTAAAAGAATTAATTAATAGTGATGTTTCTTTATGCATTTCATTTACTAAATCTTCTAATTGTTTTCTATTTGCAAATTCTACATCTTCTTCAGAAAAATCAAGTTCAAGCTCAATTAGTGAAGCAAAATCAATAAGTTTCTCTCTAAGATATTTGAGTTTTTTAGAGAACCCTCCTTTAAGATGTTGAATAGCAGTTTTATGTGCCGCTTCACTTTCTGATTCTATAAGATCTGCAATTGATTCTGCCTGTGAAAGGTCTACTTTTCCATTTTTAAAAGCTCTCATTGAAAATTCTCCAGGATTTGCTAATCTTACCCCAGAATTAATCAAAAGTTCAATAATTTTGTTTTGAATGAATTTTGAGCCATGACAAGAAATTTCAACTGTTTCTTCACCAGTAAATGAATAGTTCTTATGAAATATTGTTACAATAACTTCATCAATAATATCTTTTTTATCTATTATATTGCCAAAATGAGCAGTATGGCTTTTTTTATCTGTCAAATTCTTACTAAAAATATTATTGATAGTACTAATAGACTTATTTCCAGATATTCTAATAAGAGCAATTGCACTCATTCCTCCTCCTGTAGCTAGAGCGCATATTGTGTCATCATAGTTAACTCTTTTCATATTGCAAAAGTATTTAAAATCCTTTGTTACTAGACATAATGTTCTAATTTTGCATCTAAATTTAAAAAATATTGAAATGAGTGTATTAGTGAATAAATCTTCAAATGTTATTATACAAGGATTTACTGGAAATGAAGGGACATTTCATTCTGAACAAATGATTGAATATGGAACTAATGTTGTTGGTGGTGTAACTCCTGGAAAAGGAGGAACAACACATCTTGATAAACCTGTTTTTAATACTGTTTCCGAAGCTGTTAGTTCTGTAAATGCTAATACATCATTAATTTTTGTTCCACCTCCATTTGCTGCTGATGCTATAATGGAAGCTGCTGATGCTGGCATTAGTGTTATTATTTGTATTACAGAAGGTATTCCAACAAAAGACATGATAACCGTTAAGAATTATATTGAGAATAAGAAATGTACTCTTGTTGGTCCAAATTGTCCTGGAGTTATAACACCAGGTGAGGCTAAATGTGGAATCATGCCTGGATTTGTATTCAAAAAAGGAAGAATTGGAGTTGTATCTAAATCTGGAACTCTTACATATGAAGCTGCTGATCAAGTAGTAAAAGCAGGACTCGGTATTTCAACGGCAATTGGTATTGGTGGAGATCCAATTATAGGTACAACAACAAAAGATGCCGTAGAATTATTTATGAATGACGATGAAACAGATGGAATTATAATGATTGGTGAAATTGGAGGTCAACTTGAAGCTGATGCTGCTAGATGGATAAAAAATAATGGTACAAAACCAGTGGTAGGTTTTATTGCTGGTAAAACAGCTCCTGCTGGCAGAACTATGGGGCATGCTGGAGCTATAGTTGGTGGTAAAGATGACACTGCCGATGCTAAAATGCAAATACTTCGTGAGTGTGGAATTGCTGTATCTGAATCTCCGGCTAATATTGGAAGTTTAATGGCTCAATTGATTTCATAAATCTAAATTTTATATTTTTATAAATAACTAAAACTTAAACATGAATCTTTTAGAAAATAAAAACGTAATAATTACAGGTGGTTCTAGAGGAATTGGTAAAGCAATTGCCGAAAAATTTGCTCAAAATGGTGCAAACGTTGCATTTACATGCATTAAGATGTCTGAAAATTCATTCGCACTTGCTAAAAATTTAGAGAATTTTGGAGTAAAAGCAAAAGCATATGAATCAGATGCTTCTGATTTTGAATCTGCTCTTAATCTTGCAGAAAATGTTTTGAATGATTTTGGAAGTATTGATGTTTTAGTTAATAATGCTGGAATTACAAAAGATAATTTACTTCTTCGGATGAGCGAAGAAGATTTTAATGATGTTATGAAAGTCAATATGAATTCAGTATTTAATAATACCAAAGCTGTTTTAAGACAAATGTTAAAACAAAAGAATGGTTCAATAATAAACTTAAGTTCTGTTGTAGGTCTTAAGGGAAATGCTGGTCAATCTAATTATTCATCATCTAAAGCTGCTATTATTGGTTTTACAAAATCAATTGCTTTAGAGCTAGGATCTAGAAATATAAGATGCAATGCAATAGCTCCTGGATTTATAGAAACCGAGATGACAAGATCTTTACAGCAAGATCAAATAAATGAATGGGCAGAAAGTATCCCATTAAAAAGATCAGGTAAGGCTGAAGATGTTGCAAATACATCTCTTTTTCTTGCTTCAGACATGTCTTCTTACATTACTGGACAGGTAATGAATGTATGCGGTGGAATGCTTACATAAATTATGTATGAGAGTTTAATTTTATCCAATAACTTAGTTTTCTTTTGTCTGCTATTAGGTTTTATATATTCTCTTTTACTTTACTTTAGACAACATAATTTTCTAAATAAAAAATTACTATTTCTGTTAAGCCTATCAAGATTCTTATTGATATCTTTTTTAGCATTTTTGTTATTAGACCCCATACTTAAATCTTCAAAAGAAATAAAAGAGAAGCCTATAGTTGTTGTTTTACAAGATGTTTCATCATCTATTAGTAGAAATATTAAAAATGAGTTAGAAGATTTTTCAAATAAATTGAATGATTTAGATGTTTATAAATATAGTTTTTCTGACAAGATTTACGATGATTTTAACGAAGAAAATAATGGTTTATACACCAACATTAGCAAGGTCATAAATGAGATAAATAATAGATTCTCTAATAGAAATCTTTCCTCTATTATTCTTGCTAGTGACGGTTTGTATAATGATGGTGTTAATCCTTTGTATTCAAATAATTTCAATACTCCAATCCATTCTATATGTTTAGGAGATACTACTGTAACAAAAGATAATGTAATCTCTCATGTAAAACACAACGATATTGTTTTTTTGGGTAACAGTTTTATTTCTGAAATTTTTATTGAATCTGTAAAATACAAGGGTGAAAAAGTTAAATTAATGATTGAAAATAATGGAGAGAGTTTATTTGAAAAAAACATCACATTTAGTTCAAACAAAGAATTTCTCAAGATACCAGTTGAATTAAAAACCTCACAAGTTGGTGTTCAGGCTTTTAAAGTAGTTCTCAGTACTCTAAAAAATGAGAATAATATTATAAATAATTCATTTATGTTTTATGTAGATGTAATTAATTCTAAATATAAAATACTTTTTATACATGATGATTCACATCCAGATATTGCATCAGTAGTAGGTGTGATTGAAAATAACAAAGATTATGATTTAGATATTGTTAAGTCTAACAATTTAAAAACAAATTTTTCAGATTATAATTTGGTTATTCTTCATTCTATTTCAAAAGAAAATATCCAAATTATTGATGATATCTTTGATGAGAATATTCCTTTGTTAATTTTTCCAAAGCAAGAACTAAATCTATATTCAAAATTAATTCCAAATATAAATTTTAATAGAAAATCTTATAACAATGAAGTATTTCCTAAGATAAATGATAATTTTTTATCATTTAAAATTTCTAAAGGCATTGAAAAAATGATTAATCTTTCTCCACCTATTCTTACATCTTTTGGTTTTTATAATTCTTCACCATTAATTAATCCTATTGCATATCAACAATATGCTAATACAATCACTGAGAGTCCATTGTGCTTTTTTGATAATTACAATAGTAATAAAGTAGGAGTATTTTTAGGTGAAGGTTATTGGAGATGGAAGATAAATGATTATAAACTAAACGATAGTTTTGAAAATTTTAATGAGCTAATAAACAAGGTTTTACAATACCTAATTATCAAAGAAGATAAAAGTAAATTTAGATTGTATTATGATAAAGAAAGTAATGAAAATGAAAATATAGTTTTTGAAGCTGAAGTTTATGATGATAATTATAATTTAAATAATGATAATGATATTTCACTTTTATTAGTTAATTCAAATAATGAAGAGTATCGATATTTGTTTAATAAGAAAAAAGAAAAATATTATATTGATTTAGGAAATTTAAATCCTGACTCTTACAAAATTTTCGCCAAGGTTGAAAAAAGGAACTATGAAAAAAAAGGTAAAATAAATATTAAGCCAATAAATGTTGAGTTCTTAAATAAAATTGCGAATCATCAAATATTGAATGATTTAAGTAAAATTAGTGGTGGGAAATCTTATAACCTTGCAAATTTGAATCTTTTAATAAACAATTTAAATGAAGATAAAGATAATTTTGTTTCTACTAGATTTGAAGATAAATTAATACAGCTGATTGATTATGAATTGATTTTGCTAATTTTGTTACTATTAATATCATTTGAATGGTTTGTAAGAAAGTACAATGGTTTAATCTAAAATTATGAGAGCTTTATTTTTTTATTCAATTTCTTTCTTATTTTTTGTAACATCTTGTACTACCTCCTCAGTTGTAGTATCAATGCAACGACCTGCTGATATTACATTATCACAGGATATTAAATCTGTAGTTATTGCAAATCGAACAACTCCATCTAAAAAAAATCTTGCTGGCAATATTATCGAAGGACTAGTTAGTGGTGAAGGAATTGGTACTGATAAAAGAGGTTCTGAATATTGTTTAGATGGTTTAGTAAACCTACTAAGTAACTCGGACAGGTTTACTCCAAAAAATATTGGAGGATTAGAATTAAAAGGAACTGGAACCTCATCATTTTCAGATCCACTAAAATGGAAAAAAGTAAGTAAAATTTGTAAATCCTATGATGCTGATGCTTTAATTGTTTTAGAGACATTTGATTCTGATTCTAGAATTGTTTTTGGAAAACCTATAACACGTATAGTTAAAAGAAAAGGAGTTAAGATTAAAGAGGTGCGTCACAAAGCAATCCTTGAAATGAAAATTGTTTCTGGATGGAGAATTTATGATAATCTAAATAAAATTATTGTAGATGAAAATAAATTTACGGAATTAAAAGAGTTTTCAGCATGGGGAAATTCTAGAGAAGAAGCAGAAAGAAATCTGCCTTATAGAAGTATTGCTATAAAACAGTCCGGAGATTTTGCTGGTATCCAATATGGAAAAAGAATATCTCCTGTTTGGATTCAAGCTAAAAGAATTTATTACGTTGGAAAAGAAGATGCTTTTAAACAAGCAAGTAAAAGTGTTAAAGCTAATAAATGGGATGATGCCATTAACATATGGAAGGAAGTTGCTAATCTTAATGACAAAGAAATAGCATCAAAAGCCTCTTTTAATATGGCTTTAGCATCGGAAATAAAGGGATATCTAGAGGCCGCTATAGATTGGGCAAAAAAAGCCAAAGCACTAGGTGATAAAAAAGCTAATTCTTATATTAGCACCTTAAATAAGAGAAAGCAAGATCAAAAAAAATTAAATCAACAATTAAATAATTAAACAATGGAAAATCAGGGATTGCCAAGGGCATTAGTAACAGGAATAGCAGGATTAATTTTTATAGTACTTTTTGGTTCAAGTATGTTTGTGACAATTGAGCCGGGAGAAAAAGGTGTGTTGTTTAAAAAATTTGGGGGAGGTTTAGATAAAGAAACTGTTTATCCACAAGGATTTCATATTATAGCTCCATGGAATACGATGCATGTATATGATGTTAAACTAAAAGATACTTTTGAAAAAATGGAGGTTCTTTCAAAAAATGGACTTTCAATAAAAATTGATTTGTCATTTAGATATCAACCAGTTGCTAGTCAAATAGGTTTCTTACATGATAATATTGGTAAGGATTATTTGGAAAGAATTATTAAACCTGAAATTAGATCTGTTACCAGAGAAGTAATTGGTAATTATCTGCCGGAAGAACTATATTCAACAAAGAGAGAAGCTATCGAAGATGAAATATATGCTGCTACAAAAATTAACATTGAAGCTAAGCATTTAATGCTTGATGCTATCCTTATTAGAGATGTAACCCTTCCTCAAACTCTTAGAACAGCTATTGAACAGAAATTAAAGCAAGAGCAAGAATCACTAGAGTACGAGTTTAAAATTGATAAAGCAAGAAAGGAGGCAGAGAGAAAAGAAATTGAAGCTAAAGGGATTTCAGAGTTTCAAAAAATTGTTACTAGAACTATTACCCCACAGCTACTTAAATGGAAAGGGATAGAAGCTACTCAAGAAATTTCAAAATCTCCTAACGCTAAGGTTGTTGTTATCGGAAATGGAGAAGGTGATCTTCCTATAATTTTAGGTGGACAATAAAAATTAGTAGATTTACGTTAAATAAAAACAAAAAATTTAAAAAAATAAAAATGAGAAATATATTATTATTGATTCTTGTTGCAACAATTCCACTTATGTCAGTTGCTCAAAAAAGATCAAAGAAAGGAAGCAATGCTAAGATGGATAAAATGGTCAAAAAAACACCATCTGATTATGAATACATGATCATTGAAGGTGTACAATCAACTACTTCAGATGAAGAAAAGATGATGGGACAAGGAGAACTTGCGGCAAGAGATGGTGCTCCAGGAGATGCTAAAATGAAAGGCATGATTAAGAGTAAGTACAAGCAT
Organism: uncultured Flavobacteriales bacterium; assembly: GCA_938073745.1. Classification (GTDB taxonomy): domain Bacteria; phylum Bacteroidota; class Bacteroidia; order Flavobacteriales; family BACL11. Next base: position 16,090 of record CALJFR010000018.1, read on the forward strand.
TTTATTCGTTTTGATACAGGAAGGGTTACTCCTGAGCAAGTTGAATTAAATAAAATGGCTAGAGTGTGTTCTCATATGTCAGATGCATTATATCAGGCTTCAAAATTAGGTTGGGAGTTTGTAAATGCAAGTCATGCTAACACAGATGACTATATCACTCATTTTTATTATATGAAACGTAAAAGGAGTTCCGATAAATAATTAACTTAAAACCCAAGATTTTTTCTTGGGTTTTTTATTTATATTCTTCTCCAGCGATAATAACCTTGTCAATTAAATTCTCTCCAAATGAATAATGTAAATATTGATAATTTGGTATTGGTTTTGTAATAATTAGATTAGCCATCTTTCCTACTGATATTGTTCCTAATTTATTTTCTATTCCCATAGCATAGGCACCATTTAAAGTAGTTGCATTAATTACTTGCTCAGCATTCATCTTTAATTTAATACTTCCTAACGCTGCTACTAAATTCATATTTCCACTTGGTGAAGAGCCAGGGTTATAATCACTTGCTAAATTTATGGGGATATTTCTAGCTATAAATTCTTTTGCAGGAGAATATGGAATCCCTAGAAAAAAAGAGCAAGATGGTAAAATTGTTGCTATAGTCTTTGATCCTTTAAATGCTAGAAAATCATCATCATTCATAATTTCTAGATGGTCAACTGAAAGAGAATCGTTGTCTATACTGCTTTTTACGCCTCCTAAGCTATTAAATTGATTAACGTGTGTTTTGCCTTGTAAATTGTATTTTTTTCCAGCCTGAAGAATTTTAATTGTATCTTCATTAGTAAAATAACCTTCTTCACAGAAGATATCAATATAATCGGCTAAATTATTAGATGCTATTTTAGGAAGCATCTCATTTATAATTAAATTAATATATTCATTTTTGTTTCCCTTATATCTTTCTGGTACAGCATGAGCACCTAAAAATGTTGATTTTATGCAAATTGGAGTTGTTTCTTTTAATTTCTTTATTACTCTTAGTATTTTTAGTTCCGATTCAACGCTTAATCCATATCCACTTTTAATCTCAATTGCCCCAGTTCCAAGTTTAATTAATTTATTTAATCTCTTTAGTGATCTTTTATAAAGAATTTCTTCATCTATTTGATGAATCTTTTTTGCAGAATTTAGAATTCCACCACCATTTTTAGCAATTTGTTGATAGGAGAGTCCATTTATTCTATCATTAAATTCACTTTCTCTACTTTCAGCAAAAACTAAGTGGGTATGACTATCACAAAACGTAGGTAAAACTAATCCTTCCTCGGCATCAATAATTGTTGTTGAATTCCAATCAGTTATTCCATTCCATTGATCCATATTTCCAAAACTGCTAATTTTTCCGTTTTCAATTTCTATATATGCATTATCAATTGTTTTTAAGCAATTCATATCATTTCCAGCTCTAAATCTCAGTTTTTTATCATCACATTGAACTAGTTGAGATATGTTTTTGATTACTGTTTTCATATAAGACAAAATTACAAAATTAAGCCAAAACATTATTATTATATTTGCCTGCAATGGGTAATACATTTGGAAAAATTTTTAAACTTTCTTCTTTTGGAGAATCTCACGGAACTGCAATTGGAGGTATAATAGATGGATGTCCGGCAGGTTTAAAAATTGATTTTGATTTTATAAATAAACAACTTAAAAGAAGAAGGCCTGGGCAATCTAAGTTAACTAGTTCAAGAAATGAATCTGATAATGTGGAATTTCTTTCAGGCATTTTTAATGAAATAACCACTGGAACACCAATAGGATTTGTTATTAAAAATAAAGATCATAAATCTGAAGATTATGATTCTTTAAAAAATACATATAGACCCTCTCATGCAGATTTTACATATGATAAAAAATATGGTATAAGGGATTATAGAGGAGGGGGAAGATCTTCAGCAAGAGAAACAGCAATAAGAGTTGTTGCTGGTGCTATTGCACAACTATTACTTACTAAACTTGGGGTGTCAATTTTTGCATATGTATCAAAAGTTAAAAATATAAAGCTAGAAAAATCTTATCTTGATTTAGATCTTTCAAAGATTGATGATAATTCATTAAGATGCCCAGATGAAGAAAAAGCTAAAGAAATGATGTCATTGATTAATAATGTTAAGAATTATGGAGATACAGTTGGAGGAGTAGTGTCTGCTGTTGCAAAAGGAGTTCCACCAGGATGGGGAGAGCCTGTTTTTGATAAGCTTCATGCTGATTTAGCAAAGGCAATGTTATCAATAAATGCAGTAAAAGGATTTAATTATGGTTTAATTCAAACAGAACTACTTGGAAGTGAAGTTAATGATATTATTCTAGATTATGATGGTAATACTAAATCCAATAACTCAGGAGGAATTCAAGGAGGAATTTCAAATGGGAATGATATTTATTTTTCTGTTGATTTTAAACCAGTTGCAACAATAATGAAACCTCAAGAGTCAATTAATAATAACGGAGATAAAGTATTGATTAACACTAGTGGAAGGCATGATAGTTGTGTATTGCCTAGGGCTGTACCAATTGTTGAGGCTATGACTGCATTAGTATTAGTTGACCATTATTTAAGAAGTAAAACAAATAAAATATAATATGAAAAGATTGGCTCTACATTGGCAAATAATTATTGGAATGATTCTTGGCGTATTTTTTGGAATTTTAGCTTATCATTTTAGTTTAAATAATTTTACTAATGACTGGATAAAACCTTTTGGAGTAATTTTTGTTAATTTATTAAAGCTTATTGCAGTTCCTTTAGTATTTGCCTCGTTAATTAAAGGTGTTGCTTCTTTATCGGATATTTCAAGATTATCCAAAATAGGATCTAGATCTATTATGCTCTATCTTTTTTCTACTATTCTTTCTGTTAGCCTAGGATTAGGCTTAGTTAATTTGGTAGGTCCTGGAAATAGTTTTTCTAATGATAAAAAAATTGAGTTAAGAGAAAAATATTCTTCTAAAGCGGATTTAAAAATTAATGATGCCCTTTTGGTTGAAAGTAGCGGTCCATTACAATTTTTAGTTGATGTTGTGCCAACCAATATTTTTGAATCTGCATCTAAAAATAAAAATATGCTTCAAATAATATTTTTTGCAATATTGTTTGGGATTTCAATTATTATGCTTCCAAAAGAAAAAACAGTATATGTTAGAGGTTTCTTTGATGGTATTAATGATATCATACTACATATTGTAGATTTAATTATGAGAATGGCTCCTTATGGGGTTTTTGCCTTGCTAGCTTCTTTGGTTGTTGATTTTGGTGCAAGTGTAGATTTATTTATTGCTTTAGGTTATTATTCATTAACAGTAATTTGTGGATTGTTGCTCATGATTTTTGTTTTTTATCCTATTCTTTTAAGAACTTTTACTAATATTAAATACTTAGATTTTTTTAAAGCAATATCTCCAGCACAGATGTTAGCTTTTTCTACTTCTTCATCCGCCGCTACATTACCAGTTACTATGGATAGATGTGAAAATAATCTAGGAATATCTAAAGAAGTTTCTTCTTTTGTTTTACCACTTGGAGCTACTATTAATATGGATGGAACATCATTATATCAAGCTGTTGCTGCAGTATTTATAGCTCAAGCTTTTGGATATGATTTAGACTTGTCGTCCCAATTAACAATTGTTTTAACTGCAACTCTAGCTTCTATTGGTGCTGCAGCTGTTCCTGGAGCAGGAATGGTTATGCTTGTTATTGTTTTAAGTTCTGTAGGAATCGATCCAGAGGGTATTGCATTAATATTTGCCGTTGATCGTATTTTAGATATGCTTAGGACTGTTGTTAATGTAACAGGTGATGCTACAGTTGCTGCAATAGTTGCTTCCTCTGACGGTCAATTAAGGGTTAAATGAGAGTAATTTTAATTTTTTTGCTTTTTTTTAGTAGAGTAACTTTTGCTCAGGACTGTGAATTAAATTCTTTCAAAAATAAAAGAGAGTTTAAAAAAATTAATAAGCTTATACAAAGTAAGGATTTTTTTCAAGCTAATTCTTTATTAAAAAATACAGATGATCATCCTGTCTTCACTGCTTTGAAAGCGGAGCTGGCATGGTTAGAAGGTGATATCATTAAAGCTCAAGACTTATCAGATGAAGTTTTATATGTATGTGAAGATAATTTTCCAATCATTTATTATGTATTAGGAGAAATAGCTTATCTGCAAAAGGATTTTATATCTTCAGCTAATTACCTTCAAAAAAGTATTAATAATGGTTTAATAGGTAAATATTATAACAATGCTGTTACATTTCTTCCTAAAGCACAACAACTTGCAGATATTATAAGTAATCCGGTTCCGTTTAATCCATTAATAATTGAAGGCGTTTCAACAGAGTATGATGAGTATTTGCCTGCAATATCTCCAGATCAGGAATTAATTTTTTTTACAAGAAGATATTTGAAAAAGGGTATTGACATTATTACACCTACATTTCAAGAAGAGTTTATCTCAAGTAAAATGGAAAATGATATTTTTAGTGTTGGCCAGCCACTTTCTTATCCATTTAATATTGAAGATAATGAGGGTGGTGCTTGTATTAGTATTGATAATAATTTACTTTTCTTCACTAAATGTAGTAGAGTTAGTGGAAATTACAATAATTGTGATATTTTTTATTCTGAAAAAAAAGATGGGAAATGGGGTGATATACAAAGCTTCGGAAAGGAAATATGTCCAATGTATAGTTGGGAGTCACAACCCTCATTATCATCTGATGGTATGAGTATAATTTTTGCTAGTGACAGAGAGGGAGGTTATGGTGGGGTAGATCTTTACATTATTAATAAGGATAATAATGGTTTGTGGTCAAAGCCAATTAATTTAGGTCCTGAGATTAACAGTGAAAATAATGAAAAATCTCCTTTTTTACATACAGATGGTAAAACATTGTTTTTTGCATCAGATAATTTTCCATCATTAGGTGGTTATGATATATTTTATTCTAGAAAAGATTCTTTAAATATGTGGAGTAAGCCAATTAATATTGGATATCCAATAAATAGTAAGTTTAATGAAATTTCTCTTTTTGTTAGTACTGATGGAAATCAAGCAATCTTTGCTTCAAATAATCTGGAAGGAATAGGCGGTTGGGATTTATATTCTTTTGATTTATATAGTGAAGCTAAACCTGAAAGAGTGTTTTTTATTAAAGGAGATCTATTTGGTAGTAATGGTGAAAATATTAATGATGTTGAAATAGAAATTAAAAATATAAACACTAAAGAGGTTAAGGTCATAAAGGTAAAAAATGGGGAATATGCAGCCTCTCTTACATTGTCAAAGGATGATGATGTTTTAATTACTGTTAAAAAAAAGGGGTACTCATTTAATTCTCAATATATAAGTTCTGAAAATCATGAATTTCTTTCTCCTTCTAATTTAAATTTTGAATTAAAAGATATAGTAGAGGGAGAATCATTTTTATTAAATAATATATATTTTGAATTAGATTCATATGAGTTAAATGAGGTTTCAAATGAAATTATTCTTGAGTTTGCAGAATATTTAAAGATAAATAGTAGTATGATAATTTCAATAAATGGATACACAGATAATTTAGGTGAATTAGATTATAACAAAAAGCTTTCTAGAGAAAGAGCTTTATCTGTTTATAATAAGCTTATTACTTTTGGTATTGCAGAAAATAGACTTGAATACAAGGGTTACGGGGAGGAAAATCCAAAAAATGATAATTCTAGTGATGAAATGAGAGAACTAAATAGAAGAACAGAATTCTTTATAATAAAAAAATAATTATTTTTTCTTTAATTCTTTAATTCTTGCTTTTTTACCAGTAAGATCTCTTAAGTAGAAAATTCTAGCTCGTCTAACTTTACCTTTTTTATTTACTTCAATTTTATCAATTGATGGAGAATTTATTGGAAAAATTCGTTCAACAGCAATACCATTAGATATCTTTCTAATAGTGAATGTTTCAGTAGTACCAGACCCTCTTCTTTGTAATACATCTCCTTTAAAAAACTGAATTCTTTCTTTGTCTCCTTCTTTAATTTTATAAAAAACTGTTATGCTATCTCCAGCTTTGAAGTTAGGTAGTTTAGATGAAGGTATAAGTTCTTTAGCTATCTCTGATGTTAAATCCATGTTTTTTATCTGTTTGAAAATTGGTTTGCAATATTAATGATAATTTTTCAACTATTTAAAAGAAATTCTTTTGTTTTTTATTTTAATAAATCAGGTCTAAGACTGTTTGTTCTTTCAAATGACTTTTTTTCTCTCCATGCTTCAATTTTTTTTTGATCTCCAGATAATAAAACTTCTGGTACTTTCCATCCATTAAATTCTGATGGGCGTGTATAAATAGGTGGGGGTAGTAAATTATCTTGAAACGAGTCGCTTAGTGCAGAGGTTTCATCAGAAATTACTCCAGGAATTAATCTTATTATACTATCTGCCAGAACGCAAGCAGCGAGTTCTCCTCCAGTAATAACATAATCTCCTATGGATATCTCTTTAGTTATTAAGTTTTCTCTTATTCTATGATCAATTCCTTTATAGTGTCCGCATAAAAAAATCATATTTTTATTTAATGAAAGGGTGTTAGAGGAATTTTGATTTAATTTCTCTCCATCAGGGGATAGGTATATAATTTCATCATAGACTCTTTCTTTTTTAAGTTTTTCGATACAATTAAATATAGGTTGAATATTCATTACCATTCCAGAGCCTCCACCAAATTGATAGTCGTCAACACTTTTTTGTTTATTGCTTGAGTAATTTCTTATGTCATGAATTTCAATTGTAATAAGATTTTTTTCTTTAGCTTTTTTAACAATTGAAAAATCAAATGCGTTCTCAAAAAATTTTGGAAATATTGTTAACACGTCAATTCTCATTTTACAAAATTACAAAATCAAAAATATCAATTATTTTTCTGTTTTTTTAGCAAAATAACCGCATGACAATATGTCAAAATAAAAATATAATACATTGTAAATCAGTATTTAAATTATATTTAAATAAACTTTTAATTCATATATTAAAAAATTAAATTAATTTTAAAATATTTATACGAAAAAAAATAAATTATGCTTATAAATAATTAAATTTGCGAGTATGAGTGACGTCCTTAAAATTTTAGATAGTAATCAAATTAACCAAAAGATTCTTAGTTTATCTTGGCAAGTTTTTGAAGACAATTTTTCTGAAAAAGAAATTGTTTTAGTAGGTATTGGTGCACAAGGGTCGTTGATTGCTGAACAAGTAAAATTTCATTTAAATACAATTTCCACATTAAAGACCACTGTGTTTAGTTTAGATGTGGATAGGGATAAGCCATTTAATAAAGTTAGCACAAAATTTACTGAGAATGACTTCAAAAATAAAGTGATTATATTAATTGATGATGTTCTCCATTCTGGTAAAACGCTTACATATGCTTTTAAAACTTTTCTAGATACTAGTGTGAAGAAAATGGCGGTACTTGTTTTAATTGATAGAAACCATAATACTTTTCCTGTAAAAGCTAATTATGTTGGTTTGTCCTTATCTACAACATTAAAAGAGTATATTGAAGTTGAACTAAAAGGAAGTAATAAAGGAGTTTATCTGTCTTAAAATTTCTTTTTCTGATAAATAATCACAGCTAATTACTTTATTTGATTTTTTATATGTTTTTTCTCTCTTATCTAATGTAATGTCAATATATTTTTTTAACTCATTTTTATTTAAATCTTTTATTAGTGGTCTTTTATTTGAACTTTTAACTAATTGTTTAAACAAGTTATTCTTGTTATATTTTAAATAAATTATTATTCCAGATCTTTGTAAAAGATCAAAGTTTTTATTGTTGCAAGGAAGTCCACCACCTGTAGCAATTATTCTATTATTAAATTTTGCAATTTCTTTAATTAATTTTTTTTCTTCTTTTCTGAAAAATTCTTCTCCTTTATATTTGAATAAATTATTGATAGAATTTGAATGTTTATTTTCAATTTCAAAATCAGTATCAATAAAATCTAATTTTAGGTTTTTTGCGATTTTTTTTGCAAGTTTAGTCTTTCCACAGCCCATAAAACCAACTAAATAAACGTTTTTCATATTAATTGAAATGTTCTACCAAATATAAATTAATATTCTTTCAAAAACTTATTAAATTCTTGGATTAATAATTTTTATAAAAAGAATTATTATAGTTAAGAAAAGTAATATATTTGCAGCCGATTTATTTGACCTGGTAGCTCAGTTGGTAGAGCATCTCCCTTTTAAGGAGAGGGTCCTGGGTTCGAGCCCCAGCCAGGTCACTTAATAAAAATAATCCCGCAACTAGCGGGATTCTTTTTTATATTTGTCTTTTGCCCAGGTGCTGGAATTGGTAGACAGGCATGATTGAGGGTCATGTGTCCTAAGGACGTGCGGGTTCGACTCCCGCTCTGGGCACAGTCATAAACTTTTATCCACCAACTCTTTTATATTTAAAACCATCTTGAGATAAAATATCCATTATTTTATCTCTAACATTTCCTTGAATAATGATTTCTCCATTCTTTACGCTTCCTCCAACTCCACATTTAGTTTTTAATTTTTTTGAAAGAGTTTTGAGTTCAGATAAATCACCTATAAAACCTTTAATAATCACAGCTGTCTTTCCGGCTCGATGTTTATCAATCCATACCTCTAATAATTGATCTTCAGGATTTATTGGAAGATTTTCATCATTTTCTTCATTGTATTCAAAATTAGGATTGGTTGAGTATACGGTTAGTTTTTTATTTTTTTTCTTCATTATGGAACAAATATTTTTAATTTTTTATCTGAAATTTTTATATTAATTGGGCTATTAACTTTTTTAACTTCTCCATCAAGATGTATAGTTTTATTATCAGTTTTAATATTTAATTCTTTTAATTTTAATATTTCTACATTTTTATTTAAATGAGTTCGGCCTCTTAAAACATCTAAAACGAAAAATGGTATTTTCCAATTCGGAAACTTTTTTACTATTACAAAATCAATCAAACCATCATTTGTAATTGCATTAGGTGCTATTCTTGCGTCATTTCCATACTGACTAGTATTGGCAAATACTATAGCAAAGGCCTTAGTCTTCCGATAAATATCATTATACTGAATCTCATATTCTCTTGCCTTATAGCTTAATTCTCTTATAGTTAGTTTTATGTATGATAAAAATCCTCTTTTTTTTGTAGAAGCGAAAAGATTAGCTATATGAGCATCAAATCCAATTCCAGAAACATTTATAAATGGAAAATGATTCACACTACAGCTGTCTATATATTTTATTTGATTATTATTTAATTGAACAATTGCATCCTCAATTTTTCGATTAATTTTAAAATGATAAGCAAATCCATTTCCTGATCCACATGGAATTACCGATAATGCTGTTTCTGATCCAATTAATGCTTTTGCACACTCACTGACAGTGCCATCACCACCAATAGCTACAACAAGTTCGTAATTTTCTTTTATTGCTAGTTCAGATAATTCAGTTGCATGATTTGGTCGTTGTGTAAAATCAAGATCAAAATTGAATTTATTTTTATCTATTAGCCTCTTAATTTGATTAGTAATATCAATTTGTTTTCCAGTTCCAGCTATAGGATTTATGATAAATTTTGTTTTCATTTTATTTAAAAAATCAAACTGATAATTTTGATATTCACTCTAATTGTTATCCTATTTTAGTATGTATATTATTAGTAAGAAAATTATAATTATAAAAACAAATATTTCTTTCCAATACATTTCCATTTTTATACAAAGTAAAGAATTATTCAATACTTTTGAATGTAAATTTGATACAGATGAAATTTAACAGAAATAAATTTGATGATGATGAATTAATACATTTATATAAATGTATTTTAAAGCCTCGTATGGTTGAAGAAAAGATGTTAATTCTTCTTCGACAAGGTAAAATTTCAAAATGGTTTTCTGGAATTGGTCAGGAGGCCATATCTGTTGGTTCAACTCTTGCCATTGATCAAGATGAATTTATTTTACCTATGCATAGGAATTTAGGAGTTTTTACTTCTAAAAATATCCCTTTAAATAGATTGTTTTCTCAATTTCAAGGAAAACAAAGCGGATTTACTAAAGGTAGAGATAGATCTTTTCATTTTGGCACAAAAGAATTTAAAACTATTGGGATGATTTCACATCTTGGACCTCAATTAGGTGTTGCTGATGGTATTGCACTTGCTAATAAGCTTAAAAAGAATGATAAGATTACTATTGTTTTTACTGGTGATGGAGGTGCAAGTGAAGGCGATTTTCACGAGGCTTTAAATATTGCTTCTGTTTGGGGTTTACCAGTGATTTTTATTATTGAAAATAATGGTTATGGCCTATCTACTCCAAATTCTGAACAATATAATTGCAATAGTTTTGCTGATAAAGGAGTAGGTTATGGAATTGACGCATATACAATTGATGGAAATAATATTCTTGAAGTATACAACTCAGTAAAACAAATAAAGAAAGATATTATAAAAAACTCAAAACCTGTAATACTTGAGTGTATGACATTTAGAATGCGAGGCCATGAAGAAGCCTCTGGAACAAAATATGTTCCCAAAGATCTTATGAATAAATGGGCTCAAAAAGATCCTATTTCAAACTACGAAAACTTTTTAGTTGAATCTAATGTTTTAAGCATAGAAGAGATGAATGCTATTAAATCAGAAATAAAAATAGAAATAAATGAAAGTTGGCTTAGCGCAGAAAATGAAGAAAGTACTATCTCTGTTCAACAAAATGAACTCTCAGATATATTTAAGCCATTTTCACATATCTCAAATAGCCCAAATAATAATTTTTCCAAAATAAGATTAGTAGATGCTATTTCTAATTCTTTAAGTCAAAGTATGGAGAGGCATGACAATTTAATTATAATGGGACAAGATATTGCTGAATATGGCGGAGTTTTTAAAATTACAGATGGATTTGTAGCTAAATTTGGTAAAGACAGAATAAGAAACACTCCAATTTGTGAATCTGCAATAGTAAGTGCGTCCTATGGCTTGTCAATAAATGGCTTTAAATCTGTTGTTGAAATGCAATTTGCAGATTTTGTCAGCTCAGGTTTTAACCCAATAGTTAACTTATTAGCAAAATCTTATTATAGATGGAATCAAAATGCAGATGTTGTTATTAGGATGCCTACAGGTGCTGGAGTAGGAGCAGGACCCTTTCATTCACAATCAAATGAAGCGTGGTTTACTCACACTCCTGGTTTGAAAGTTGTTTATCCTGCATTTCCTAAAGATGCTAAAGGTTTGCTGAATGCTTCTATAAATGATCCAAATCCAGTCATGTTTTTTGAACATAAAGCATTATACAGAAGTATTTCTGAAGATGTCCCTGATAATTATTATACCACTGCACTAGGAAAAGCTAATATTGTAAATAATGGAAATGATTTAACAATTATTACATATGGTTTAGGGGTTCATTGGGCTATTGAAGTTGTAAATGAGATCGATTGTTCTTGTGAAATTATTGACTTGAGAACTCTAATTCCTTTAGATTCTGAAATGATTTTTGAATCTGTAAAAAAAACAGGTAAGGCTTTGGTATTACATGAAGACTGTATGACTGGTGGATTTGGAGCTGATATTTCTTCTTTAATTTCTGAAAATTGTTTTACTTTTTTAGATGCTCCAGTTTTAAGATGTTCAAGTTTAGATTCGCCAGTTCCTTTTGCCAGTGAATTAGAAAAGAATTTTTTAGCTAAGTCAAGACTGAAAAGCAAAATAATGGAACTTAGTTTATTTTAATTTTTAGATTTATTAATCAAAAAAGAATAATATGAAAATAAAAATCTTTTTAAGCGATGTTGATGGAGTCTTAACAGATGGTGGTATGTATTATACAGAAAATGGAGATGAATTCAAAAAATTCAGTTGCTATGATGGTATGGGTATGAAGTTATTGCAGAAAAAAGGATTTAAAGTAGGAATATTAACTTCTGAAGATAGATTAATTAATAGAAATAGAGCTGAAAAATTATCTTTAGACTATGATTTTCACGGAATTGAAAATAAGTTTCAATTTATTAATGACTTTTGTGAAAAAGAAAATGTTAAAATGTCTGAAATTGCATATATAGGAGATGATATAAATTGTTTTGAACTTTTATCAAATGTGGGAATTGCTGCTTGTCCTACAAATGCCGTAAATAAAATAAAATCAATTCCAAATATAATTCTATTAAAATCATCTGGAGGTAATGGAGCATTTAGAGAATTTGCAGAATTATACCTTTAAATTTTGAAAATTTTAATTGTCGACAATTATGATTCTTTTACTTATAATCTTTACCATTATGTAAAACAATTTAATGATTATGTAGAAGTTATTAAAAATGATGAATTAAATCTTTCTGATATTAATTCATTTGAAAAAATTATTCTCTCCCCTGGTCCTGGCCTTCCCAAGGAGCATAAAAATTTGAAAGAGATTATACAACTTAGTCTTAACAAATCATTACTTGGAGTATGTCTTGGACATCAGGCTATTTATGAATATTTTGGCGGAAGTTTGTGTAATTTGAAAGATGTTAATCACGGAGTCTCTACAAAAATATCTATTATTGATAATGATTACATTTTTAAAGACATTAATAAACAAATTAATGTAGGTTTATATCATTCCTGGGTAGTAAATAAAGATAATTTACCTACATGTCTTGAGATCACTTCATTAAATGAAGATGGATTCATAAGCTCATTTAAACATAAAGAATTAAACGTTAGGGGAGTTCAGTTTCATCCAGAATCAGTTTTGACAGATAATGGGTTGAAAATGATTGAAAATTGGGTAAGATTTAATTAAATTCAGTATCAATCCAATCTCTTTTTCTTTCTAATTTTAAATCTTGTAATACAGATGCTTTTACT